>CAVGLH010000147.1:0-5921 GCA_963630065.1 Bacteroides fragilis | reverse complement strand
TTTCCCTATCATGTTGCAGACATCAAAGGTCACGGTGGCAGCACTCAGGCGATGCTCGCCAATTTTACTTTCTTCATATTTGCGATATTTATAAATTGATATATACTATTCACCTGCCACCACCAGCTCTTTGCCTTGCAGCACTCTCGCCACTTCGCCCATCGCCTTGTCCCAGTCTCTCTGGAGCGGGTTGATTTCGAACGACTTGGTGTGGCTCTCCTTGATGAAGGTGGTGGTGTTGCGGTTGGCGAACTCGCTCTGGATGAGGCAGTACTTGATGCCCTCTTTCTTGGCTCTCTCTATGAGTGCCTTGATCTGCGCGGCACTCGGTTCCCTGCCTTCTTCCTCGATAGCGAGCTGCTCCAGGTGGTAGTCGCGGGCGAAGTAGGTGAGGATGGGGTGGTAGATTACGAACTTGTGCTCAAACTCGGCACTCTTGGTGGCTGCCTCCTTGATGAGACTGTCACGGCGGTCGATGCGAAGGAGCAACGCCTGGTAGTTTTTCTCAAACAGGGATTCGTCCTTCGGGAGAAGTTTGCAGAGAGCCTTGAGAATGTTCTGGGAGATGATGCGGGCGTTCTTGCAGCTCATCCATACGTGGGGGTCGACGTTGCCGCCGGGAGTCTTGGCGGGGGTGATGCCGGTGGAGGTGTCGATGACCTTCATCTTGGGAGCGTTGTCCTGGAGCTTCTTCATCCAGGTTTGTTCGAAACCGATGCTGCCCACCTTCAGGTAGAGGGCACTCTTGGATAGCTCCATCATCTGCTGGGCGTAAGGCTCGTAGGTCTCGGGATTGTTGCCGTTGGGCACCATCACGTTGACATCCACCTTGCCGCCGGCTATCATCTCCACAAAATATTGGTAGGGTGGGATGGTGACGGTCACCGTCGGTTTGCTGTTTCCGCCTCCAGTGGCAGACTTCTGCTGCGTTCCCTTGCATCCTGCAAGAAGTGCGCATAATATAATAAGGTATAAGATTCTTCTCATATTAAAAAATAAAACTTAATCCGTAAACGAGTAACATATATCTCAGCACCTTGCCGATGGTGATGCTGAGGATGGAGATGGGGAGGTTGGCACGGGTGAGTCCCAGCACGATGGTGATGGCACTGCCGAGCAATGGGAGGAAGGCGAAGAATCCCATCCAGGCACCCCTGCCCGCCATGAACCGTTTTGCCTTGTCGAGGCTCTCTTTCTTCACGTGCAGATATTTCTCTATCCATTCTATCTTGCCGAGTCGCCCCACGCCGTAGTTGAACATGGAGCCGAGCACGTTGCCGATGCTGCCGTAGATGACAAGGGGTAGGGGCTCCAGCCCCGCTGCCTGCAAGCCGGCCATCACTGCCTCGCTGCTGAAGGGGAAGAACGAGCCTGCAAGGAAGGCTGCCGCCAGCATGCCCCAGTAGCCCCAGTTGATTAAGAAACTGATGATTGTATCCATGTCGCTAATGTGGTTTCGGGGATGAACAGATTAAACAAAAGGATGACCAAGGCGATGATGAGCATCGCGATAAACAGGATGTTGGCCACCTTTCCCTTGGTAAACGTGATGAAGTGGGCTATCAGCGGCGCCGTGTTCACAATCATGATGCCGCCCAGTTCCATGATGTGGCGAGGCTGCAGGATGATGCAGACAAGCGCCACGAAGTTGACCATGATAAACGACTCATAAATCATTCGGGTGCGTATCTTGTCGGCGTACGCCGTGTGCAGGAAATGGAAGGAACCGAAGATGCCCAGAAGGGTGACGAACAGGAGGTTGACCACCTGGTGGTCGGTTACTTGCGAGTAGTCGAACAGCTCCTGGTAGTTGATGAATTCCACGAAATGCCCGACGAATCCCTCCAGGTTGTTGGTGTAGGCGAAATAGCCTGCCGAGAACCAGTAGGGGGCAACGAACCCAATGAGCGATGCGAAGAAGGTGCGTACGCTGAACGAATTGGTGAACACCAGCATCAGCATCCACAAGATGGGCAGCAGGTAGGCTATCTGGATGAACACCATTGAGGCGAGTCCGATGCAGAAGAAGGCATAGAACGCCCATCCGGATGACTGCTTGTCTTGGTAGCCGTTCCAGATGATGAGGTAGAAGGCGATGAGACACATAGTCACGATGTTGGCCTTGAACGATGGGTGGGGGATGGAGGTCATTGTCACCAGCACCAGAAAACTGCACGACACCATGCGGCTGTAGGTGCGCATGAGCGAATTGCGGTTGTTCAGTTCCACCATCAGGAAGGTGGAGATGATGGTGAAGGCAAACTGCACCCAGATATTGGATAGCAATAAACCCACAGCAACCCATACCAGAGCGGCAAGGGTTGCAGTGACGGGGAGTGAATAGCGGCTTGCCGCTACCTTGTTTTGAAATGTTCTCTTTCTTAACATTCAAGTTAATTAATAATGTATAATTAATAATGTATAATATCGCAGGAGGAGACTCCATTCTAATTATACATTATTAATTATTAATTATACATTAATTTACAGGTCTTGTCCGATGTCGGAGCGGAAGTACTTGTCGGTGAACTTGATCTTCTGTGCCTCGGCGAAGCTCTTCTTCAGTGCCTCGTCCTTGTCCTTGCCATAGCTCACCACGCAGATTACCCGGCCTCCGGCAGTCACCACCTGTCCGTCTTTCACCGCCGTGCCGGAGTGGAACACCACGGAGCCTTCCACCTCGTCGATGCCCTCGATGGGGTAGCCCTTCTTGTAAGCCTCGGGATAGCCGCCGCTCACGAGCATCACGCAGACGGCTGCACGCTCGTCGAACTCGATGCTGCGCTTGTCAAGGTCGCCGGCTGCCACGCCCTCGAAGAGATCCACGATGTCGCTCTTCAACCGGAGCATCACGCTCTCGGTCTCGGGGTCGCCCATGCGGCAGTTGTATTCGATGACCATCGGCTCGCCCTCCACGTTGATGAGCCCGAAGAAGATGAAACCCTTATAGTCGATGTTCTCTTCAGCCAGACCATCTACCGTAGGACGGATGATGCGGTCTTCCACCTTCTGCATCCACTCCTTGGTGGCGAAGGGAACGGGAGTCACGCTGCCCATGCCGCCGGTGTTGAGACCGGTATCGTGCTCGCCGATGCGCTTGTAGTCCTTTGCCTCGGGCAGAATCTTATAGTTCTTGCCGTCGGTCAACACGAACACGGAGCACTCGATGCCGCTCAGGAATTCCTCGATGACCACACGGGCGGAAGCGTTGCCGAACATACCGCCGAGCATCTCCTTCAACTCCTTCTTCGCCTCTTCGAGGGTGGGGAGGATGAGTACGCCCTTGCCGGCACAGAGACCGTCTGCCTTCAGTACATAAGGAGCCTTCAAGGTCTCCAGGAATTTCAGGCCTTCCTCCAGGTGCTCGCCGTCGAAGGTCTCGTATTGGGCGGTAGGGATATTGTGTCGCTTCATGAATTGCTTGGCGAAGTCCTTGCTTCCCTCCAGCACGGCACCAGCCTTGGAAGGACCGATTACGGGGATGTCCTTGGTGCGGGCGTCGCTCTTGAAGTCGTCATAGACACCCTTCACCAGTGGGTCTTCGGGACCTACCACCACCATATCGACACCGTTCTCCACAGTGAATTTCTTGAGAGCCTCGAAGTCGTCGGCCTTGATGTTCACGTTCTCGCCGACATTCTGTGTGCCGGCATTGCCCGGGGCGATAAACAGTTTCTCCACTTTCGCGCTCTGGGCGATTTTCCATGCTAAGGCGTGCTCGCGGCCACCTCCACCTAACAATAAAATTTTCATTTGCTGTAAGTTATTGTTGTTATATGATAATAATTCTGTTCCAAAATCTCCGCATTCCACGAATGCTGTGCAAAATTACAAAGATTTTCCGAAATGCCAAAGGTTTCGCCCACAAACTTACGATTCTTGTGGCAAGTGGCTATGAATTGACCCATTGCGAGTGTTTTTTCTTGGTTGCCCTATTGGTAATTGAAATGTTTTTCTTATTTTTGCACCCTATAATTTAACTGTCGCATTAAAGCATAAAACGTCATGATGAAGATAAAAGGCATATTCATTTTTGCAGCCATGCTCCTGCCGGCGCCCGCCCTCTGCCGGGTCTCGATAGAGGAAGACCTGCGCAGGCTGGACACCGCCGTGGAGCAACGGCAAAAATATGAACAGGCGAAATTAAAGGACATTGCACGTCGCAAGATGGAGGAGGGCAACTGTATGACCGTCACAGACA
Source organism: Bacteroides fragilis (assembly GCA_963630065.1). Taxonomy (GTDB): domain Bacteria; phylum Bacteroidota; class Bacteroidia; order Bacteroidales; family Bacteroidaceae; genus Prevotella; species Prevotella fragilis_A. The sequence goes on along the minus strand of CAVGLH010000147.1, from coordinate 1,720 downwards.
GGTTCCGTTTCCACGAGTCGCTCTGTCAGGAGTATCTCAAATGGAACCCGGACTCTGCCGTAGCCCATGCCAGAAAGTGCCAGGAGATAGCTGCCGCCAGCCAAATGCCCAGTTTTTATACCAAAGCTCTTGTCAATGAAGCCTATGCCAAAGTGGTGTGCGGCGAACTTCTTGAAGCCACGAAACTCATACGGGACATCGGTGACATAGAAAAACTCGATAAGGAGAACCGGACGCAGATGGCTATCCTGATGCTGGAACTGTTCCTCCGCAGCAATATGGGTGATGTCAACAACAAGGTGAGCCGGGAGGGAGTGAACTGTTGGAACACATACAGCATCTACCTTCCCAAGGACAACTGGCGGTACCAGTTCTATCAGGTCATGCTGACGCAAAAGGGTGACACGGAGGAAGTTGTCGGTATGCTTGACAGATGCAGACAACCGTCATACGAGGCAGCGTCTCTCGCTGCGACCGTGGCGCGCCTGTTTGCCTGCCATGAGGATTACGACTCCTTCCACCATTATCTCATCGTGTCGTCCATCAATGACATCGAGTGTGCCAACCACGAGGCGCAGTCGCTCCTGCATCTCGTCAACTCGCCCCATATCTGCCTCGACCCCAACCGTGCCTTCAACTACGCCATGGTGTGTGCCGACAACGTGAAGTTCTTCAACGACCAAGGGCGGAGCCTCAATGTGGTCAAGGCTTATACGAAGATTACCAAGTCGTACAAGGACGGGTGGTTGCACAGAACTCATATTCTCTATGCCATCATTGCCCTGCTTGCCCTCGCCATTGTTGCCATCATTTATCTGTTGGGCAGAATCAGCAAGAAGGGTAAACTGCAGGAACAATTGTTGCGAAGGTTGGAAGAGAGCAACGCAATGCTGGAGGATATGATCGGCAAACGCAAGGAGGCGCAGGAGCAACTGCAAAAAAGTAACGTCTTGCTGCAAAGGGAAATCAGTTACCACAACGAGAACTTCTTCAATGTGTATCAGCTCATCAGCAAGTACATCATCGACATGAAGGAATTCAAGAAGAAGATGTACAACCTCATCACGGCGGGCAAGGCGGATACGGCCCGCAGGGAACTGAACTCCAATACCATCACCGACAAGTATCTGAAGAACTTCTTCGAGCATTTCGACAAGGCGTTCCTCCTCTCGCATCCCGACTTCGTGGAGCGGTTCAACCAGTTGCTCAAGCCCGACAGTCGCATCCAGCCACAAGAGGACGGAACCCTCACTCCCGAGCTTCGTATCTATGCCCTCGTAAGCATCGGCATCACCGACAGTGTGAGCATCGCCCAGTTCCTGCACTACTCCGTGCAGACGGTGTATAACTACAGGCTGAAAGTGCGCCATGCCTCGCAAATTCCGGAAAAGGACTTTGCACAGACCGTGGCGCACATGTATGATGATAAAAGTTAGTTAGAAGTTGATGTGGGCGGCGAACTCAACCGTGAACGGACGGATGTAGGTTCCTGCCATCACATAGTTCTTGTAGGCTGATACGTCTTCGAGCAGGTCGGCGGCGCCGATACTGCCGGAGCAACCCTTCGTGTTGAAGAAGTTGATGAAGTTGACCGAGAAGCTCACATACTTGTTCAGCGTGTAGTCAACGCCACCGAATGTCTCCCAGCGACCGTTGAAGTAGAGGGAGTTGGTCTTGTTGATGTACTGCTTGCTCTGGTAACGGAAGCTCGCCCATACGC
>CAVGLH010000146.1:0-5951 GCA_963630065.1 Bacteroides fragilis | reverse complement strand
AATATGCCCCATGGAGAGAATTCTTGTGCGTATGCAAGGTGGCAAAGTGCAGTCACAAGTGGTATTCGGAACACTTTTTAGTTCGACTTTTTGCGATTCTCAACACTTTTAAGGACGACTTTTTGTGATTTTACACATTTTTAAGGACGACTTTTGTGGTATTTCCAATAAAAAACGTAACTTTGCGGCATCAAACATTCAAACTATCAGACTATTATGAAGCGAGATGCCATCAAGGAACTATATCAGTGGAAAGAGAACGACGACAGAAAGCCGCTCATCATGCTCGGAGCACGCCAAGTGGGGAAAACCTGGCTGATGCAAGAGTTTGCCAAGGAAGCATATCCCAAGTATGCCTATGTGAACTTCGAGGACAATGATACGCTCCGAGGATTGTTCGAACACGACTTTGATATTCCGCGCATCATCGCCAGTCTGGAATGGACCACGGGAGTGAGCATCAACGGGAACACGCTCATCATACTCGACGAGATACAAGAGGCCACACGAGGCATCACCGCCCTCAAATATTTTGCCGAGAAAGCTCCGCAATATCATGTGATGGCAGCCGGTTCATTGCTGGGCATTGCCATGCACAAGAGCGACTCGTTCCCCGTGGGCAAGGTTGACTTCATGCATCTCTATCCCCTCTCCTTCTTTGAATTTCTGGAAGCTATAGGGGAAACAAAGATGGTGGATTTGCTCAAGGCAAAGGAGTGGCCGATGATCACGATGTTCAGAAACAAGTTTGAGGAACGTCTGCGCCAATACTACTTCGTGGGCGGAATGCCTGCCGCCGTATCATCCTTTGTCAGCGCCAACAACCTCGGCAAGGTCAGGACGATACAGAACGCAATACTGGAGGCTTACGAGCGCGACTTCTCCAAGCACGCCCCAGCCATCGAAGTGCCTCGAATCAGAATGGTATGGCGCTCCATTCCTGCCCAGCTCGCCAAAGAGAACAAGAAGTTTATCTATGGAGTTGTGAAAGAAGGTGCCCGTGCCAAGGACTTCGAACTGGCGATAGAATGGCTGAAGGATGCTGGTCTTGTCTATAAGGTGAACCGCTGCAAGAAAGCCCAGTTGCCGTTGGCGGCATACGAAGACTTCTCTGCTTTCAAGATGTTTTTGTCGGACATCGGCCTGATGTGCGCCATGAGCAACGTGCCAGCCCAGAGTCTATTGGGCGGCAACGTGCTCTTCTCCGACTTCAAGGGAGCCTTGACGGAGCAGTATGTCTTGCAGCAACTGAAGACACACCCCTCCCTGTCCATTTATTATTGGTCGGCCGAAAACTCCCGTGGAGAAATCGACTTCCTGTTGCAACAAGAGGAAAAGATTCTCCCCATAGAAGTGAAGGCTGAGGAAAACCTCCAGGCCAAGAGCCTCCGTGCCTTCATCGAGCGAAATCCCGAGCTGCAAGGCATCCGCCTGTCCATGTCGCCATACCGAGAGCAAGACTGGCTCACCAACTATCCTCTCTATTCCGTATTGGCAATATTGGGATAAATAAGACAAAATGATTATAACAAAAAAAACAAGCATATGAACAAACAACTCGCCCAATTGATGCAGGCAATGATCCGTTACGACGGTGGTGACGTGCCCCGCATCCAGCATTTTGTGAAAGTACACGACTTCGCCGCAACCATCGGCGTGTCAGAGAACCTGGATGAAGAGACACAATTCATCCTTGAGGCAGCAGCCATCCTGCACGACATCGGCATCCACCCGGCAGAGGCGAAATATGGCAACTGCAATGGAAAGGCGCAGGAGGAACTGGGACCCGACGAGGCACGCAAGCTGCTGCAGGAAGTCGGAGGCTACACCGATGCGCAGACGGAACGCATCTGCTGGCTCATCGGCCATCACCATACTTACAGCAATGTGACCTCAGCCGACCATCGCATACTCCTTGAGGCCGACTTCCTCGTCAATTCCTTCGAAGACCACATAGCCCCCAATGGCATTGTCACCTTCCGGGAAAAGGTGTTCCGCTCCCCATCGGCAATAGATATGCTGAACAAAATGTGGAACATCGAATAGCTTTAACGGCCGTTATATTAGTACCACATGCTACACCGCAATAAACGAGCTTATTTACAAATACTTAGCATACGTTTGGCGTAGTGTGAAGTAGGAAAGCAAAACCATACTTCTACGCTACCCCTCCGTCGCCTTGTATCAAAAAATACCGTTAGCGCAGTATACTTTTTGCATTTTATCTTGTAGGTTTCATGGAAAAATCGTAATTTTGCACCGTTTATTTAATGCGCATTAATTTAACGGCTGTTACATTATGAGGTTTTATGATAGAAAAAAGGAGATAGAGATACTGCGCAAGAACTGGGAAAGGTCATCGAATCATTCCCTCTTCACCGTGATGATAGGTAGAAGGCGCATTGGCAAAACAGCCCTCTTGCTCAAGACAGAGCAAGAGCAGAAGATGTTGTATCTGTATGTGTCGAAAGACAATGAGCGAGTGTTGGTGGAGAAATTCCAAAAGACTGCCGACGAAGTTCTCGGACTTCATATCTATGGACACCTGGAGAGCTTTGCGCAGTTCTTCGAGCAACTCATGGAGTATGGAAAGGAGCATCACTTTACCATCGTCTTCGATGAGTTCCAAAACTTCTTGAAGGTGAACCCTGCCATCCCGAGCCATATTCAGGACATCTGGGACAGATACCACGAATCGACAACAGTCAACCTCGTGGCTTGTGGTAGTATCTATAGCATGATGCACAAAATCTTCGACAACGATGACGAGCCTTTGTATGGTAGGAAGGATTGCGAGATAAGGCTCAAGCCATTTAGAATCAGCGTCATCAAGGAAATATTGCATGACCATAATCCCAGCTATACTTCCGAAGATTTACTTTGTCTGTATATGTTGACTGGCGGGGTGGCAAAGTACATCGCCCTGTTGATGGATGCTGGAGCGACCGATAAGGAGAGTATGCTCAAATGGGTAACTGGCTTGGAGAGCCCATTCCTCAGCGAGGGTAGGGAATTGGTGTTGTCGGAGTTTGGCAAGGATTATGCCAACTATCTCAGCATCTTGCAACTGGTGGCAGGCGGAATGACGGTTCAGAGTCAGATAGATAATGTCATCGGCAAAAACACGGGTACCTATCTGAAACGGCTGGAGGAAGATTACAACTATGTGAGCAAGTTGGCTCCGATGTTCAGTAAACCAGGCAGCAGAAACCTGAGATGGTGCGTGGAGGATTGTTTCCTGCGCTTTTGGTTTCGCTTTATCTTGCCTAATCAAGCCTTGATAGAAAGGCAACGCAACGACTTGCTCTTGGAAATCGTGGAGCGGGATTACAATGACTATACAGGCCTTGTGTTGGAACAATATTTCCGGCAGAAGATGAGTGAGGAGGAGCGAGTAACGATGGTCGGTAACTATTGGGACAGGAAAGGGATGAACGAGATAGACCTTATCGCCCTCAACGACATTGACAAGACGGCCTTGGTGGCGGAAGTGAAGCGCAATGCCGACCGCTACAATCCTAAACTCTTGCAGGAGAAATATGATACGATTCGTAACAATTTCGGAAAGTATAAGGAGGTGCAGCTGAAAGGCTTGTCGATGCAGGATATGTAAGGGCTAAGACATGAATGTACCAAGTTATTTTTTAATCATTACATAGCAACCGCAGAATCACCGTTCCCTCTGGTCGGCACCCCACATCAGCTTTTCCCTCAGGGTGGAGAAATAACGCTGGTTGCGGTGCTTCACGATGCGGATGGTATGGGGAGCCTTGCGGATGGTGAGCTTGGTGCCCTCGGTCATGCGCTCGCTCCTGCCGTCGATTGCCACCAGGTAATTATGGCTTCGGCTCTCCACATCGAGCGTAATCTCGGCAGTGTCGTTGATCACTATCGGACGGATGTTCAGACTGTGCGGAGCCACAGGCGTCAGACAAAGACTTCCGCTCTGCGGAATGATGATGGGACCGCCATTGGAAAGATTATAAGCCGTGGAACCCGTGGGAGTGGTAACGACAAGGCCGTCTGCCTGGTAAGTGACCAGGAACTCACCGTTCACATGAGTACGGATGGAAATCATCGAGGCATCGTCACGCTTCAGCACGGCAATGTCGTTGAGGGCAAAGGGACTGCCGGCCAAGACACCGCCCGTAGCCTCAACCATAATCACCGCATGATTCTCTATCAAGCAGTCGCCGGCATAAAGACTGTCGAGAGCCGCCTCTATCTCGCCCGGCAACACATCGGCAAGGAAGCCGAGACGCCCCATGTTGACACCGATGATGGGCGTGCCCTTGGCACCCACACGGCTCGCCGCCTTCAGGAACGTACCGTCGCCACCCATCGAGATGACATAATCCACGTCGAAATTATATCCCTCGAACACGCCCGCCACCTTCACATCCAACAGCTGGCTGCGAGTAAGGAAATCATAGAAAGCCTTTTCCACATACACCTCCGCCTCGCGGGCTTCCAAATAAGAGAGTATGCTATGGATGGAGGCAGACTTCTTGGGCTGGTACTCATTGCCAAATATCGCAAATTTCAAATGTTGACGTATCATTTGCTTTGTAGTTTCAATTATTATTATTAATTTTGCAAAGGTAATGGAAATAATTGGATAAAACGATATAAACATCATAAAATTATGGCTAAAGTATATGAATTTCTCGCCAATGGCTTCGAGGAAATCGAGGGACTGGCACCTGTAGACATCCTCCGCAGAGGAGGAGTGGACATCAAGACCGTGAGCATCACGGGCAGTGAGTTTGTGGAGACTTCGCACGGCATCACCGTGAAAGCCGACCTGAAGTTTGAGGACGTGAAGGACTTCTCCGACGCCGATATGCTGCTCCTTCCCGGCGGACTGCCAGGCAGCACCAACCTCAACGAGCACGAGGGCGTGCGCCAGGCACTGATCGCGCAGAACAAGGCTGGCAAGAGGGTTGGCGCCATCTGTGCTGCCCCCATGGTATTGGCAAGCACAGGCATTCTCGACGGCAAGAAAGCCACTTGTTCGCCAGGTTTCGAACGTTACTTCGGCGACAGCACCCAATACACAGGCGAACTGTTCCAGGAGGACGGCAACGTGATTACGGGCGAGGGTCCTGCCGCCACCCTCCCCTACGCTTACAGGATATTGAGCTATTTCGTTGGCGACGAGCCCGTTGCCAAGTTGCAGAAAGGAATGCAATACACCCATTTACTTGGGAAATAACAACCCCAAAGTGAAGAGTGAAGCATTGGATTTTTCACTCTTCACTCTTAACTCTTCACTTAAATTATGGATTATGTTATCATAGTAGCCGGAGGCAAAGGTCTCCGCATGGGAAGCGACATTCCCAAGCAGTTCCTCCCCATCGCCGGCAAGCCCATCCTGATGCGCACCATCGAGCGTTTCCACGAATACGACGAGCGTCTGAACATCATCCTCGTCCTGCCCAAGTCGCAACAGGAATACTGGCACCAACTCTGCGAGGAACATCATTTCGACATCCAGCACCAGATTGCCGACGGAGGCGACACCCGCTTCCAGTCTTCGAAAAACGGTCTGGCATTGATACCCGATGGCGAGGACGGCGTGGTGGGCATCCACGACGGCGTGCGCCCGTTCGTATCAAAAGAAGTCATCGAGGAATGTTACGAGACCGCCCGCGAGGAATACGCAGCCATCCCGGTGTATGCCGTGACCGACACCCTGCGCTACATCGACAGGAGAGGCGGTGGCAAGAACGTACTCCGCGACGACTACCGCATCGTGCAGACCCCGCAGACCTTCGACATCGGTCTTGCCAAGCAAGCCTTCAACCAAGGCTACAAGGAGCAGTTCACCGACGATGCCTCCGTGGTGGAGAGCCTCGGCTGCCAAGTGGCGATGGTGGAGGGAAACCGCGAGAACATCAAGATCACCACTCCCTTCGACATCAAGGTGGCGGAGGCGTTGCTGGCAGAAT
>CAVGLH010000145.1:0-5962 GCA_963630065.1 Bacteroides fragilis | reverse complement strand
ATAGCGTTTTAACAAAATTTTACGCTCACATCCCGTCTTTGCAGACCGCAGAAAGCGAAGCGCATTCGTCGTGCAAAGATAGCTCTTTTCCTTGAAATAAAGAAATTTTATGGTCTTTTTTTTTTTATTAACATACCACCCCCTCAAATGTGAAGCCGTGGGGGGCTGGCTAATTTCCCGGATTACAACATTTTAGCACATATTATTTCCGGGATTGGGATATTTTCATTAATTTTGCAGCTTATAATCAAAATATTTATAAGCAATGAAAGAATCTATAGAAGAAAAAATCAAGAAAGACCTGCACCAGTATCTCGCTTCCATCCACCGCGCGGACCAGCATCTGCCCGAGGCTCCCGACATCGAGGAGCTATGGATGAAGGTGGGAGAAAGCTATCTGCCGGATGCCCTGAGGGAGTTTGGCAAGTACCCCACGGTGGCTCTGGGATGGATCATGTTTGTGGGAATGGCGCTCGCCAAATACTGGGACGAAGACTGGGAACTCTACAGCAAGGTGGAAGACCACTACAAGTATCTGAGAGACCGCATCGACTTCGACCACATGGACGACTACATCTGCGAGAAAGTGCTCCTGCTCGACGAGGCCGAACACAAGGCCGTATCCGCCGTCGTGGCGGAATGCGCCTCGCGCACCTACAACCTGCTGATACACCAAGGGGGGCAGCCGGGCACCGAGGAAGCCTTCCGTGGCTTCATCGCCGCCCTGCACCAGATGTATCTCATGGGGGCAGCCATCGAGCTGAAAGCCTTGGGCTACCACATGACCAGGCTGTAGGGTATATGAAAATGCGGCTTCCCCCTACCAGCTCACCTTCACCTTCTTGCCCTTACTCTCATTGCCCACTCTATCGAGGGTGGTGACTACATAGACATACTTCTTGCCCTTGTCGTAAGCCAGCTTGCAGGTGGTAGAATAGGTAACTTGCTGCAAGGCTGTGACATCGGAGAGGTCTATCTTGGCTCCGTTTTCAAAACGGTATACGGCGAAACGGGTGGCCTCGTCGCCCCATTTCTTGCGCGAGAACCTGGGAGCCTTCCACTTGAGCATGGGGCCGTCCTCTGTCCATGAGAGCTTGAGGCTCTTCACCTTTCCAGGTGCCTTGTCGTCGAGGAAGGGCATGAGGGGCGGAAGGGCCGGATACTTCCAGTAGTAATCACGCAGCGTGTGGCCTATATTGCCCACATTCTCGGCGGCCGTCTGGGCATACCAAAGCACAGTGCCCTGCACATTGGGCATCTGTTGGTGGAGGCGGTGCTTGGCGGGCAACTGGTGACTACGGGGATTGGAAGGGTCTGGATGCTTGGCCGTGCGCTGGATGTCTTCACCTATATACAAGGGACGATTGGCTGCATTGCGGTTCCACCACTGGATGAGAGTCTTATAGTCGGCGGCACGGTTGCCTATCTCCCAATAAAGCTGCGGCACACAGTAGTCTACCCATCCATTGTTCACCCACAAGAGCACGTCGGCATAGAGGTCGTCGTAGTTTTGCAGGCCATTGGTCGGGGAACCGTTGGGGTCGTTGCGCTTGTTGCGGTAAATGCCAAAGGGAGACACGCCAAACTTTACCCATGGCTTCACACAATGTACGGTCTCGCCCAACAGTTTCACGAAACGGCTCACGTTGTCGCGCCTCCAGTCGCCGATGGTGCGCATCCCGCGCGGTTGCTGCCTATAGAGAGCCTCGTCGGGAATCTGACAGCCGGCCTCGGGATAGGGGTAAAAATAGTCGTCGATATGGAAGCCGTCGATGTCGTAGCGGCCCACAATGTCGGCGGCAACCCGACAGATATAATCGGCGGCCTCCCGCAGCGCAGGATTGAGAAGGGTGAACTTGCCATAGTCGAAGCAAAGGTCGGGGCGGCGCTTGACAATGCTGCGGGGCGAGAGCTGCTCCCTGGCCGTAACACTGTGCCGGGCGCGGAAGGGATTGATCCAGGCATGAAGTTCCATGCCCCGGCTGTGGCACTGTTCTATCATCCACTGCAAGGGATCCCAGTAGGGACTGGGGGCCTTGCCCTGCTGCCCCGTGAGAAACTTGCTCCAGGGCTCCATCTTGCTATCGTAGAGGGCATCGCACTCTGCCCTCACCTGAAAGATGATGGCATTGACTCCGTCCTTCTGCAGCTCGTCGAGCTGCCTGGTGAGCATTTGCTGAATTTGCTGGGTCGTCTTGCCCAGATACTGTCCGTTGACACATTGAATCCAGGCACCACGGAATTCGCGTTTCACCTGGGCACTAATCGTCGGGGCCGACAACAGAATCATCGCCACGACAAACATCAGGATTTTTTTCATCAAGTTATTTTAAGTGTTAAGTATTGAATGTGAAGTGCTGACTGTTGGGTTGGGCATGCTACTCCTCGTCTCTGAGCTTGGGCAGGGAAATGTGGTATTTCACGGCGAGCAGACGGATGACACACACCACGAGGAACGCAGCCGCCACAGTCGCATAGAGACCGGCATGCAGATACCAGAGCAGCCAATAGACCAAGCCTCCGGCGATGCAGGCCATGGCATAAATCTCCTTGTGGAAGATAACGGGTTCTTCATTGAGAAGCACGTCTCTGATCACGCCGCCCGCAGCACCCGTGATGCAACCCATGATAATGGCCACCCAAAAGGGGAAACCGCAGTCGATGGTCTTCTGGATGCCGGCAATATTAAACAGTGCCAAGCCCAGCGTATCAAACAAAAACCATGTTCTGTCGAGACGGCCCAGATAATTGTGGCCCACAATAACCACCGCCTGGGCCAACAATGTACAAAGGAGATAGATGGGGCTGAGCATCCAGAAGGGATGCAGGCCAAGGCACACGTCGCGTATCGTGCCGCCGCCGATGGCAACGGCCACGCCGCAAACAAAGCCGCCCAGCCAGTCATAGTGTTTGCTGGCGGCAAGGCGAATGCCCGAGAGGGCAAATGCAAAGGTTCCGATAAATTCGATGACACGCTGCATCGTGATCACAAATTCTGTATCTTGTTCTATCGTCAACATATCATTTCTGAAAAAACTATCTGTCAATATTTTTACTCCATTATTTAAATCTATCGCCCCAGCATGCCAGCATCCACTGATACAGGCGCTCTTCGGAGGGCGAATGCTGAGCCTGCCAGAAGCGGGCATCCTTCAGCGTGTCGGGCAGATACTGCTGAGGGGTGAAATGTCCCGGATAGTCGTGGGGATACTTGTAGCCGTCATGATAGCCCAGCTCCGCCATCAGCTTGGTGGGGGCATTGCGGATGTGGAGCGGCACGGGCAGATTGCCCGTCTCCCGCACCTTGGCCAGCGCGGCATCGATGCCCAGGTAAGCACTGTTGCTCTTGGGGCTGGCAGCCAAATAGACCACCGCCTCGGCCAGAGCTATACGCGCCTCGGGCCACCCGATTTTCATCACCGTGTCGAAGGCGGCGTTGGCCAGCAGAAGAGCATTGGGATTGGCCAACCCCACATCCTCGCTGGCACTTATCACCACCCTACGGGCAATGAACTGAGGGTCTTCCCCACCCTCTATCATACGCGCCATCCAGTAGAGAGCCGCATCGGGGTCGCTACCACGGATACTCTTGATGAAGGCGGAGATGATGTCGTAGTGCATGTCGCCCTGCTTGTCATAGGCCAGGGGATTCTCCTGGAGCTGTTCCTCCACCAGCCTGTCGGTGACGACGACATCGCCCTGCCCCGCCGACTCTACAACCAGTTCGAGAATATTGAGCAGCTTGCGAGCGTCGCCGCCACTGTAGCGCATCATCGCTTGCGTCTCCCGCAGTTCAATCTTCCTCTGGTGCAGTTCCACGTCTTCCGTCACTGCACGGTGCAGCAGATGTTCCAAGTCGTTCTTATCCAAAGGCTTGAGCGTGTATACCTGGCATCGCGACAACAAGGGACGTATCACCTCGAAGGAGGGATTTTCGGTAGTGGCACCGATGAGCGTGACAATCCCCTTCTCCACGGCCCCCAGGAGAGAATCCTGCTGACTCTTGGAAAAACGATGAATCTCGTCTATAAACAATATGGGCGAGGCAGAGTCAAAAAAACGGCTGCCCCGGGCCTTCTCTATCACTTCGCGCACGTCTTTCACACCGCTGGTCACGGCTGAGAGGGTGAAGAAGGGCACCTTGAGAGTCTGCGCCACGATGCGCGCCAGAGTGGTCTTGCCCACACCAGGCGGCCCCCAGAGAATAAAGGAGGATATACGCCCCGCCTCTATCATCTTGCGCAGCACGGCCCCCTCGCCCACGAGATGCTTCTGGCCAACATAGTCGGCAAGCGTGCGAGGTCTCATTCTTTCGGCTAATGGTTCGCTCATTGTTTCTTCTTTTCTATTCTATACACATTTTTATATATAATATATGGCTCTAACTGTCATATTTTCCGTGCAGCAAGCGATGCCGCCACTTCCATAACAATGCAAAGGTAATGAAAAAAAATGAACCTTGAAAAAAAAGCGGGCAAAAACATAAAAAAAGACACGGAAAATTTGGATATTAGAAAAGAAGTACTTAATTTTGCATTCAAAATATCAATGACAATGAAAAAAGACAAAGTAGTAACACTGAAAAAGCTCACGAAGAGCGCCGTATGGGACTTGCAGGAGAACGACGTCTTCCGCCTTTGGGAAGCTGCCGAGAAGGACAACGACCTCAAGGACAACCAGCGCAAATACCTCGGCATCATCCGTAGTGCCTTCGAGGTGGAACCAGTGACCGTGGACCGCATAGAGGTTATCGACAAATTGAACGCCAGAGGTTTCAAGGTGGGCACACTGCGCATTGACGACAAGAACGAGAAGTATGCCATCAAGAAGCGCCCCATCATGCGAGTGACCGACCTCACTTACGAGAACATCCGCCACATCACCGCCACCAAGCTGGTAGAAGTGTTGGAGCGCAACTTCGGCGGCGGCTGGGAGAGTCTGCCACAGAGCATACAAGATATCATCGAGAGCGGTTTCGACATCAGCACCACCACCCTTCCCAAAGACAGACTGAAGAAACCGGGGGGACTCTACGAGAAAAAGCTCGCCGACGACTATGAGGTGCTCGTGGTGCCTAAGGGCACTTGGGTGGAAGCCATCTTCGCCAAGGAGAAACCACAAATGGAAAAGGTGAAGATGCAGTTCCCCGACGAGGACGAGGAGGAGCGCAAGGATTCCCTGCTCGACTACGACGGAGAAGGCGACGAGGAGGATGACGACGAGGACGCACCCGAAATTGAGGATCACTACAACGACCCCGACGAGGACGATGATGCCTTCGACGACGACAAGCTCACGGAGGAAAGTTACCGCACCACCTTCGAAGACCCCGAGGACTTGGGGCTTGACGACGCAGAAGACGTGGTGGACGAAGACTATTAAAAGAAGCTGAGAAAGTTTAAGGATTTTAAGTTTTAAATAAATATGAACGCATTAGTAGGATTTATAGCATTGATTGTGGTGGCACTCGTGGGATGGGCCATCGCAGAGTTCAAGTACAAGGCCTTCACCTTCACCCGCTCAGAGAAGGACTTGGAAGAGGAGGAAGAGCTGGAAGAACAGCGCAGAGCCGAGGGATTCAAGGAAATGAATATCCAAGACATCATGCGCAAGAACTCTACCAACGGTTATAACGCAGTGGGCTAATGATTCAGTACATCATTATCACTATCATATTGGCGGCATGCATTCTGTATGCCGCCTTTCGTATGCATAAGGCATGGCGAAAAACCAGAGAATGCAAGGATTTCCGATGCTCAGGCTGCGCTTTTTATGAAAATTGCAAGATTTCTCAAAAAAAATGCGAAAAAATTTGGCGGAATGAAAAAAACTTCGTACCTTTGCAACCGCATTTAAGAAATAGTTTACTCGACAACTTGTCAGGAAAAGAAAAAATGCTTAAAACAAGGTGTCTTAACCGAGCGGTTAGGTAACGGTCTGCAAAACCGTGTAGAGCGGTTCG
>CAVGLH010000144.1:0-5993 GCA_963630065.1 Bacteroides fragilis | reverse complement strand
CAATACATATTGTCCTTGATGACCACAAGGTATTTTGCCGTTGTTTTCTATTATTCGCTCTTCTCGCAATATCGGACATCCACAATAACATAACGGATAATAATGACAATTATTACAAACGCATTTCTCGTCAAACAAGTCATAGTCAGAAAAAATAGGCCTTTCTTTCCAAACTATGTCGCCATCAGAATTCAAATGTCCGCGTAATTTTACTTGATTAGAAGTGACAAGCAGAAACAGCAGAAACGAAATATACATTTTCATCTTCCTCATAATCTTACCTTTTAGATGTTATTGAATCTCGGCTGCAAAATTACATAGTTTTCCGACTCCATCCAAACAAAGTAGGTCTATTTCTATATCATCACGAAAATCACATATAATCCTAAAAAATAAGCACTTATAATTACCCCCCCAGATTTAAAAGGTCTAAAAAGCACTATGTAGCCCCTATTTTTAGAAGTTCTCTATGTAATTACGAAGCGAAAAATGCTCATTTTTAATGCCTACCTTATCCTTGTACAAGAACAACTTCTGTTTGATTGCCTTCTCACTAACACAATAGATAGATGCTAAAGTCTTTTGTGATAGCTTTAAACGTAGTAGCATCATTAATCGCAAATCTGCTTTAGACAAATTTGGGTATTTTTGTCTTAGTCTAGACACGAACAAATCCTCCACACTATCCAAGAATACTTCTAGCTCTGTCCAATCATTATCGGAAAGCACTATATGTTTACGCTCATTGGGAACACTCGAATTTAATTTTTCAACAACCTCTATCTTCTTTAGCAAATAGTTACGCATTACTTTCAATTGTACATCCCTATGCGAGAGCTCTTCTTGGTGCAGTTTCTCCATCATTTGCTGCTTTTGGCTAAATATTTCCTGTTCATGAGCTATGCGAGCTAATGACAGTTTTCGATACGACCAATAAGCATACAAAACAAAAGAAATAAGTATCAAGCCCAAAAGTACTACCAATCCGAATACCCATCGCTGCATTTCTGCCTTTCCTTGCATTTTTGCTCTTTCGCTTTCTTTCTTCAAAAAAGAAGCATAATAGGAAATCTTGGCTTTTAATGCAGTACGATACATTTCTTGCATACAAGAACATGCTGAATCTCCAAAAATCTTAGCCATCCTATAATCTTGTGCTTTCATTGCCGCTTTACTTTGCATGTAAAATATCGAGTAATGATCTTCTGCAGTTTTAGGAGTAGCTTGTTCCAATAAAGCAAAAGCTTGTGTTATAGAATCTACCGCAATATAAGCCGAGACTAGATTTAGCAGACAAGAAAAACGACTTGCACCTTGTAACCCATAAGCTTGTTGAGCATAAAACAAACAACTATCCTTTTCTCCCATCACTTCAAATGTACTAGCTAAATTTTGTTTTACGCTTGACAACAAATGATTATCGTTTGCATACATCGCCAACCTATATGCTTTTTTCTCTTCTTCTAAAGCTAGCTTCAAACTATCAACATAAAAATAGTTCTCACCTAATCTCAAATGCGCTGCCACCTTATTATATATAGTAACATTTGGCATCGAATCATACATCTTCACCAACGTTTTTGCATATTTCAAAGCCTTATCGGGTGCCAACTGTTCTTCGACCTCAATCAACTTATCCAATGCCAAGCATTTGAGGTTCATGTTATGAAGGCCGTCCGAGATAGAACACGCCTTTTCCAAACAAGCCTTTGCCTGCTCCATGCTATCATTCAACAAGAAGTATTTCCCCATATAATATAAGGAAGGGGCATATAGCGAATCTTCTTGGTGTTCCCCGTACCAGTCATACGCTATACGAATCAAGGAGTCATTGTCCACATCCAAGCCCGACTTGTCCTGTGCCATATAGTAAGTGAGGGCATATTTCGCCATCGCCTCCTCAGAAAGTTTCCCCTGGTCTATATGGTTCAAAAACGCCAAGGCACTATCAGGATTAGACTCTGCCAACATATAAGCCATAGTCAACTCCTTCTTATGACTTTGATAGCAGGAAGCTAAGACTGACGCCATCACAAATACCAAGATTACGTATAATGCTGTTCTTCTCATATAACTATATATACTTTTTGATTGCAAAAGTACAACATTATTTTCATACTGAAGTCTAAAGCAGGTCTAAAAACACGTTTTCCGAGAAAACCAGACAACACTGGTAATCAATGGGATAGATTTTTGCACGCATAAAAATAAGTCTAAAAACGAAGGAATATAACAAAACCATAAGGATAGCCGACCAAGCTACCCTTATTGCACTCTCAACGCTGTATTCTTCCTCCCGAAGAAGTCATATTGGAGAGGATTTCTTCTTCCGACACCAAATTTTGATCGCCCGGTATCGTGTTCTTGATGGCACTTGCAGAGAGGGAGAAATCGAGGCAATACTGGTTCTCATCGCCCCATTTCTGATGAGCATGGATATAGGCGGCGACAAAGGCATCGCCCACGCCCATCGGGTCGACGACAGGCTGAATGTCGTAGATTCTAGTGGTATAGAGCTTGTCTTCCACAGCATCATAGAGCAAGCCGCTGAGGGTATGATGGCTGCTGGCTATCTGGTTGCGCACCGCCATCACCATCTTCTTGCACTTGGGGAAGAACTTATGCATCTTGCGGAAGTAATCCCAATAAGCTTCCTTGTCAATCTCATAGTTCTCATCCAATGCCTCGAAAGGAATATGAGGAACGCCACTCGCCACCTCCCACTCGTTTTGGTCGCCAAAGATGATGTCGCTATATTGCATCATCTGGAAGAGCACATCGTGTGGCTCCAAACCATAGCCCCAAAGATTCTTGCGGTAATTGATGTCGCAGGCGATGGTCAAGCCATCGGCAACGGCGAGTTTGATGGCATCCATCGTCGACTCCATCGCATCGCGGCTGATGGCGCAAGTGATGCCCGAGCAATGGAACACGGCGGCATCAGCCAACACCTTTTCCCATTTCACCATCCCTCGCTTCAATGTATAGAAAGAGGAATTCTTGCGGTCGTAGATGACGCGCGAGTTGCGCATGGCCACGGCTTCCTCAAAATAGTAAGTACCCAAGCGGTCGCCACCACGCACCACATGAGAAACATTCAGACCGTACTCCCGCAAGTGCATCAACGCAGCCTCGCCCAACTCACCATAGGGCACCCGGGTGACATATTCCACATTGTCGCCCAAACAAGCTAAGGACACCGCAGCATTTGCCTCACTGCCGCCATAGTTGCCCTCCATGCGTCGACCTTGCGACAAGCGTTGATAACCAGGCTTAGAAATCCTAAGCAATATTTCCCCGAAAGTAACAATCTTTGTCCTCATGATAATATCCTTTTTTAAAAAAGGAATTAAGGAGTTATGGACTTTACTCCCCTAACTCCTTAACTCATATCTTTATTGAATTACTTCTTCTCCACCAATTCCTTGGTGTCGCGAGCAATGACAATTTCCTCGTCGGTAGGAACAACCACTACCTTCACCTTGCTGTCGTCGGTAGAGATGATGGCCTCCTCGCCGTGAATCTTGTCGTTCACCTCCTTGTTGATCTTGACACCCAAGAACTCCAAGCCCTTGCAAGAATCCTCGCGGAGGTCGGTCTGGTTCTCGCCCACACCGGCTGTGAAGACGATAGCATCAACGCCGCCCATGGCAGCAGCATAGGCGCCGATGTACTTCTTGATGCGATACTCGTACATGCGGAGAGCCAACTGGGCCTTCTCGTTGCCCTCGTTGGCAGCCTTCTCGATGTCGCGCATATCAGAAGAGATGCCTGTAATGCCGAGCACACCGCTCTTCTTGTTCAGGTAATCTGCCATCTCCTGTGGCTTCATGTTCAGTTTCTCCATCAGGTAAGTAACGGCAGAAGCATCGATGTCACCGCAACGGGAACCCATCATCAAACCTGCCAATGGAGTCAAGCCCATGGAGGTATCCATTACCTTGCCGTTCAGTACAGCAGCAACAGAACCGCCATTGCCTACGTGACAAGTAATGACCTTGGAGTTGTTCTGGTCGAGACCGAGAATCTCGCAAACTCGCTTGGAAACATAACGATGTGATGTTCCGTGGAAACCATAGCGGCGCACGTGATACTTCTCATACAACTCGTAAGGAATGGCATAGAGGTAAGCGTAGTCGGGCATAGTGCTATGAAAAGCATTATCGAACACGCAAACCTGAGGAGTGCCCGGCATCAGAGCGTCAACAGCACGAAGACCCTTCAGGTGACCGGCATTGTGAACAGGTGCGAGGTCGCAAAGTTCCTCGATACCATCCTCCACGCTCTTGTCAACGATGACACTCTCCTTGTACTTGTCACCACCCTGAACGACACGGTGACCTACGGCGTCGATTTCCTTCAAGTCCTTGATGGCACCAATCTCCGGGTCGAGCAAGCACTTGAACACGAAGTTCACACCCTCCTTGTGGTCGGGCATGTCGTGCATGATCTGCTTCTTCTCGCCGTTGGGCAACTTCACCTTGATGAATGCGTTGTCGAGACCGATACGCTCTACACCACCCTGAGCCAATACCGACTCATCGTCCATATTATATAACTTGTACTTGATAGACGAACTGCCACAGTTCAATACTAAAACCTTCATTTTTCTAATGTTAAATGTTGAATGTTAAATGTTGAATTACGCCTTCTTGGCATCCTGTGCCTGGCAAGCTGTGATGGCTACCATATAATAGATGTCATCTACGGAGCAACCACGTGAAAGGTCGTTCACCGGGCGGGCGATGCCCTGGAGGATAGGACCGATGGCAATGGCACCACCGAGACGCTGTACGAGTTTGTAGCCGATGTTACCAACTTCAAGGTTAGGAACTACCAATACATTTGCCTTACCAGCCACGTCAGAACCAGGAGCTTTCTTGGCAGCTACCGAAGGAACGAGGGCTGCATCGGCCTGGAGCTCGCCGTCGAGATGAAGCTCAGGGAACTTCTCCTTGGCAATGGCCACGGCATCCTTTACCTTATCTATAATATATACGCTCTTGCCAGTCTCCTTGTCGATGGCATCCTTGGCGCTACCCTTGGTAGAGAAGCTCAACATTGCCACGTTTGGCTCGTCGATGCCAGCCACAGACTTGGCCGTCTGAGATGTAGTGTAAGCAATCTGAGCCAACTGGTCGGCTGTAGGGTTAGGAGTTACAGCAACGTCGCCCATTACGACAACACCGTCCTTGCCGTACTGCTTCTGGTCGGTGATGAGCAACATGGCACCGCTCACGCAAGTGATGCCCGGAGTACACTTGATAATCTGGAGGGCAGGACGAAGCGTGTCACCAGTAGTGCTCAATGCGCCGGAAATCTGTCCGTCTGCACCTTCGGTCTTGATGATCATACAACCGAGATAGAGATTGTTCTTGGTCACGAGCTCGCGAGCCTGCTCCACGGTCATGCCCTTCTTTTTGCGAAGTTCAGCGAGCTTCTCGGCATACTCCTCCGTCTTAGGATTGTTTTGTGGGTCAACAATAGTAGCCTTGTCGATGTTGTTAAGTCCCCACTCAGCGGCGAGGTTCTTAATGTTGGCAGGGTTACCGATGAGGATGATGTCTGCGAGGTCATCAGCCAATACTTTGTCGGCTGCTTTCAAAGTACGCTCCTCTTCTGCTTCAGGGAGCACGATGCGCTGCTTGTCAGCTTTTGCGCGAGCTACGATTTGCTGTAATAAATCCATTGTTTTTATATTTTTTATAATTTGTTTGTCGATTTGCTATATAGACTTTGCAAAAGTACACAAATTCTTTGGAATACATCCGATTATATTGTGTAAAAAAAGCTAAAACCAAAAAGTTTCTTTTCTGTAAAGGTTTACGCTGAATATTAAAGCAAGTAATAATAAAAAAAATAAGTTGGTACGTTTCTCAGGGGGCGAAGAAACTATTCCTTGCCTGAGTGGTACGGCGGGGGCGCCGTACCTCCTATAATTGCCTTTTCTGGCAAAGAGGGGTAACTGTAGGAGGTACAGCGCCCTCGCTGTA
>CAVGLH010000143.1:0-6011 GCA_963630065.1 Bacteroides fragilis | reverse complement strand
AGAACGTGAGCCGGGGCTGCTTCCTGCCCCACGACATCTTCTGCTATGTAAACCCGCTGGTCTGCCCCTACTAAGTAATAATTAAAAAGCTTGAATGGTACGGCGAGGACGAATTGTTTTCTTGCTTGAGTGTGGTACGGCGAGGGCGCCGTACCTCCTATGATAGGCAAGCATGGGTAACTGTAGGAGGTACAGCGCCCCCGCTGTACCACTCAAGCGAGATGTGACACGAGTATATCCCATCAACATTTTTTAGTTACTATATAGCGAGGGCGAATCAGAAAACAAATTGAAAAATTTAAAATTTAAAGAAATATGAAAAAGACAAATTCGAAAGTAAAGGCATATACCAGTTTGAGTGAAGAAGACAAGGTGCGCATCGTGGCACAGCGCGTCATAGAGGCAGGGGTAGATATCACCGGCGACTACAAGCAGTGGCTCAACATCTGCTTCGGTTTTACCCTCGTGACGGGAGAAGGAGGAAGGACGCTGTTCCATGACATCAGCCAGTTCCACCATAGTTACAACCACAAGGAGTGTGACAAACTGTATGATGACTGTCTGAAACGGCTGCAGAGCGGCGGCAAGGAGGGCATCACCATCGCCTCCTTCTACAAGTATGCCAAGGACGCAGGCATCAGCATCAGCATGCTGACCGAGGAGGAGTGCAACCACACCGCCCCTTATCTCACCCCAAATGCCCCCAATGCCCCAGTGGGGGAAGTGGGGCATACGGGGGAAAGCGGCACACCGGGCATCGAGACGGCAGTGGTGGCACTGAACCTCTTTTCGCCCAAGGTGGCAGGCAAGCTCTCCAAGATATTCCAGGACATCGCCTCGCTGGGAATCACCGCGCAGCAGAAGGACATGCTCATCTTCGCCTCGCTGGCACTGCTCAGCGGCTGCTTCCCCGAAGTGTGGGCAAACTATGACAACCGCCTCGTGTTCGCCAACCTCTACTTCTTCCTCGTGGCACCGCCTGCCAGCAACAAGGGCATCGTCTCCGCCTGCCTCAAGCTGGTGGACCTCATAGAGCAGGAAATCAGGGAGAGCAACGAGCGCGAGATGGAGGAATTCAAGCAGCGCATGGCGGAGCTGAAGGCCAGCAAGAACAAGGAGGTGGGCTACCCCATGGAGAAAGAGCCGCCCTACCGCTCGCTCCTCATCTCGGCCAACAGCTCGTCGACAGCCATCTACCAGGCGCTTGCCGACAACAACGGCGAGGGCATCACCTTCGAGACGGAGGCCGACTCGCTCGCCTTCGCCCTGAAGAGCGACTACGGCAACTTCAGCGACGGCCTGCGCAAGGGCTTCCACCACGAGTGCATCTCCTACACCCGCCGCACCGACAAGGAGCACGTGCGCATCCGGCTGCCCAAGTGGTCGGTGTTCCTCACGGGCACACTGGGACAGGTAACCAACCTCGTGCCCTCCTGCGAAGACGGCCTCTTCTCGCGCATCATCTTCATGCTCATGAGGCGGGAGAACAAATGGCGCAACGTGTTCGCCAAGAAGGAGCAGACCATCGACGAGGCGATGGAAGCCATCGGAAAGCGCGTCTACGCAATCCACCAACTCCTGAGGCAAGCCGGCAAGAAGGGCGTGGAGTTCGTGCTGACGGAGAAGCAGCAAGACGGGTTCAACGACTTCTTCGACAAGCTCTACAGGGAATATGGCAGCATGATGGGAGAGAACTTCGATGCCAACGTGCTGCGCATGGGACTGAGCTGCTTCCGCATAGCCATGGTGCTGAGCATCAGCCGTCTGGAGGGTGCCACCACCCTGCCCCCGGCCATCGTATGCACCGACGACGACTTCGAGGCCGCCATCATCATCGCCAACACGCTGATAGAGCATTCCGCCCTCATCTTCAGCAACCTGATGCCCAAGCAGGAGACGGAGCCTGAGGCAACCGCCAAACTCTCCGACCTGCAGCGCAAGCTCTTCAAGGCACTGCCCGACCACTTCACCACCCAGCAGGCACTGGCTATGGCGCAGAAGCTGAACATGGTGCCGAAGACCATCGGCAAGTACCTGGGCTATTTCGTGACCCGTTTCCACATCTGCAAGAGAACCAAACCGGGAGAGTACGAAAAGGTGAAACCCTCTGAAAACAAGGAGGAAAACAGCCGGCAGTAAGCCCCCCTGCTACGCAAACAAGCGCAAGTCTGCGCAGCCTTCTACCGATGCTTGGAGAGGTGCGGAAAAAGTGGTATCTTTGTAACGTGGAAAGGAAAAAGGCACGTTCTCCGTACCTGCTCCGTACCAACTCCGTACCAAGTCCGTACCAACTCCGAGAAACCCTGTTTCCTGGGGCAAAGGAGGAGGAAGGGAGAAGGGCCCACATAGTGTTCTTTAATTCAACTTTCGGAAGTTCAGAAAAAAGGGAAGTCAAGGGGAGTTAAGAGAAGTTATCACTCTCTGCGAGAGTTCGGGAAGTTCGGGACAACAGTCTTGTTGCTGAGTATTCGCCCCCAAGAGAGAAAGGCCAATGTCCCTTAACTTCTCTCTAACTTCTTTAACTTCTCTAACTTCCCCACATCCGAAACTTGAATTCATTAATTTATTGTACAACCCATTAAAAAGAAAGGATCAAGATTATGGGAAAGATTAAGCAAGGTATCCTTGGCGGATTCAACGGAACCGTAGGGACTGTGATTGGCGGCAGCTGGAAGGGCCTGGCCTACATGAGAGGCAAGGCGCAGAGCATCAAGAACCCTCGCACCGAGAAGCAGATGGCACAGCGCATCAAGTTTGGCATGGCACAGAAGTTTGTGAAGGTGATGACGACCTACCTGCAGGTGGGCTTCCGCAACTACACCCAGCAGCAGACTGCCACCAACGCAGCCATGAGCCACACCGTGCGCAACTGCATGACGGGCAGCTACCCCGACTTCAGCATCGACCCCGGCAAGGTGTTGGTGAGCAGCGGTTCGCTGATGCCCGGCAGGTTCTGCACCGTGAAGCTGGCCGACAACGTGGCCACCTTCGCCTGGGAAGACAACTCAGACGAGAGCCACGCCAACATCGACGACTTCGCCATGCCGCTCATCTACAACTTCACCAAGGGCGAGGCCATCTTCACCACCGAGGATGCAAGCCGAGTGGACTGCGAGGCCAAGCTGAAGCTGCCGTCCGACTGGCTGGGCGACCAGCTCTCCTGCTACATCGCCTTCGCATCGGTGCAGAACAACAGCGTGAGCAACTCCGTCTACGTAGGCGACTTGAAGACCGAGGGCAAGGAGGAGCAGGAAGGCGGCGGTTCTTCAGCCGATACCACTCCTAGTGGCGGCGAAACCTCATCAGGCGGCGAGACCTCATCAGGCGGCACTGCTTCTGGCGGCGGTTCTGGCGACGACGGTGGCGTAGGCCTTGAATAAAGAATCCGCAAAAGGGTAAAATGAGCAAGGGCGTATTCACTTCTGCCAGGAAAGGCAGGAAAGTGGATACGCCCTTTTTTTATGCACATCATGGGGAGACACCCCCGCCATCATTCCGTCGTGGAGATGGTGACATCCGAAAAGTCATTCATGAAGTCGAGAATCCGCAAGGTATGGAAACCTCGCTTGACCTTGACCTCCATGTTGATGTCCAGGAAATCGCCCTTCGAGGTGAGGCGGTCTTTCAGCTCGTAGGTATGCACCTCCATCCCGTCGCGCTTCAGCATCTTGAGAAACTCCTTCACGCTGTCGCGCGAGGGGGCCGTGAAAGAGAGGGTGATGATGGTGGCCCCCAGCTGTGGAAGCAGGTAATTGATTACCTCCAAGCCCAGCAGCATCATCAGCGTGGTAAGTCCTGCCGCCATATACATGCCCGTGCCGCAGGCCAGTCCGATGGCTGCCGTCACCCACAAGCCGGCTGCCGTGGTGAGTCCGCGCACCATGTTCTTCTGGAAGATGATGGTGCCGGCACCCAGAAATCCGATGCCCGACACCACCTGCGCCGCCACGCGCGACGAGTCCTTCGGCTCCACGCCGAATCCGTATTGCGACACGATGCAGAAGAGGGCGCTGCCCAAGGCCACGAGGAAATGGGTGCGGAAGCCGGCGTCCTTGGCGCGGTACATGCGCTCGATGCCTATCGCTCCTCCCAACACGAGAGCGAAAGAAAGGCGGATGACGAGGTCGATATAATTTTCGTTCATACCATAAAGTTTTAAACCGTCAATAAAGGGACAAAGCCATCAGCTCTCCCCAGATAATGATGCAAAAATACAACTTTTCCCGGAAAGAAAGGCGAATATTCAAAACTTTTCACTATCTTTGCAGCAATTCCTGCTTTCCACCCCGGAAGCAGACTCAAGAAATCATTCAAACACATTAATGAATATGGCAACAGTTGACGACAAGAAAATCATCTTCTCGATGGTGGGGGTTTCGAAAATCATCCCACAAAACCAAAAACAGATTCTGAAGAACATCTACCTCTCGTTCTTCTACGGAGCCAAGATTGGCATCATCGGACTGAACGGCGCAGGTAAGTCTACGCTGATGAAAATCATCGCCGGACTGGAACAGCCCACACAGGGCGAGGTGGTGTGGAGCCCGGGCTACTCCGTGGGCTACCTGCCGCAAGACCCGCCGCTCGACGAGAACAAGACCGTGAAGGAAAACGTGATGGAGGGCGTGCAGAAAGTATACGACGCCCTCGCCGAATATGAGGACATCAACAATAAGTTCGGCATGGAGGAATACTACGGCGACCCCGACAAGATGGACAAGCTGATGCAGCGACAGGCCGAGGTGCAGGACATCATCGACGCCACCGACGCCTGGAACATCGACTCCAAGCTGGAGCGTGCGATGGATGCCTTGCATTGTCCGCCGGGCGACTGGCCCGTAACCAACCTCTCGGGTGGTGAGCGCCGCCGTGTGGCATTGTGCCGACTGCTCCTGCAGAAGCCCGACGTGCTGCTCCTCGACGAGCCTACCAACCACCTGGACGCCGAGAGCATCGACTGGCTGGAGCAGCACCTGCAGCAGTATGAGGGAACCGTCATCGCCGTGACCCACGACCGCTACTTCCTCGACGACGTGAGCGAGTGGATTCTCGAACTCGACCGCGGCGAGGGCATCCCCTGGAAGGGCAACTACTCCTCTTGGCTCGACCAGAAGACCAAGCGCATGATACAGGAGGAGAAGACGGCCTCCAAGCGCCGCAAGACATTGGAAAGGGAGCTGGAATGGGTGCGCATGGCTCCGAAGGCCCGTCAGGCCAAGGGCAAGGCCCGTCTGAACAGTTACGAGCAGATGCTCAACCAGGAGCAGAAGGAGCGCGAGGAGAAGCTGGAAATCTTCATCCCCAACGGTCCTCGCCTGGGCAACAAGGTGATAGAGGCGCAGCACGTGAAGAAGGCATTCGGCGAAAAAGTGCTCTTCAACGACCTCAACTTCATGCTTCCCCCTAACGGCATCGTGGGTGTCATCGGGCCCAACGGAGCCGGCAAGACCACACTCTTCCGTCTCATCATGGGCCTGGAACAGGCCGACGGCGGCACCTTCGAGGTGGGCGAGACTGTGAAACTGGCCTACGTAGACCAGCAGCACAAGGACATCGACCCCAAGAAGACTGTATACGAGGTAATCTCGCAGGGCAACGAGACGCTGCGCATGGGTGGCAGGGACGTGAACGCCCGTGCCTACATCTCGCGCTTCAACTTCTCGGGCACCGACCAGAGCAAGCTCTGCAGCGTGCTTTCGGGTGGTGAGCGCAACCGCCTGCAGCTCGCCCTCGCCCTGAAGCAGGAAGGCAACGTGCTGCTGCTCGACGAGCCTACCAACGACATCGACGTGAACACGCTCCGCGCCCTGGAGGAAGGTTTGGAGGCTTTCGCCGGCTGTGCCGTGGTAATCAGCCACGACCGCTGGTTCCTCGACCGCATCTGTACCCACATCCTTGCCTTCGAGGGCAACGGCGAGGTGTTCTTCTTCGAGGGTAGCTATTCGGAATATGAAATCAACAAGGCGAGAAGGCTCGGCGACACCGAAATCAAGAAGGGCCGCTACCGCAAG
>CAVGLH010000142.1:0-6029 GCA_963630065.1 Bacteroides fragilis | reverse complement strand
CTTTCACTATCGACACCGAAGCCTATCGCAACTACGATATGTTGGTGTATGGCTATTTCCTCGAAGGCTCAAAGGAAGTTACTCTCAGCCTG
This sequence comes from Bacteroides fragilis, assembly GCA_963630065.1. Classification (GTDB taxonomy): domain Bacteria; phylum Bacteroidota; class Bacteroidia; order Bacteroidales; family Bacteroidaceae; genus Prevotella; species Prevotella fragilis_A. Next base: position 5,937 of record CAVGLH010000142.1, on the reverse strand, counting down.
AAGTACTATGTGGCCGACTGGAACGAAAAGAATGCCACAAACATTACATTCGATTAGTAGGAATACTTAAAGAAAAAACAGTATGAAGACAATAAAGGCATATACATATCTCTTGTTGGGCATTGCGCTCTCCTTGATGTGCGCATGCTCGGAGGAGACATTCTCTCCCAATAATGCTGTGGAGGGTGAGAACGTAACTCTCACCCTAAGCTACAGCGATGTATCCCCCCGCGAAATCACCGTCAGCAGCCGTGCCACAGACGCTGAGGAACGAAAGCTGGACAATCTTTACATCTATATCTTTGACGGCAACGGAAATCTGAAAGGATTCAAGGAAATAACGGATGCCAGCAAATTGAACCAGAACACCAGCAGTTCCCAGAAGGCAGACATCACTGACATCAAGACCAAGGCTGGAGCCAGCTACATCTATGCCGTGGCCAATATCTATACAGGCCTCTATCCTGTAACCACAAGCAATGGCATAGAGGACGGAAAACTGCCCATCGGATTGGCTGAGGACAAGGCGCAAGCAGGAGAATATGCCAGCTTTACGCTCGACAAGCTGAAAGCCTTGCCGTTCGTAAGGAACAACGTCAATTCTATCCAGATTTCCAGTGCCTTTCTGATGAGTGGTGCTGTGAATGAAGGCAATCCTGTCACCATCACCGACAAGGGAGACATCACCGAAGACAATAAAGACATCCGATTGAGCCGCATCGTGTCGAAGGTGAAGTTCACCATCAAGGCAAAGACTGAGACTGGCGTGACCCGCAGTTTCAAACTTTCCAGCTACGATATCATGAACATCGCCTTGAAGGGGTCTTTGGTGGGTTCGATTGACGGCAACACAAAAACTGAAATGAAAGATGACAAGAGTTTCAGTAGCATCACTGGTCTCGTTCGCGGTGTCAACGATGTGGATGACGAAGGCAGAGAGTTCTTTGAGGTCTATTTGCCAGAGAATCTGCAGACTGCCAAGAGCAGTGTAACAAACCAGCAAATGCGTGAGAACGACAACCAAAGTGTGCCAAAAACATTCACCAATGCCCCGGAATATGGTACATACGTGGTATTGAAAGGCAGATATGAGGAAACCAGCAAAGGCACAACCAAGAGTGCCGATGTGAAGTATTACGTCCACTTGGGCGACTGCAGCACAAACTTCAACGACTACAACGTGGAGCGCAACTGCAAATACACGTTCAATATAACTGTGGCTGGAGTAGATAAAATTATCGTAGAAGCCGAAAAGAAAGGCAACGAGCAGCCTGGCGCAGAGGGCGTGGTTCTGGAATACGGCAGCACGGGAAAGAGTATGATACTCGACAGCCACTATGAGTACATGGTGATGCGCTTCTATCAGAACGACATCCAGCAGTTGAAAAAGAGCGGCCTCGGCTACTACTACCAAGTACATGAGCTGGGCAAGCATACTGATGTAATCAACGTTACTGACGACGCCTCTACTGGCAATAAGAACGGTGTAAGCACTGACTGGATTCAGTTTGCCATCAAGAACGGCCAAACGACAAGTACATATAATAGCAGCGCAACAGAGCGCGGCACGGCTTGCGACTATCCAGGCATTCAAAACATAGACAAAAAAGATGACGGAACGGGGCTCTACTCCATCGAGAACTTCTTGAAGCTCTTGTATGGCAAGGCTAATGAAGATTCTTTCTGGTCATCAGGTTCAGACACGAACGGAAAGTACATTGATGCCACTTGCTTCGTCGACGAGAACTACTATAAGAACCTCACCTGGGACCAATATGTGAACGACGTGGATTTGAGAAAGTTCTATGTTGCCAACTCGGTCGAAACCAGCACCGACGGAAGAAGCGTCTATGCCAAGGCGCAATATGGCTTGAGCCAGTATAACATCCAGACGTTCTACGACCGCAGCCAGTCTGGCAATGTGGTTGCCTATGGTTGCGAGACCATCAATGATGAGAAAAGATCGGATAATTACAACGGAAATAGTGCTGCAAAAACGAACAATGACAAATGGGATGGCAGGAAAAACTTCATGAGCGAATACAAAGAAGTAAAAAATGGCAAAAAATGGAGTACATGGAAAAACAACAAAGACCTGCGATATAGATGTCTGAGCCGCAACAGAGACCTCAATGGAGACGGCACGATAGATGACCGCGAGGCAAGATGGTATGTGCCGACAAGTGCGCAGTACGCTGGTCTGTGGATTGGCGAGGACGTTATCAGCACGGAGGCAAAGCTGTACAATGAAACGACAACTGCCTTCAGCAAATTTAATAATGGAGATACAACATCCGATTCTTATGCCCTACGTATGCTCTACTACACGAATACAAAAGGCGAGGAATCATTCTGGAGTGAAGAAGGTATGGCGACCGGAGAACCCAATGATAACATTCGTTTTGTACGCTGCATACGCAACCTGAAGTCAAACGCAGATGGATATGACCAGAAGCCAGCCACTTACTTCACGTGGGATAGCAAGAACAAAATGATCACACTAGACAAGGTGGATGCCAGTGCCCTCAACATAACTGGGGAAACAGGCGAACTGAATATCCACAATGAGCGTGAGGAGAGCAACAAGCCTGCAAGTAAATTCTATGTGGCAGACAAAAACACAAAAGGAACAACACAGGAGAATGTGTACAAGGGAGTATTCACATGCAATAAAAGCTACTCTCAAGGCAACAAGTCATGGCGTGTGCCCAACCAGCGTGAGTACTGCTTGATGTTTCTTGTGGCAGGCAACGATAGTTATAAAAACTTATCGAAGTCCGATTTAACATCTACATTTGTCAAGACAAAGTTCTCAGGATGGCCGTTCAGATATTCATGGTACTGCAGTGGCAGCGATCTCACGATGAATCCGACAACAAATGGTTATGTACGCTGCATCAGTCCAGCGAAATAGGCAGTCAAAACAACGTCCCCACTAGGCCATTCTGATTACCTCTGGGTGTTGCTGCGGATTTGTAATCCCCCCAAAAAGAACAATGAAGCTTTTTATGACATATAGATATTAAGAAGACAATTATCATTTACTAGACAAATATCATGCGACAAACAGACTAGACTGGTCGTTGGAACTATAGTTGCCGAAGCGATTTCACCTTCTATAGTTCCAGCGACATTTTTTATTCCATTTCCCTTGGCAGTGTCAAAAGAAAATTGTAAATTTGCAGTGTTTAGTGACGATAAAAAAAAATAACTTGGTACAGCGAGGGCACTATGCACATCTCGCTTGAATGGTACAGCGAGGGCGCTGTACCTCCTACAGTTACCAACACTTGCCAGCAAAGGCAATGATAGGAGGTACGGCGCCCCCGCCGTACCACTCAGACAAGAAATTGTATGAGAAATGTACCAACTTATTTTTTTGTTATTACTTAAATAAATAGGAGATTTACATATGAAGATAAAAATATCCAATATATTTCCAATAAAATGGGAAGAGCATCCTTTCCTGTATGGCTTGTTTAGCCTCGGCGACATGGGAGGCAACAATGCCCTCTTTGACGAGCCTCACATCTCAGACGCAGAGGTTCTGAGGAGAGATTGGGCAAAAATCGGAAACGATATGAGAATCGCAATGAGCATTTATGGAAAGGAGATGGGGCAATGTTAGAACAAGGCAAAAATGACGACAAACTTGACGAGGTACTCAAGGAATTGCCAGAAGACAAGCGAGAGGTCTTGATTTCTGCTTTTTATGCCGTAGCCCGTTCTTACAGCAGTCCTCTTCCACCACCTGAGGATTTTGAAAGATACTGAAAGAAACTGGAAAGGCTGATGCGAAGCATTTATAACATATAGATTCAAGAAGACTAAGATCATGCGACAAACAGACTAGACTGGTCGTTGGAACTATAGTTGCCGAAGCGATTTCACCTTCTATAGTTCCAGCGACATTTTTTATTCCATTTCCCTTGGCAGTGTCAAAAGAAAATTGTAAATTTGCAGCGTTGATTGTGAAACACTTAAATACAAGAGGATACAATTATGCTCATGACTAGTACAACTGCGCCCAATAGGGTCACTCCTTTTTGGAATGAAATCAAAAAATGGAACCGAGAAGACCGAAATTATCTCGCCAAACTTCTAGAGATATCTTTAGAAGAAGATGATTCCGTGAACTTTACAAGTAACATCCCTGGGGAATACCTGGAGATGGCCTCCGAATATGCAATAAGAGAAAGCCGTGCTGGTCGCAGCCTCCCTCATTCAGAGGCAATGAAAAAGATTAGGGAGAAAAGAGGATGGAAATAAAATGGTCAGATATGGCACTTCATCAATTGGATGAAATCCTAGACAAAGTAGAAGAAGATTTTGGAGAACATATCGCACTTAAAACTTACGACAAGATAGACAAGAAAGTCAGCAGTTTGTTGCGTTTTCCCGAGAGTGGTTCTCCCGACTATTCCTATTCCTCTTTGGCGACAAAAGACAATATTTTAATACGCCACTTGCTGGTTGTTCCCAATGTTATATATTATAATGTTGATGGCGAGACTATCAACATTATGCTAATAGCTCATACCAAGCAATCTCCTCGTACTGTAACGACTATGATCAAGAGATATTACGAGCATGGCGGTATGTAACTTCAAGAAATCCGTACATTTCACTATCAATCCCAAATGTTAGCATCATGGCAAGAAAATTATACCCCATAGGAATCCAGACGTTCGAACGTATCCGCAAGGAGGATAAGTTCTATGTCGACAAGACGGAATACATCTATCGGATGACGCATACCAATGGCACGTATTTCTTCCTGAGCCGTCCGCGCCGCTTCGGCAAGTCGCTGCTGGTATCCACCTTCAAAAGCTACTTCGAGGGACGGAAAGAACTCTTCGAGGGGCTTGCCATCGATAAACTGGAGAAGGAGTGGACGGAATATCCCGTACTCCACTTCGACATGAGCCTTGGCAAGCACATGGAGAAGGAACAGTTGGAAAGATACTTGCTCCACATCATCGAGGAACAGGAAAGGAAATTTGGCATCCACAATGACAAGATAGACCCCAACCTCCGCCTGGATGACTTGATGAACACCGTATATAGGCAGACGGGCAAGCAGGTGGTGGTGCTCATCGACGAATACGATGCTCCCTTACTCGACGTGGCGCACGAGAGCGAAAGACTTGACGTGCTACGCAACGTGATGCGCAACTTCTACAGTCCGCTGAAGGCAGCCGAACCGAAACTGCGCTTTGTCTTTATGACGGGCATCACGAAGTTCTCGCAACTGAGCATCTTCAGCGAACTGAACAACATCAAGAACGTGAGCATGGACGAGCCTTACGCTGGCATCTGCGGCATCACCAAGGAGGAACTGCTCACCCAGATGAGCGAAGACATCGACGAGCTGGCAGGAAAACTGCAACTCTCCCGGGAGGAGACCGTTCAGGAACTGAAGAACCACTACGACGGCTACCACTTCGCCTGGCCCTCGCCAGATGTGTTCAACCCCTTCAGCCTGCTCAACTGCTTTGCCGACGGCAAGATGAAAGCCTATTGGTTTGGCTCGGGCACCCCCACCTATCTCATCAACATGATGAGGAAATACGACTTCCTGCCCGCCGATCTGGGCGAGAACAAATGGGCGGCACAGGAAGATTTCGACGCAGCCACAGAGACCATGTCCACCATCATCCCCCTACTCTACCAGAGCGGATACATGACCATCAAGGACTATGACCCAATGAGCAACCTCTACGAGCTGGCCATACCCAACCGCGAAATAGCCGTAGGCTTGTACCGTTCGCTCATGCCCCACTATCTGGGCCGCAATTCCCTCGACGGCAACACGACGACAGCGAGGATGTCGGTGCTGATACGCCAGGAAAAGATGGATGCCGCCCTTCAGCTGCTCGCCGACTTTCTGGAAACCGTACCCTACTGCGACAACACCCACTACGAGGGCCACTGGCA
>CAVGLH010000141.1:0-6056 GCA_963630065.1 Bacteroides fragilis | reverse complement strand
GTATCTTCCACTTGTTCACCCACGCCATGTTCAAGGCTTTGTTGTTCCTCTGCTCAGGTGCCATCATCGTCATCATCGGCAGCAACTTCAAGGACTATATGGGCGGCTTGCACAAGTACATGCCTATCACCAACATTTGCTTCCTCATCGGTTGCTTGGCGATTGCGGGTATTCCTCCGTTCGCAGGTTTCTGGTCGAAGGATGAGATCATCACTGCCTGCTTCCAGTTCTCTCCCTTCATGGGTTGGTTCATGACGGTTGTGGCAGGTATGACAGCCTTCTACATGTTCCGTCTCTACTACGTTATCTTCTGGGGACAGAGCTACTACGAGTTGGATCCCGAGCATCGTCGCAAGCCCCAGGAGGTTCCTTTCGTGATGTGGGGCCCGCTGGTGTTCCTCGCCATCATCTCTTGCGTTTGCGGTCTGATACCTTTCGGTCACTTCATCTCTGCCACTGGTCAGAGCTACGACATCCACATCGACATGAGCGTGGCTACCACCTCGGTTATTGTGGCACTCATCGGTATCGGTCTGGCTACCTATATGTATGCTCCCAAGAAGACTCCTCTTGCCGACGCTTTGGCCAAGAAGATGCCTAAGTTGCACAAGGCAGCGCTCAACCGCTTCTACATCGACGACGCATGGCAGTTCTTCACCCACAAGATTGTGTTCGGTTGCTTCTCCAAGCCCATCGCATGGTTCGACCGCCGTGTCATCGACGGCACGTTCAACTTCATGGCTTGGGGCACACAGGAGGCAGGCGAGACCATCCGTCCATGGCAGAGCGGCGATGTGCGCAGTTATGCCATCTGGTTCCTCACAGGTACCGTGGCGTTGACCCTCATCTTGATTGCTTTCGTATAATGTCTCACAATTAAGTAAATAGAAAAGAAATGAATTTAAGTATATTCGTCATAGTACCACTCATCATGCTGCTCGGCCTCTGGTTGGCCCGCAACGACAAGCAGGTGCGTGGTGTGATGGTAGCGGGTGCCACCGTGCTGGTAGCCCTCTCCGTCTATTTGGTGTTTGCATTTCTCGAAGCCCGTGAGACAATGCCGGCAGACCAAGCTCCTATGCTCTTCACCTACAGTGTGCCATGGTTCAAGCCCTTGCACATCAACTACAGTCTCGGTGTTGACGGTATCTCTGTGGTGATGTTGCTCCTCACTTCCATCATCGTCTTCACGGGTACCTTCGCCTCATGGCAGATGGAGCCTATGAAGAAGGAGTATTTCCTCTGGTTCACTCTCTTGAGCATCGGTGTGTATGGCTTCTTCATCTCCGTGGATATGTTCACCATGTTCATGTTCTACGAGGTGGCGCTCATCCCTATGTACCTCTTGATCGGTGTGTGGGGTAGTGGTGCCAAGGAGTACTCGGCCATGAAACTTACCCTGATGTTGATGGGTGGTTCCGCCCTCTTGATTATCGGTATCTTGGGTATCTACTTCTACAGCGGTGCCCAGACCTTCGAGATTATGGACATCGCCCACCATACAAATGGTGCGCATGCCATCCCCGAGAGCGTGCAGAACGTGTTCTTCCCACTGCTCTTCATCGGTTTCGGTATCTTGGGTGCTCTGTTCCCCTTCCACACATGGTCTCCCGACGGTCACGCAAGTGCGCCTACAGCCGTGTCCATGTTGCACGCCGGTGTGTTGATGAAGCTCGGTGGCTACGGTTGCTTCCGCATCGCCATGTTCCTCTTGCCGGCCGCTACCCACGGATTCTGGATCAAGGTGTTCCTGGTGCTCACCACCATCTCTATCGTGTATGGTGCTTTGTCAGCCTGTGTACAGACCGACTTGAAGTACATCAACGCCTACTCCTCAGTGTCTCACTGTGGTATGGTGCTTTTCGCCCTCTGTATGATGACCCAGACAGCAGCTACGGGTGCTATCCTCCAGATGCTGTCCCACGGTTTGATGACCGCCCTCTTCTTCGCCGTTATCGGTATGATCTACCACCAGGCCGGTACTCGTGACGTTCGTTACCTGGGCGGTTTGATGAAGATCATTCCTTTCCTCTCCGTAGGTTATGCAGTGGCAGGTCTCGCCAACCTCGGTTTGCCGGGCTTCTCTGGTTTCGTGGCTGAGATGACCATCTTCGTGGGTGCGTTCCAGAACGCCGATACATTCCACCGCGTATGTACCATCATCGCTTGTACCTCTATCGTAGTGACAGCCGTCTATATCCTTCGCTGCGTGGGTAAGATCCTTTACCAGAAGGTTCCCAACCCCAAGTTGGAGAAACTGCACGATGCCACATGGGACGAGCGTATCGCCGTGGCAGGCTTGATAGCCTGTGTAGCCGGTCTCGGTATGTTCCCACTCTGGGCAGAGGAAATCATCATGGATGCCGTAGGCCCTATCTTTAGTGTAATAAACATGTAATAAATATCAGAAGAAATGAATTACAGTCAATTTTTAAATATGATTCCAGAGGCTACCTTGATGGCAGTCCTGATCATCACTTTCATAGCTGACTTCTGCAGTTCCAAGAGCGCAGACCGTAAGTGGTTCAATCCTCTGGTATGCCTCTTGATGGTGGCTCACATCGCCATCAACATCTGTCCCACCCATGCTGCCGAGGCTTTCGGCGGCATGTATGCCACAGGTCCTGCAGCCGGTGTGCTGAAGACCGTCCTCGCCCTTGGTACACTCATCGTGATTATCCAGGCGAAGGAGTGGTTGAGCCGTGAGGACACCGCCTTCAAGGAGGGTGAGTTCTATATGCTCACCATCTCCACCCTGCTCGGTATGAACATGATGGTAAGTGCCAACCACTTCCTCCTGTTCTTCCTCGGTTTGGAGATGGCTTCCGTGCCAATGGCTTGTTTGGTGGCTTTCGACAAGTATCGTCACAACTCAGCCGAGGCAGGTGCCAAGTTCATCCTGACAGCCACCTTCTCCAGCGGTGTGATGATTTACGGTATCTCCCTGCTCTATGCCGCTTGCGGTACCTTGTACTTCAACGACATGGCAGCCGTAGTGAAACCATCCGCACTGAGCATTGCCGGACTGGTGTTCTTCTTTAGCGGTTTGGGCTTCAAGATTTCCTTGGTACCCTTCCACTTCTGGACAGCCGATTCCTACCAGGGTGCTCCTACCACCGTCACCGGTTACCTCTCAGTGGTTTCCAAGGGTGCCGCAGCGTTCACCCTCTGTGCCATCCTGATGAAGGTGTTCGCACCGATGGTTACCTACTGGACCGTGCTTCTGTACATCGTCATCGTACTCTCCATCACCATCGCCAACCTCTTCGCCATCCGTCAGAGCGACCTGAAGCGTTTCATGGCATTCTCTTCTATCTCTCAGGCAGGCTACATCATGCTGGCAGTGGTGGGCAACTCAGCGATGAGCGTGACAGCTCTGACTTACTACGTACTTATCTATGTGGTAGCCAACATGAGCGTCTTCACCATCATCTCGGCAGTTGAGGAGCACAACAACGGCACTGTTCAGATGGACAGCTACAACGGTCTCTACAAGACCAACCCCCGTCTTGCCTTCCTGATGACCTTGGCATTGTTCTCGCTCGGTGGTATTCCTCCGTTCGCAGGTATGTTCTCCAAGTTCTTCGTGTTCATGGCAGCCGTGGGTACCCACGACATCCACACCTCTCTCGGTGCCTGGGCATACGGCGTGGTATTCATCGCCTTGGTCAACACGGTCATCAGCTTGTACTACTACCTGCTCATCGTGAAGGCCATGTTCATCAAGCACAACGACAATCCGTTGCCTACCTTCCAGAGCGCGTGCAGCACCAAGCTCGCTCTCGCCATCTGCACCGTAGGTATCGTGGCATTCGGTGTCTGCTCCTTCGTCTTCGACTGGATTTCAGTGGCAGCGAATGCATAGTAAACAGATTCACAACTCATAAAAATCCCGGCAGTCTTGATGATTGCCGGGATTTTTTTAGTTTTTCTTTTTATTTTTTTGTTGTTTCGTGGAAAAAGCGTATATTTGCATCCGTTAATATTTAAAGCGGAAGATTATGGCAAATTATATACGGTTTGACTGGGCAATGAAGCGATTGCTTTGCAACAAGGCCAACCATGCAGTGTTGGAGGGATTGATGTATTCGCTTTTGGGAGAGGAATTTAAGATCAAGAAGTTTCTCGACAGTGAGTCCAATCAGTATAGCGAGAACGACAAGTTCAACAGGGTAGATATTCTCGCAGAGGACAAGAAGGGCGAATTGGTCATATTCGAAATTCAGAATACCCGGGAGTTGAACTATTTTCATCGTATCCTTTATGGTGTTTCCAAGGTCATTACAGACCATATAGATCTGGGTGACGACTACGACAAGGTAAGGAAGGTATATTCCATCAATATAGTTTATTTCTCTCTGGGACAGGCCAAAGATTATGTCTATCACGGCAAGACTGTCTTTCAGGGGTTGCACGACAATGACATCTTGAGGCTTTCCAATCGTCAGAGTGAGGTGTTCTTCGGCGACCATATTGAAAAAGGCAAGAAGACGCCCCGTGAGGTCGGAGACATTTTTCCTGAATATTATCTGCTCTGCGTGAACAACTTCGACAAGCTGGCGGTGAGCAATCTGGATGAGTGGATCAACTTTTTGAAGACTGGCGATATAGGTGAAGGTGCCAAGGCCCCGGGTCTGTCGGCTGCTCGCAAGTGTCTGATGCTTGATAAATTGTCAAAGGCCGACCGCGCTGATTATGTAAGGCATATGGAGAACCTGCGATACCAGCGCAGTGTCATTATGACAGGTTACGACGATGGCTTGCAGGAAGGTCGTGCGGAAGGTCGTGCGGAAGGCCGTGCAGAAGGCGAGAAAAAAGCCAAGGTGCAAATGGCATTGAATCTTTTGTCATTAGGTGTGCCTGTGGATACCATTGCACAGGCTTCAGGACTGACTAAAGATGAAATCGAAAAGTTGATGGAGAAATAGGTTTTTATACACCTGTTGATTCTATAAAAAATCCCAGCTGACAAATATGGTGACAGCTGGGATTTTTTTGTTCATTTCGGTTCATAGCTTGAAGCCCCCACGGTTTCACATCCAAGGGAGTGTGTTAATAAAAAAAAAAAGACCATAAAATTTCTTTATTTCAAGAAAAAGAGCTATCTTTGCACGACGAATGAGCTTCTCTTTCTGCGGTCTGCAAAGACGGGATGTGAGCGTAAAATTTTGTTAAAACGCTATAACGGGTTGAATGATAATAACTTGCAAACTTTGTAAGGAGCTAAAGGAACACTCTTTTCTCAAGAACTTGTCAAAAAATCATCAAATAAAATGCACAATGAAACCTCCGAAACTTCCGCTTTATGGTATGCGATGAGCTCGCCATACGGCAAGGAGAAGAAAGTAGTCGACATGTTGAAGAGCCGGCACGACGATGTCACCCCATTTCTTCCGATGGAGCGTTTCGAGCGCATGGTGGGGCAGATAAAGCGTTCCCGCAAGGTGAGTTATCGCCCCGTGGTACGCAACCTCCTCTTCGTCAAGGCCACTGAGCCGAAGATGCGCGAGCTGAAGAAGGAATTCAACACCCTGCTCCAGTTCAAGGTCCGCCCCCGGCACGAGGGCGGCTTCGAACCCATCATCATTCCCGGCAAGCAGATGGAAGACTTCATGGCCATCTACGAGAATGTAGACGACGACAAGCTGGAGTTCTTCAAGCCCGATGAGATAGAGCTCCGCCCCAACGCCAGGGTCGTCATCCAAGACGGTGTCTTCGCCGGCAAGGAAGGCTACTACCAGCAGGTACGCAGCAAGCAGGCTAAGAAGGGCAAGAAAGAGAAGCGTTTCGTCGTCCTCATCGACGGCTTCCTCGCCTGTGCCGCCGTCCTCGCCGAGTGCTCCTATGTCAGTGTCAAGGAATAAGGCAAAATCATCACCCTCAATGTCCGTCGCGCCGAGTCCGAACATGCCCGTCGCCTCATCTTCCGGGTAAGTGCTCCAGATGTGATAGTGGAAAAGTAACTGAGGATAAAGGCGTTGTGAACTTTTTGGACGCTTACATTCAAAAAAGTTGTGCTCCGTGATGGCATCCCAACCTACAAGATGGATTGGAAG
>CAVGLH010000140.1:0-6128 GCA_963630065.1 Bacteroides fragilis | reverse complement strand
GGGCACTGTTACTTTGGATTGGTACAGCGAGGGCGCTGTACCTCCTACAGTTACCCATACTTGCCAGAAAAGGCAATCATAGGAGGTACGGCGCCCCCGCCGTACCACTCAAGCAAGGAATACCCCCGCCGTACCACTCAAGCAAGGAATTGTAGCTTCGCCCATGAGAAATGTCTTTTCCGCTATAAAACCTAGCTGTTTGAGTATTTTTACTTGGTCAAATCAAAGCCTACACGGATGCCGTTATAGCTGCTGGCGATAGAGGTGACGGCGCTCAAGGTGCTGTTGCCGCTGAAGGCGCTGAGCGTCTTGATGAGCGTGAGGAGTTTCTTGGCCTCGAAGAGAAGGCTCACGCCGCTAGTAGACCTGGTGGCGTAACCCGAAATGCTCAGGATGAGACCCTTCAACTTGATGGCATGGGTGCTCTCGTCGAAAGTATAAGTGCCGCTCCAAGACTTACCGTCGATTTGGGCAGTGAAAGTGCCGTCGGTCTTGAAGGTGAAGTTGGTGTTGGAATTGCTGAAACCTATCTTATTATAATAGGTAGAGAGCTTGTTCTCCACGGCTGTGGCAGCCACGGCACCACCAGCCTTGGCCAAGAGGTTCTCACTCTCGAAGGCGCAACCCGGCTTGCTATATCTCCATGTGTTGGCGCAGAGGTCGGCGGTTGTGAACGAACCAGAACCGATCACATTGCTCAACAAACCGCCCAGAAGGCCGCCCACGGAGCTACTAGACGAAGAGGATGAGGAAGAGCTATTGCCGGAACCACCGAGCAAACCGCCCAAAAGACCGGTCACGGCATTGCCTGTAGTTGACGAAGAGGAGGAAGAGCTGCTGTCGGAATTGCTGCTGGAGCCACCGAGCAAACCGCCCAGAAGGCCGGTCACGGCTGTTCCTACGGTAGATTTAGAGGTGCTGGTGGAGGCATCCGTCGTTGTTGTGGTGGCGGGAGTCGTGGTCGCTGTTGTGGTGGCAGCGGTGGTAGTCTTCTTCGTTGTGGTTGTCTTCTTCTTCGTAGTCTTCTTGACTGGCATCAATTCAGACTGTGAAGCATTGAGCACTGGCTCGCTCATAGCGTTGGCCTTGCTGCCAACTGTGCATGCTAGCACAAGGGCAGCCATCATAAATACTTTCTTCATTACCTTAATATATTGTTATGTTTAAAATTTCCGTCTATCTTTTACATTTTGGAAAGCTGCTGCAAAGGTCGCAAAAATATCGCAAACCACCAAGGGAAATTCCCTTTTTTTGTTCGCTTTTCCCTACACTTGGATGATTGATGCGACAAAAGGTTTAACAGGATGTGAAGATGCGGTAACGTTTGCACTTTTTTTTGACATAAATCAAAAAATGGCGCATAAAAGATGCATTTAAATACAAAATGCTTTCAAAAATGGACAGAATGCCCTATCTTTGCATCGTTAACAAATCACGATAGATTATGAATGACAGTTTAATTAAGGTAAATGCAGAGAATCATCATCAGGCACAAGACAGATGCCAACAGATTCTTCAGGATCGTCGCGAGGCCCTCGCCTCAAAGGCTAAAAAAGTGAGATTTTAGGGTAAAAAGAAAATCCCGTTGTTCGAGCGCTTCGCTAGACAACGGGATTTTTTGTATGTTACGACTTATGTTTACTTGCTCTTCACAGCCTTCATGATGACCTCCGTATGGTTGCCGCTCTTCAGGATGTCGTTCTTCAAGAAGTCGCTCACCTGCTTGCTGTCAACGGCTTTGATGACGTTCTTATAGTCGGTATGGTTATCCACCCCATAGCGCTTGTAATAGCTGAGCACGCCCAGCCAGTAGCCATTTGTCTTCTCGTCGACGGAAGCGTTCTTCAGCATGACTTCCTTCACCTTCTGTAGGTCGGCTGCGTCGGGATTGGCCACCGTCTCATTCAGGCCCTTGAAGAAACAGGGCACAGCCTGGTCGGCCTTCTCGGGATTCAACTGGGCAATGGCGAAGAGAGTGATGTCGGCCTTGCCGTCTACGTCGCGGCCCATGCCGCCCTGGGCTCCGGTGGTGTAGGCTGCACTGAGTTCCTCGCGGATGGAGTGCAGGTACTTCATCGTCAGCAACTGGCCTATCACGTCGCTCAGCACGCTGCCCTTCAAGGTGTAGGTGCCCTTGGCTCTCCAAAGTTCCACAGCCTGAGTCTGGGGATTGGCCATCTCCTTGGTAAAGTTGTTCTTCACCTCGCCCTCAGCACAGGGAAGAGCCTTGTTCTTCAGGTTGAAGCCGTTGTTGGGCAGCGAGGCGATATACTGCTCGATAAGCGGCAGAAGAGTCTTCTCATCGTAATTGCCCACAAAGTAGAAGGTGAAGTCCTTGGCGTTGCCATAATAGAGCTTGCCAAGTTCGAGGATGCGGTCGTAGCTGATGCCTTTCACCTCGTCTACGCTAGGTGTGAGCATCAGCTTGTTGCCCTTGTAGATTGTGGACTGCAGGGAGTCGCCAAACACAGACGAGGGGTCGTTGCTGCGGTTGTCCAAACTGGCCAGCATGTTATTCCTCAGGTTGTCAAACGACTTCTGATCCTTGCTCACAGCTGTCATCTTGAGATAGATGAGCTGCATCAAGGTCTCGATGTCCTTTGGGGTGGAGTTGCCGGAGAGTCCACGGGAGAAGGCGTTCATCGTGAAAGCGGCTCCCACCTGCTTGCCGGCCAAAGCCTTGTTAAGCTCGTTGCTGGTGAAGTTGCCCAGACCACTGGAGTTGAGGGCTGGGACGAGAAGGGCATGGTTGGCATAATCCTTCTTGTCCAAGGATGTATAGCCCACGTTGGCGCTGGCAGAGAAGAGTATCTCGTTGTCCTTGAAGTCAGTCTTCTTCAGCACCACCTTGGCGCCGTTGGAAAGAGACAATTCCTTGTAGCCCAATGTCTTGTTCTCAATAGTCTTCTTGATGGTTCCCGGCTTGGGAGCGTTGGTGATAAGAGGTTCCTGCTTCACATTGTCCACAAAAGCCTCCAATTTCTCGGCGCGCACCTGCTTCACCACGTCGGCCAGTTCCTTCTCCGTGGGATAGGCACCGCCTTCCATGTCGCGCATCAACAAGATGGAAACGAGGTTGGTGTCGCTCTTGCATACCAGTTCCTTGGCATAGCTGTTGATTGCGTCCAACGGCATAGAAGGCACCAACATCTGATAGATCTGGCTCTCGGACTCTATCGAGGGGATAGGCTCGTTGGAGAGGAAATGGTCCACATACTGGGTGGTGAACTGCTCGTTCTTCATCTTGTCCTTGTTGGACAGTGCCTTGTCCATCTGGCTCAAGAATTCCTCCTGTGCCCTCTGATACTCAGTGGCCGTAAAACCGAAGTCGCTCATGCGTTTAGCCTCGCGCAGCACGGCGGCATAAGCCTCCTTCATCTTTCCGGGCTTGGCGATACCATTGAGAGCAAACGAACCCTTGGTGCTTGAGAGCCAGAAGTCGCCGTCTCCGGCACTGGCCTGCAAGAAAGGACAATCTGGCTCCAGGGCCTTTTCCCCCAAACGGGCGTTGAGCATGGAAGATACCACGTTGTCGAAATATCCCTTGATGAGATAGCCCATGTTGTTCTTCTCGGAAGGAGCCACGGCGTCGTGCTTCATGTCGATCTGGAACAGGTCGTACTGCTGTTCCTTATCCTTGTCTACCACAAAGATGGCAGTGTCGTTGTTGGCCACGTCCACCTTCTCCACCTGGGCGGCATCCTTGGGCACCTTGATGCCCGAGAAAAGTTCCTTGATTTTGGCCTCGATGTGGTCTACGTCTACGTCGCCTACCACGATAACAGCCTGATTGTCGGGACGGTACCACTTGCGGTAGTATGCGCGCAGGGTCTCGGGCTTGCATCCGTCTACCACACTCATCAGTCCGATAGGGAAACGGTAGCCGTACTTGTTGTTCTGGTAGAGTTTGGGCAGGTTGCGCTCTATCATGCGCTGCTGTCCCACGATGCGCATACGATACTCGTTATGGACGACATCGCGCTCATCGTCGATAGCTTTCTGGCTCAAAGTGATACCGTTGCTCCAATCCTTCAGGATGAGCATGCAGGAGTCTACGGCCGTGATGCGGGTGGTGGGCACATCAGTGAAATAATACACTGTTCTTTCCACGGATGTATAGGCATTGAGGTTTCTGCCGTATTCCACGCCGAGTCCCTGGAGGTAATCCTGCAAGGAGTTGCCCTTGAAATGTTCGGTGCCGTTGAAGGCGAGGTGCTCCAGAAGGTGGGCCAATCCGCGCTGGTCATCATCCTCGTTGATGGAGCCCACCTTCTGTGCGATGTAGAAGCTGGCCACATGTTCGGGATACTTGTTGTGGCGGATGTAATAGGTAAGGCCGTTGTCGAGATGGCCAATCCTCACTTTCTCATCCACCGGAATGGGCGGCAGCTCCATTTCCTGGGCCAATGCCCTACCCACGGGAAGCAGCAGCAAGAGTGCCGCAAAAATCTTTCTTAGTTTCATCTGAATATTATTATAATTGTGTTAATGTGATGCGATTCTCACACCTTTTTATATATACCCGTATACATAATAAACGTCTATCGATTGGAAAGGGTACTATTCAGACTGCAAAATTAACAAAAATAATAGAATTTGTCAAGCATTTAATACTTTTTGTTGACATAAAAAAGAAAAATGACAACTCCTTGAAAAGGAATTGCCATTCTCTATAACAATTTTAAACTTGAATCGTACTAAAGTTTTTCCCAAAACTCAAATCCTTGCTCACGCAAGAACTGTACTAGCATTACCTTGAATAAACAAATCTTTAACCTTAACTAACACCTTAGCTTGAATAAACAATCTTAAACCTAAAAACTAAACCTAACAAAATCTATTACCTAACTAAAAACCTAAAACTTATTTTTTCTGGTGCAAAGGTACTACAAATATTTGATTCCGCAAGGGTTTTCGGGATATTTTTTGCATACATCTAACTTTTTTTGACGTATATCAACCAAATGTGTACGCACACAAACACTTGTTAACACACAAGCAAGGTCTATTAACAAATTTGCTTATCCACTGTTTATTTGTCTGAGTAGACCCAATTCTTGCCCGATAAGTGCTTGTAGGCATGCAGCGCAAGCTCGAAGCGAAGCATGGAATAGGCAGGGATGCCCGTCTTCTCGGTGCCGCCATAGCCCAGGTTGTTGGGGATGAACACCTGCCAATGGTCGCCGGGACGCATCTGCAGCAAGGCGGTGGTGAAGCCGTCGATGTAGCCTGTGCTCACCGTGGTCTTGGTAGGAAGAGCGGTCTTGACATCAAAGGCAGTGCTGCTGAACGTCTCGTCGAACACATATCCACGGGCATACGAATCGGTAGGAATCAACCTGCCGCGATAGCTCATCTGGATGGAGTCGGTATAAAGAGGTGTCTCGGCATTGGTATTGCCCATGTCCAGCACATGCACCACGATATAGTCATCGTCGTTGTATTTCAACGATGTCCCCCCTTGGAGGGGAGTCTGGTCGGTCAAGCTCCAGTTGAGCAACACCTTCCATTCTTCAGTATTGCCAGCAGCAATCTGCGCCCTGGCATAGGCCAAGGTATCGGCAAAGGCCTTGTCGTTGCGTTCCTGCCAGTTGGCATACTCATTGGTCGTGGTATCATCCTCGCTGCATGATGCCAGTGCAAACACTGACATCATGAGCAAGAACATATATTTCAAATTCCTCAAATTCATCTAGAATCTTTTTGTTTACCTTATTATATATATTAGAAGTCCTTGATTTCCTTACCAAGCTTCTTCAATACGCTGGTGATGCTCACACGATCCTCGATGATGCTGCGCAAGTCGCTGATGGCTACGCGCTCCTGCTCCATAGTGTCGCGGAATCGGAGGGTCACCTTGTGGTCGTTGGGTGTGTCGTGGTCTACGGTTACACAGAACGGGGTACCGATGGCATCCTGACGGCGATAGCGCTTGCCGATGGAGTCCTTGGGGTCGCCATAGTGGGTGTTGAAGTGGAACTTCAGCTCGTCAACAATCTCATGGGCCAACTCGGGCAGACCGTCCTTCTTGTCCAATGGGAACACGGCGCACTTCACGGGTGCCAATGCCTCTGGCAACTTCAGTACCACGCGGCTCTCGCCGTTCTCCAACTGCTCCTCGCAATAGG
>CAVGLH010000139.1:0-6131 GCA_963630065.1 Bacteroides fragilis | reverse complement strand
GGGATACGTCGAAGACGAACTTGTCTTCGGGGCAGTTGAACACATAGTGCATGGCGATGGTGGTCTCCACGATGCCGAGGTTAGGACCCACATGGCCACCGATGTTACTGTCACGGTTCAAGATGCCGTCGCGGATTTCTTTTGCGAGTGCGGGCAGTTGCCCGATGGCTAGAGCCTTCACATCCTTGGGTGAATGAATATTCTCTAATAACATAGTCTTTTTACCTTTAATTTAATATAACGATAACTGTTTACGGCTGCAAAAGTACTACTTTTTCCTTTATACCTTATTATATATATTACTGAAAGATGCAACTCTTTTACTGATTGTCTTGTTTGGAGGCCGTCTTCCGATACTCCCGCTCGTAATAGTGGGCGTAGTTGGCAAAAGGTTCCGTTACGGCTTCACTGCTCGAAGCCGTATAAGTATGGCCGTAGGGGTCTTGTGCCTTGATGCTGATCTTGGCATTCGGGTTCTTGGGGGTATAATAATAGAGGTGGTTCATGATGAGGTAGCTGTTCTGCTTGCTGATGAACCAGTAGGATACGCTCTCGGCATACTTGTGGTGATAGCCGGCGGCGAAGGCATCCTGCCCCTTGCCGCTGAGGCGGTGCATGGGGTATTCTTTGCCGTCTTCCACGGCTACCACCCGCCAATGGCTGTCGGCATTGAAAACATTGGCTATCAATACGCTCTTGTCCTTTGACAAGTTCCAGTCGTCGGCATACTTCTCTCCGTTGAAGTCGGTCTGGGCGCGGAAGAGGGTCATCTGCTTGTGCTTGTCCCAGAATGTGCCCTTGTAGTAGCAGTCGCTGATGCGGGTGCCTACGAAACTATATACGTAGTATCCGTTGGGCGTGCCGCAGATGTTGATGTTCGACTGCCAGATGTTGCCGCAGGCGGCAGCGTGGCAATGCTCCGTCACGGGTTCGCCCTCGTATTGTATCTCATGGTTGCAGGCGAAGTGGGTATGTCCGCAGAAGAGTTCGTATCCTCCTTCGAATTGCTTCAAGAGCTGCAAGAGACGGGAGAGACGGGAGGAAGTGTAATGTCCCTTCTCGCTCTCGATGCCTACGGGTTTCGCATTCTTGAAAGGCGCATTGCCGAAGGTGAAGGGGATGTGGTAGCAGAGTATCACCTTTTTGTCTTTTGGCGTGAGGGCGAGGTCTTTCTCCAGCCATTCCACTTGGGTCTTGTGCAGTTCGCCCGGCGAATAATATGCCTTGCCCTTGGTGAAGAAGCAGTTGTTGATGCACACATAGTGCTCGTCGCCACGGTCGAAGGAATAGTCGGTGGGGCCGAAGTTCTCTTCCCACTTGCGCTTGTAGAGAGCCTTTCCGTCTTGGTCGTGATTGCCTATCACGGAGAAGAGACGCATGTCGGAAGCCCCCAAGGCCTCCCTTATCTGCCGCTCCAGCGTGGCGTTGTAGCCTCCGTAGTACTGCACGTCGTCGCCCATGCTGAGGCCATAGACGGGGGTGCCTTTTTTCATGCTGGAGATGGTCTGCTTGATGTCCGCCATCGTCTGGGTGGTGAACCGCTCTACGTCGCTCTTCTTGATGGGGTTGTCGTCGGGAGAAGTATAATAGGGGCTGTAGGCATTGGTAACCTGTGGGTCGCCAATGACAATCATCTTGTAATAGGTCTCCTTGCCATTGGGCAGTCTTTTCAAGGTGAAGTCGTACTTCTTTTTCTTGTTGGTCATCGGCTGGTAGAAACAAGCCGTCCGGTCGGTCTCGCTGTGGGTGGGAACTTCGCAGTCGGCCGGCACGGAATAATAGATGAATCGGGCCAGCGAGTCTCTCTTCATCTTGTATCGTCCCAGGGAGTCGGTCTTCACGCAGTTATAGCCATCGCTCACGATGACTCCCGCCACGCCCTTGCCGTCGGTGTCTAGCAGTGTCCCAGAGATGTTAAAGTCTTGTTTGGCAATTGTTTTCTTCTTCTTTATCGTATCTGCCGCCTGAGGCTTGGGCTTGGATGTATCCATCGCCTTCTTGACGATGGCAGGTTGGGGGCTGTTGTGCTCGCGGAGATGCAAGGTTACCCCTATTGCCACGAGAACGCAGCAAACGAGTGTGAGTATGCCGATGTATAATTGTTTCTTTTTCATGCCTACAAAAGTACGCAAATATTATGGGATAACCTTAGATATTCGCTTAAAAAAGGCTAAATGTTGCCCTAGGGTAACTTAGCTTTGGGTAATATTTAGTATTTTTGCATTTCTAACATAATTATAAGAAAGATAATGGCAAACGACAATAATGGTCTTACGCCCATGATGAGGCAGTTCTTCGAGATGAAATCGAAACATCCCGAGGCATTGCTGCTCTTCCGCTGTGGCGACTTCTACGAAACTTACTGCGAAGATGCCATCGAGGCAGCACGCATCCTCGGCATCACCCTGACACGACGCAACAACGGCGGGTCGGCTGGTGGGGCAGAGATGGCTGGTTTTCCGCATCATGCTCTCGATACCTACTTGCCCAAGCTCATCAGGGCTGGCAAGCGCGTGGCAGTGTGCGACCAACTGGAAGACCCGAAGAAGAAGCGACAGGAAATAAAGGGAAAGAAGGGACTGAGCCAGATGGACAAGATGGTGAAGCGAGGCATCACCGAACTGGTGACTCCGGGCGTTGCCATGGGCGACAATGTGCTGAACTACAAAGAGAACAACTTCCTCGCTGCCGTCCACTTCGGCAAGACCGCCTGTGGCGTGAGCTTCCTCGACATCTCTACGGGAGAGTTCCTCACCGGTGAGGGAACCTCCGACTATGTGGAGAAGCTGATGGGCAACTTCCAACCCAAGGAGGTGCTCTACGACCGTGCCATGAAACAGAAGTTTGAGCAAAGCTTCGGAACGAAATACTGCACCTTCGAGCTGGACGATTGGGTTTTTACCGACCAGACGGCCCGTCAGAAGCTCTTGGGCCATTTCAAGACCAAGAACTTGAAAGGTTTCGGCGTGGAGCATCTGAAGAACGGCATCATCGCCAGTGGCGCCATCATGCAATATCTGGAGATTACGCAGCATACGCAAATCAACCACATCACGGCCCTCTCTCGCATCGAGGAGGATAAGTTTGTGCGTATGGACCGATTCACTATCCGCAGTCTGGAGCTTGTCGCCCCGATGCAGGAGGACGGTTCTTCGCTCTTGAACGTTATCGACCGAACGGTGACGGCGATGGGCGGACGTATGCTCAGAAGATGGCTTGTCTTCCCACTGAAAGACGTGAAACCCATCAACGAGCGTCTCGACATCGTGGAATTTTTCTTCAAGGAGCCGGAATTCCACCAGCTTCTCGACGACCAGTTGCATCGCATCGGCGACTTGGAACGTATCATCTCCAAAGTGGCCGTGGGGCGGGTGTCGCCCCGCGAAGTTGTGCAACTGAAGAACGCCCTCGAAGCCATCCAGCCCATCAAGACCGCCTGTCAGCACGCCAAGAACGAAGTGTTGAGGCGGGTAGGGGAGCAACTCAACCTCTGCGATACGCTGAAGGACAGGATAGCCAAGGAAATACAGCCCGACCCGCCGCAGCTCGTGAACAAGGGCGATGTCATTGCCGATGGCTACAATGCCGAGCTCGACGACCTGCGTGCCATCAGCCGCCACGGCAAGGACTATCTGCTCAAGATACAGGAGCGGGAGATAGAGAAGACGGGCATCGCCAGTCTGAAGGTGGGCTACAACAACGTGTTCGGCTACTACCTCGAAGTGCGCAACACCTTCAAGGACAAGGTGCCGGAGGAATGGATCCGTAAGCAGACGCTGGCACAGGCCGAGCGATACATCACCCAGGAACTGAAGGAATACGAGGAGAAGATACTTGGTGCCGACGAGAAGATACTCATCTTGGAGGCGCAGCTCTTCAATGAGTTGATAGGGGCGATGCAGGAATACATCCCCCAGATACAGATCAATGCCAATCTCATCGCCCGGATGGATTGCCTTCTGTCCTTTGCCAAGGCATCGGACGAGCACCGCTACGTGCGCCCCGTCATCGACGATTCTGAGGTGCTCGACATCAAGCAGGGCAGGCATCCTGTGATAGAAACCCAGTTGCCGTTGGGCGAGCAATACGTGCCCAACGACGTGTTGCTCGACACCGAGAAGCAGCAAATCATGATGATTACGGGTCCCAATATGGCCGGTAAGTCGGCCTTGCTCCGCCAGACGGCACTCATCGTGCTGTTGGCGCAAGTAGGATGCTTCGTGCCTGCCGAGCGTGCGAGAGTGGGGTTGGTAGACAAGATTTTCACCCGTGTAGGAGCCAGCGACAACATTTCGCTTGGCGAGTCAACCTTCATGGTGGAGATGACCGAGGCTTCCAATATATTGAATAATGTGTCGCCCCGGTCTCTGGTGCTCTTCGATGAGTTGGGGCGCGGAACATCCACCTACGACGGTATCTCCATCGCCTGGGCGATTGTGGAGTATCTGCACGAGCACAAGAAGGCGCAGGCCCGCACCCTCTTCGCCACCCACTACCATGAGTTGAACGAGATGGAGAAGAACTTCTCAAGAATCAAGAACTTCAACGTGAGTGTGAAGGAGGTGGACGGCAAGGTTATCTTCCTGCGCAAGTTGGAGCCGGGAGGCAGCGAGCATTCTTTCGGTATCCACGTGGCTGAGATTGCCGGTATGCCCCGCAGCATCGTAAAGCGTGCGAACGTCATTCTAAAGCAGTTAGAAGAAGACAATTCGGGCGTTGGAAGCGTTGGCAAGCCAAACGTCCAGCACCTCGACGAGCCAAAGGATGGAGTGCAGCTCAGTTTCTTCCAGCTCGACGACCCAGTTCTGACGCAGATAAGAGACGAGATTCTGGGTCTCGACATCAACAATCTAACCCCCGTGGAGGCACTCAACAAGCTCAACGACATCAAGAAGATATTGCTGGGGAGATAAAAGGAATCTTAGATGTATTTCATCAGGATATCCCATACGGCGATGATGTGGCAGATGCTGCCAGCCAAAACGAAGAAGTGGAACACGGAGTGCATATACCTCTTCTTATTAATACTGTAGAACACTGCACCCGTGATGTAGCATACGCCCTCGGCGATAATCCATATCATCGTGGCGGGCGACACGGAGTCGATGAGGGGCTTGAAGGCTACGAGCACCGAGAGTCCCATGCCCACGAAGCAGAGCGTCTCCAGGTTGCTGTGGTCTTTGAGCCGGGCGAAGCTCATCACCGTGCCCACTATGGCGCAAGCCCAGATAAAGACAAAGAGACTCCATCCCCAGTATCCTTGTTCTCGTAGGGCTATCAGGGTGATGGGCGAGTAGGAACCGGCGATGTGCCAGTAGATGGCGGCGTGGTCCCATTTGCGCAGCCGCTCCTTCCACTTGCTCCAGGCCGAGAGGGCGTGGTAGGTGGTTGAGGCGATATACGACATCAGCATGCCGAAGAGGTAGAGGATGACGCCTGCCGTGGCCCATCCGTTGTGCTCCGAGAAGCACCAGTAGAGAAAGATGATGCCGAAAACTATGCCCAGCAGGATGCCGCTGGCGTGCGACCAGGAGTTCCAAAGCTCCTCCTTGTGACTAAAATGAATTTTGAGTTTCATATTGCTTCTTGTCTTTTTGTTGTTATCATATGCCTTCGGGGCAAAGACAGCTTATCGACGGCAAAGATAATAAGAAATATTGAGTTTACGCCCGATTTTAGGATTTGTTTTTGCTATGAGCCCCTTTTTTCTCGAAGGTTTTGTTGGCAAAGTCGGCCTCGCCAACCCTTGCACTGTCGTTCACGCTCTTGCCGTAGTGGGAGAGATACCAGCAGTCGCCGTAGCAGGAAGCCTGGTAGTATCTCACGGCAAGTTTGTAGGCGAGCACCCAGGTATTTTTAGGCAAATGATGTTAAAAGGAGGGAACATTATTGCGGCTTTCGATCGTTTTCCGTCTCCGTGTGGTGATAAATTTCGTTACGAAAAATTTCGACTATGGAAAATCCCTTTAAGTTCGGATTGCTGGTTGATGCCCCATTAAAAGAGAATGTGATGCAACTCTCTGTGAATTTCTTCCAGAAACGGATATTGAAGAATATAGTGACGATAAAAAATAACTTGGTACAGCGAGGGCGCTGTTACTTTGGATTGGTACAGCGAGGGCGCTGTACCT
>CAVGLH010000138.1:0-6134 GCA_963630065.1 Bacteroides fragilis | reverse complement strand
ATGGAAAACGAAGTATTGAAAGCCATTAAGGAGAGAAGAAGTATTCGCCGGTACAAGGAAGAGCAGATTACCGACGAGGAGTTGAAAACAGTTTTGGAGGCCGGCACATGGGCTGCCACAGGCCATGGCTCGCAGAAGCCTTTCATCATCGCCGTACAGAACCCTGAGATTTGCGCCCAACTGCGCAAGATGAACGCAGAGGCCATGGGCGTGGAAAGCGACCCCTACTATGGAGCGCCCACCATCGTCATCGTCCTGGCACCTGCCGACGACCCTAACGGCATAAAGGACGGCAGCCTCATCCTCGGCAACATGATGCTGGCAGCCCACTCCATCGGTCTCTCCTCCTGTTGGATCAACCGCGAGGACATCATGTTCGCCACGGAGGAGGGCAAGAAACTGATGAAGGACTGGAACCTGCCCGAGGGACTGATGGGCGTGGGAGCCCTGTCACTCGGCTACGCCTCGGCCCACCCCCACACCGTGAAGCCCCGCAAGGAGGATTACTACCGCATCATCAAGTAAAAAGGAAACATACAGGAAAGTCCGCCAGGGGAACACTTGGCGGACTTTTTTGTGCGTGGCAGCCAATACCACAAGCGTGGTAGCCAAAATACCATATCAAGGCGAGGCTTCCGTTCGCAAAAAAGCAGTACCTTTGCAGACGACAGATTACACAACAGCAACCATTGAACAGAGTAAAGAAACAGAAAAGGATATGAACTTTATATTTATCTCACCCAACTTTCCCCATACCTACTGGGAATTCTGCCGGCGGCTCAAGCAGAACGGGGTCACCGTGCTGGGCGTCGCCGACGCCCCCTACGACGAGCTGGCTCCCCAACTGAAGGAGGCACTCACCGAATACTACCGGGTTGACACCCTGGAAGACTACGACAAGGTGTACCGAGCCGTCGCCTTCCTCGCCTACAAGCACGGGCGCATCGACTGGATAGAGTCCAACAACGAATACTGGCTCCAGCAGGATGCCCGGCTCCGCACCGACTTCCACATCACCACGGGCATCAGCTCCGAGCATGTGGAGCGCATCAAGGAGAAGTCGCAGATGAACGATTACTACGCCAAGGGAGGCATCCCCACCGCCCGCCAGCAGAAGGCATCGGAAGGTGTGGAAGCCGCCCTCGACTTTGCCTGGCTCACCGGCTATCCGCTGATAGCCAAGCCCAACGTGGGCGTAGGCGCCAGCGACACCCACAAGATTCACTCCGACGAGGAGCTGCGGCGGTTCTTCCAGGAGAAGCCCAACTATGCCGACTACGTAATCGAGGAGTTCATCACGGGCGAAATCTGTTCCTACGATGCCGTGATAGGCAGGGACTCTACCCCACTCTTCGAGTCGATGACCGTATGGCCGCCGTCGATCATGGACATCGTCAACAAGAAGCTCGACCTCTCCTACTACGTTGACAAGACCATGCCCGAGAGCCTCCGCACCCTGGGCAGGAAGACGGTGGAGACCTTCGGCGTGAGCAACCGCTTCGTACACCTGGAGTTCTTCCGCCTCGACAAAGACCGCAACGGTCTGGGGAAGAAGGGCGACTTCGTGGCACTGGAGGTGAACATGCGGCCAGCCGGCGGCTACACCCCCGACATGATCAACTTCGCCCACTCCACCGATGTCTACAAAATATGGGCAGACATGGTGGCGTTTGGCGAGAGCCACACACCGATAGGCGAGCAGTACTACTGCGCCTTTGCCAGCCGCCGCGACATCTACCAATACGTACACACCCACGAGGAGATACTGGAGAGATACGGCCGGCAGATGGTGATGTGCGAGCGGATGCCCGAGCTTTTCAAGGACGCCATGGGGCAGCAGATGTACACCGTGAAGCTCGACACCTACGAGGAAGTGGAGGCATTCGTGGCATTCGTACACGAGAAAAATTGAAATATTGAAAAATGGAAATATGGAAATATTGTGGGAAAACAGAAAGATTGAAAGATTATGAAGACAAGATATATCAAGAAATATAGTCCCTCGCTGGGCAGGGAGATGGAATACAAGGTGTATGGCGACAAGGGAAAGGGCATCCTCGTGTTCCCATCCCAGGACGGCAGATTCTACGACTACCAGGACTTCGACATGGTGGCCTCGCTCTCGCAGTATATCGACTCAGGCAAGATTCACCTCATCTGCGTGGACAGCATCGACAGGGAGACCTGGTCGGACATAGGAGGCGACGAGCACCGGCGCATCACCCTTCACGAGCAATGGTACCATTACATCGTGGACGAGCTGATACCAGAGGTGAAGGCACCCCACGAGACCCTGATAGCCACGGGATGCAGCATGGGCGGATTCCACGCCGCCAACATCTTCTTCCGCCGTCCCGACCTGTTCGACACCCTGCTCTCTCTCAGCGGCATCTACTATGCCAGCTACTTCTTCCCCAACTACCACGACCCGTTGGTCTATGACAACTCGCCCTACGACTACCTGAGCAACATGCCTGCCGACCATCCCTACCTCAAGCTCTACCGCCAGAAGGACATCATCCTCTGTGTGGGTCAGGGAGCCTGGGAAGACGAGTTGCTCGACAGCACCCGCAAGATGGACGCCCTGCTCCAGGCCAAGCAAGTGCCGGCATGGATAGACTACTGGGGCCACGACGTGGCGCACGACTGGGCATGGTGGCGCAAGCAAATCGTCTATTTCATCGACAAGCTGTTCTCTTGGAACAGCAGCGACTATATCATATAAAGAAAACTATGTCAGATCACTGCCGCAGACTATCAGCATGACATTGTCTCTGCCACTGCACCAACCGTTCCAAAAGTTCTCGAAAGCAGGCAGGAATCCTGACCGTGGCGTGTCCATCCATGGCAATTCGTCGATGAATATCACTTGGCGTTCACCGTTGTCGACATTCTGCAAGTGCTGTTCGAGAAGGAAAAAGGCCTCCATCCATGTCTTGGGAGCCTTGTAACCTTCCAAGCCATGGTTGAGCAAGGCATAGTAGAAGCTTTCCAACTGTGTCCTCATGCGGCTTTTGTCACTATCCTGGTCAACAGGCGACACACCTGTATGCTGGAAGGTGATGCGTCCTTTCAGTGCCTGCTTGACGAGAAACGTCTTACCGACACGTCGGCGTCCATAGATGGCTACGAATTCCGGACGGTCGCTGTTGAGAGTTTCTCTATCTCTGCGATTTCTTCTTTTCTACCTACAATCATGCTGCTTTTGTTCCTTTATTTTGCCGCAAAAGTACAAAAAAATATAATTATCGGCAAAATATAGCGTATTATATTTTGCCGATATAGCACATTTTCATAAATATTAGGCGAAAGGTTTCAGTTACATTCCATCAAAAAGTTCAAAGTTTCACCTTGTCCAGCACCTTTCCCGTAGCCCCCGAGAGGCTTGCCACGAAAGCACCTGCCTTCTCACCCGAAGACTGCAGGAAAGAGGAATCGGTCATCAGCTCGTTCATGAGCGTCTCGAACTCAGCATAGTTGCTGATTTCGAATCCGCCCTGTGCCAGCAGTAGGCCTTGCGCCTCCTGGAACTTCTTGTTGTTGGGGCCGAAGATGACGGGCATGTTCCATACCGCAGCCTCCAACGTATTGTGGATACCCACCCCGAAACCACCACCCACATAGGCAACATCACCATAGCGGTACATGCTGCTCAAGAGGCCGAAGCAGTCGATAATCAAGACATCGGCCCCTGCCGCCTCCTCTGGAGAGGTCTGGGTGTAACGCACCACCTTCTTGCCTTCTATCTTGGAGAGGATGAATTTCAGATGGTCCTCACCGATAACATGGGGGGCGATAAGCAATCGCCAATCCTTATGCTCATTGAAGAAGCGGATAAAAATCTCCTCGTCGGGAGGCCAGGAGCTGCCAGCCACAAAGACCTTGAAGCCCTCCTTCGGCAAAGTTTCCGAAGAAGATTCAAGAGAAGCAGAAACACTTCCCTTGCGGAAAGCCTCGCAGACGGGCAAGTCCTTCGCCGCCTCCTTGATCTGCAGCACACGGTCAAAGCGGGTGTCGCCCACCACATCCACGCTGGTGATTCCGATGCTCTCCAGCAACCGCTTGCTTTCCTCGTTCTGCACGAAGAAACGGTCGAAGCACCTCAACACCCCGGCATAGCTCCTTCCGTACCACTTGAAGAACACCTGGTCGGGGCGGAAGATGCTGCTCACGCTGTAGGTGGGGATGCCACGGTGCTTGAGGATGTGGAGGAAGTTGCTCCAGAACTCATACTTGACGAAGAAAGCCATCACGGGGCGCACCAACCGAAGGAAGCGGATGGCGTTGAGCCGAGTGTCCACCGGCATATAGCAGATGATGTCGGCCCCCTCATAGTTCTTGCGCACCTCATAGCCCGATGGCGAATAGAAGGTGAGCAGAATCTTGTACTGCGGATGTTCCTTGCGGATGCGCTCCATCAGCGGCCTGCCCTGCTCAAACTCGCCCAGGGACGCAGCGTGAAACCACACATACTTGGCATCGGGATCCACCTTCTGCCGAAGTATCTTGAAGGCATCACGCTCCCCCCGCCACATCTTGCGCACCTTCTCATTGAAAAGGCTGGCAATGGCGATGCCCCACAGGACGAAATAGATGACGATATTGTAAATCATAACCTTATTA
Source organism: Bacteroides fragilis (assembly GCA_963630065.1). GTDB lineage: Bacteria > Bacteroidota > Bacteroidia > Bacteroidales > Bacteroidaceae > Prevotella > Prevotella fragilis_A. The sequence goes on along the minus strand of CAVGLH010000138.1, from coordinate 1,511 downwards.
TATTATCCCAGTACCTCGATGGCCTTGCGCAGGCGCTTCAAGGTTTCCTCCTTGCCGAGGAAGGCAGAGATGTCGAACATGCCCGGGCCCTTGCCCTCGCCGACGAGGGTGAGACGGAAGGCGTTCATCACGTCGCCGAGCTTATAGCCCTTGTCCTCCACCCACTTCATCACGACAGGCTCCTGACCCTCGATGGAGAAGTCATCTATGCCTTCCAGCACCTCGGCAAGCTCCGTCATCTGCTGTGCGGAATACTCCTTCCAGCGTTTCTTAGCCGTCTTCTCGTCATACGCCGTGGGAGGGATGAAGAAGAAGGAACAGAGAGGCCACAACTCATAGACGAAGTTCACGCGGTCCTTCATCATGTGCACCACCTGGCGCACGCGGTCCATACTCTCCTCCACCCCGTTGTTTGCCACGATGGGGGCAAAGAGCTGAGCAATCTCCTCGTCGTTCTTCATGAGGATATATTCGTGGTTGAACCAGATACCCTTCTTGAAGTCGAACTTGGCACCAGCCTTGGAGCAACGGGAGATGTCGAAAGCCTTCACCAACTCGTCGAGCGAGAAGATTTCCTGCTCCGTGCCGGGGTTCCAGCCGAGGAGTGCCAGGAAGTTGACCACAGCCTCAGGGAAGTAGCCGCTCTCACGATAGCCCGAACTTACCTCGCCGGTCTTGGGGTCGTGCCACTCCAAGGGGAATACGGGGAAACCGAGGCGGTCGCCGTCACGCTTGGAGAGCTTGCCCTTGCCCTCTGGCTTGAGGAGCAATGGCAGGTGGGCGAAGCGAGGCATAGTGTCCTCCCATCCGAAAGCCTGATAAAGGAGTACGTGCAGGGGGGCGCTGGGCAACCACTCCTCGCCACGGATCACGTGGGAGATTTCCATCAGGTGATCGTCGACGATGTTGGCGAGGTGATAGGTAGGCAACTCGTCGGCACTCTTGTAGAGCACCTTGTCGTCGAGGATGTCGCTCATCACCTTCACGTCGCCACGAATCAAGTCGTTGACGTGGATTTCCTGTCCGGGCTCAATCTTGAAGCGCACGGTATACTGTTTGCCGTCAGCGATGAGCTGCTCCACCTCCTCCTTGGAAAGGGTCAAAGAATTGCGCATCTGCATACGGGTATGGGCATCATACTGGAAATTCTGAATCTCTCCACGCTTTGCCTCCAGTTCTTCGGGCGTATCGAAGGCAATGTAAGCCTTGCCGTTGTCAAGGAGCTGCTGCACATATTTCTTATAGATGTCGCGGCGCTCGCTCTGCCGGTAGGGGCCATGCTCGCCACCGAAGCTCACACCCTCGTCAAACTGGATGCCGAGCCACTTGAAGGATTCCAGGATGTATTCCTCAGCACCGGGCACGAAACGATGGGAATCGGTATCCTCGATACGGAACACAAGCTCACCGCCATGCTGGCGGGCGAACAAATAATTATACAGTGCGGTACGTACACCGCCGATGTGCAAAGCACCAGTAGGACTGGGCGCAAAACGCACCCTAACTTTTCT
>CAVGLH010000137.1:0-6179 GCA_963630065.1 Bacteroides fragilis | reverse complement strand
AAATTATGTAAAAAAGTAGCGATATAATAAACTTTATATGTACTTTTGCATCCAAAAAGAGAAAACAAGAGTTGTAAGATTAAAAGAAAGGTATAAAAATGAAAAGATTTATATTGACTTTGACCGTGCTCGTGGCACTCGTGGCAACAGCCTCGGCACAGGCAGAAATCAAGTTTGACAAGCTGGTGCACAACTTCGGCTCGTTCGAGGAAAGCACGCCAGTACAGAAGACCACCTTCACTTTCACCAACGTGGGCGACAAGCCGCTCATCATCAACCAGGCCATCGCCAGCTGCGGATGCACCGTGCCCGCCTACACCAAGAAGCCCATCGCCCCGGGCGAGAAGGGACAAATCAGCGTGACCTACAACGGCAAGGGCATGTTCCCCGGCCACTTCAAGAAGAGCATCACCGTGCGCACCAACGGCAACGTGGAGATGACACGCATCTACATCGAGGGAACGATGACCGAAAAGAAATAAGCATGATATTCTATTTCTCAGGAACAGGAAACACCAAATGGGCGGCGACCAAGCTGGCGACGGCCACGCATGAAGACTTGATAGACATCGCACCCATGATGAGGGCGAGGAAATCGAGCCAAAATACAGCCGAGCCGTTTATTCTCAACGAGAACGAACGGCTCGGATTCGTTTTCCCCGTACACGGATGGCGGGTACCCCGGCTGGTGAGGGAGTTTATCGGCAAGCTGAAGGTGGAGGCCGAGGGAAAGAAACGCCCCTTCTGCTACTGTGTATGCACGGCGGGCGACAGCATCGGGCTCACCATCGACAACCTCAACGACACCATCGCAGCCAACGAATCGCTCTCGGCCCTGGGCATCAGCCAGGCAGACTCCTGCTACTCCCTCGTGATGCCCGAGTCGTATGTAGGCCTGCCCTTCATGGACGTGGACCCGAAGCCCCGGGAGATACGCAAGAAGGAGAAGGCGGCACAGCAACTGGCCGTGGTCTGCGAGGAGGTGTTCGACCGCAAGAAGGGGGTGAGCCGACTGGTAAAGGGCCCCATCCCGTGGTTTTTCACCAAGGTGGTGGGCGGATTCTTCGAAAAGGTGCTCATCACCGACAAGCGCTTCCACGTAGAGGAAGACCGATGTGCGAAATGCGGCATCTGCACCCACGTATGCCCCGTGGGCGACATCTGGGGCGGACAGGGCAAATACCCCGAATGGCTGCACCACGACGACTGCCTCACCTGCTTCAGCTGCTACCACCACTGCCCCCACCACGCCATCGAGTTTGGCCGTCAGACCCGGAAAAATGGGCAGTATTATTACAAATAAGTGACGATAAAAAAACAACTTGGTACAGCGAGGGCGCTATTACTTTTGATTGGTACAGCGAGGGTGCTATTACTTTTACCCATACTTGCCAGAAAAGGCAATCATAGGAGGTACGGCGCCCCCGCCGTACTACCCAAGCAAGTTTTTTTATCATTACTAAGTTTACACAGATTATGAAGAGAATCACGAAAAGAATCTCCCTGGGCCTGGCACTTGCCTTCATGGCCGCCAGCCAGCTGTTCGCCGCCAAGGCGCGCCCCGCCACCGTAAGCCTCACGCTAACCGACGGCTCCGTCGTCTCCGCCCGACTCGTAGGCGACGAATATCTCCACTACTACCAGATGCTGGACGGAACCCCGCTGAAAAAGACAGCCGACGGCAAATACGAGGCTACTACCTATGAGGCCATCATGGGCGGCCAGGTACTCAACGGCCGGGGCAGCCGAGCCTCAGACATCGGCAGCTCCACCCCCAGCTACTTCCCCCACACGGGAAGTCCCAAGGCCCTGGTCATCCTCGTGCAGTTCCAGGACGTGAAGTTCAAGACCCCATCCCCCTACGACACGTTCAACCACTATCTCAACGGCAAGAAGGGAGAGAGCATGCCCGAGGCCGACAAGGATGTCTTCATCACCGACGAAGAGGCGTGCCAGAACTACGGCAGCGTGAGCCAATACTTCGCCGACATGAGCGACAACCAGTTTACGCCACAGTTCGACATCGTGGGGCCCGTGACGGTGAGCAAAAACTCGGCCTACTACGGCAGAAACGGCTCGGGCAACAACAACGACCTGCACTATACTGAAATGATAAAGGAAGCCTGCCAACTCGTGGACGGCCAGATGAACTTCGCCGACTACGACAGCGACAACGACGGATGCGTAGACCTCGTATACATCATCTATGCAGGCTATGCGGAAAGCGAGAGCGGCAACTCCGACGACTGCTTGTGGCCCAAGTCGGGTACGGCGGCCAAACTGGGAACCTATGACGGCAAGACCGTTTACCGCTTCGGCATCAACAACGAGCTCAACAAAACCCCAGACTCAACGGCCAACCGAGAAGACGGAAAACTCTACATCGGCGGCATTGGACTTTTCTGCCACGAGTTCTCCCACTGTCTCGGGCTTCCAGACCATTACCCAGTAAGCTCTCCTGCCACCAGCCAGAACAACCAGAGTCCCGAATACTGGGACGTGATGGACATGGGATGCTATTGCGCCGACGGCTACCGCCCCATCCCCTATTCTCCCTGGGAAAAGAGCATCATGGGCTGGGTGCAGCCTACAACTTTGCCGGCCACCCAGGCCCAGCAAATCACGCTGGAGCCCTACGACCTGGCCTCGAAGTCGCTGAAGATAGAGGCCGACGACGAGAGCGGGGAATACCTGCTGCTGCAGAACATACGCAACGAGGGATGGTACAAGTATGCCTATGGCTACGGACTCCTGGTATGGCGCATCGACTACGCCGACATGGAGCATGTCGGCCTCTTCGACTATCCCAACGATATGGCGGGAAAGTCCAGAGTGATGGTGGTACCAGCCGACGGACTGCTCATCAACAGCTACAACCAAGGCGAGGGACGGGAATATTCCGGCAGCGACTATGTCATCAGCCTGATGAACGACCCCTTCCCCGCCTATGCCAACAACCGGACCGACGGCGGCGGCGACGTGGACAGCCTTGTCGAGGTAAAGCTGAACCACGGCACCCTCACCACTCGTCCGCTCTACAACATCAAGAAAGACGAGACCACGGGCCTGGTGACTTTCGACTATCTGAAAAACTATGCCACGGCCATCAGTCCGGCCATCGTTGCTGACGAGGACAACACGCCTACAGAATATTACGACCTGGAAGGACGACGGATAGATTCACCCCGAAGAGGACAACTCTACATCACAGGCAAGGGAGAAAAGATTATTTATCAGTAATAACTTGCTTGAGTGGTACGGCGAGGGCACCATGACTTCCTCGCCGTACCACTCCAAAGTAAAACAACCGTGCAGGTCGTTTTTTCGTTTCAATACACACGCGGTCCGAAGATGGTAGTTCCCACTCTCACCATCGTGCTGCCGTGCTCCACGGCGATGCGATAATCTTGGCTCATGCCCCAACTGCGCTCGCAGAAAGCCTCGTCGCCGGCGAAATACTTGGCCTTCGTTTCCTTGAAGAAATCGAAGGCAGCGTCAAACTCGCCAGATATCTGGCTCTCGTCGTCGGTATTGGACGCCATCATCATCAAGCCACAAATCTTCACATGGCTCATCGCGCGCCACTCGCCCTGCTCCAGGAGCTCCCGGCAAGCGTCGAGCGAGAGACCCGACTTGGATTCCTCCTCGGCGATGTGCAGTTCGAGGAGCACTTTTATCGTGCGGTCGTGCTTGGCAGCCTGCTTCTCTATTTCCGTGAGAAGTTTCAGGCTGTCCACCGACTCTATCATGGAGATGTAAGGAGCGATGTACTTCACCTTGTTGGTCTGCAGATGGCCGATGAAATGCCACTCGATGTCCTTGGGCAGCGACACCACCTTCCTGGTAAGCTCCTGCTCATGGCTCTCGCCAAACACACGCTGCCCCACAGCATAAGCCTCCTCAATATATTCATTGGGGTGAAACTTACTGATGGCCACCAGGCGAACGCCCTGCGGCAGATTGCCCAGCACCTCCCGGAGATTTCCTTTTACATCATAGTCCATATCACAAATGTCAAATTAGAAATGTTAAATGTTAAGTTAGCAAGCAATTAGAGTCATTCCCAATTTAACACTTAACATTTAACATTTAACATTAATATATTACTCGGCAGACTTCTGCTCGTATTCGGGCACGTCGTTCTTCTCTTCTTCCTTGTCCCCGCCAGGTCCGTGGTGCTCGAAGACATCCATCAATGGGGTGTCGTTCAAGCCCACCACGTCATAGTCGAGCATGGTCTTGCCCATCATCTCGTCGATGTAGCGGAGGGCACGGGCCAGAGACTTGGCCTGCACGAGGTAGTTCACATTGCTGCGCTTCTCCTTCTCCGTCTTCTCGTCAACGGTGATGAGAGAAATCTTGGCCCTGAACCACTTGTCGTCATCATCCACATCGCTGAAGAAAATCTCGGCATAGTTGGCCTTCGCGATTCCGCTCACCTTGAACTCGCCGCTCACGTATACCGACATCTCGTCGATGATGGTGCTCTCAGCCTCAGTGAAGCTCAAAGCGTCAACGAGGTAAGTCTCCGAAACAATCTTCTCAGAGCCATCCTCCATGGTTCTCTGATATCTCACTTTTGTGGTAAACCACGTACCAGTTCTACTTCTCATAATTGTTTATATCTTAAATTTTATTTAGTTTGTCCAATAACATGAGGCCCAAAGCCCCAATTTGGAGTGCAAAGTTATAAAAAAGAAAGGAGATGGGAGACAGAAAAGGAGGTTTTTTATCAAAAAACAAAATAAAATATAAATCTCTTCCTTATTTTCATCTAATTTTATTATCTTTGCAAGCGAATTGCGCAAAGAAGTTTTTCTTCCTCCCCGCAATCCAAGGATATTAACAGAAAGAAAAAATACAAAAGATGCCTGAAATATCAGTACGCGGCCTTGAAATGCCAGAGTCACCTATCAGAAAGTTGGCTCCCCTGGCTGCCGCAGCAAAGAAACGCGGAGTGAAGGTTTACCACCTCAACATCGGCCAGCCCGACCTGCCGACCCCCCAGTGCGGTCTCGACGCCCTGAAACGAATCGACCGCACCATCTTGGAGTATTCCCCAAGCCAGGGATACCTCAGCTACCGCGAGAAACTCGTAGACTACTACGGAAAATTCAACATCAACGTGACTGCCGACGACATCATCATCACGTCGGGAGGTTCGGAGGCCGTGCTCTTCTCGTTCATGAGCTGCCTCAATCCGGGCGACGAAATCATCGTGCCCGAGCCAGCCTACGCCAACTACATGGCCTTCGCCATTTCGGCGGGTGCCAAAATCCGCACCATAGCCACCACCATCGAGGAAGGTTTCTCCTTGCCCAAGGTGGAGAAGTTTGAGGAACTCATCAACGAGCGCACACGCGCCATCCTGATCTGCAACCCCAACAACCCCACCGGCTACCTCTACACCCGCCGCGAGATGAACCAGATTCGCGACCTGGTGAAGAAGTACGACCTCTATCTCTTCTCCGACGAGGTTTACCGCGAATACATCTACACGGGCAGTCCCTACATCAGCGCCATGCACCTGGAGGGAATCGAGCAGAACACGGTGCTCATCGACTCCGTGTCGAAGAGATACAGCGAGTGCGGCATCCGCATCGGCGCCCTCATCACCAAGAATGCAGAGATCAGAAAGGCCGTGATGAAGTTCTGCCAGGCCCGCCTCTCCCCTCCGCTCATCGGACAGATTGTGGCCGAGGCTTCGCTCGATGCCCCCGAGGAATACTACCGCGACGTGTACGACGAGTATGTGGAGCGACGCAAGTGCTTGATAGACGGGCTCAACCGCATCCCCGGTGTCTATTCGCCCATCCCTATGGGTGCCTTCTATACCGTGGCCAAGTTGCCGATAGACGACTCCGACAAGTTCTGCCGCTGGTGTCTGGAAGAATTCAACTACGAGGGCGAGACCGTGATGATGGCTCCCGCCTCGGGCTTCTACACCACTCCCGGCGCAGGATGCAACCAGGTGCGCATGGCCTACGTGCTGAAGAAGGACGACCTGAACCGCGCCCTCGTGGTGCTGGCCAAGGCACTGGAAGCCTACCCAGGAAGAGTGGAAGACGAAGGACTTTAAACATTACAAAGAATGAACTTTCCTCTATTCATAGCCAAGAGATTATATAGCGACCAGGGCGACAAACGTAAAGTTTCTCGCCCTGCTATTCATATAGCCA
>CAVGLH010000136.1:0-6267 GCA_963630065.1 Bacteroides fragilis | reverse complement strand
CCACCAAACATTCCGATGCCCCTCGTATGAAATGCCCCTCTGTATGTATGAAATGGCAAAAACGGTTGCTACAACCGTTCCTGCATACATTGCTTTCGTCAAAACTGTGCAAAATCACAAAAATATCGAAAAGGATTTGGCTGTTTCAGAGTTAATCTCTATCTTTGCATTCGTCAAAACTGTGTCAAATCACAATTATGAAGAAAGTATGGAAATAAAACGCAATATTCATCTCAATAGAATCATAGCCAGAAAAGGTAATGGAATGATTAAAGTCGTTACAGGTATGCGTCGCTGCGGCAAATCATACCTGCTATTCACTTTGTTTCACAACTACCTTATAGAGCAAGGGGTAGATGGGCAACATATCATCAAGGTTGACCTCGAAGACCGTCGTAATGCCACGCTGAGAAATCCTGACGCACTGCTCAACCATATCGACTCTCTAATGATTGATAAGCAGCAATACTATATCATACTCGACGAAGTACAGCTTGTACCAGAATTTGAGGATGTGCTCAACAGCTACTTGAAAATTCCAAATGCGGATGTTTATGTTACAGGCAGCAATGCAAAGTTTCTTTCCAAAGATGTTATTACGGAGTTCAGAGGACGTGGTGATGAAATCCGCATCACTCCTTTAAGTTTCCAAGAATTCATGACAGTAAAAGAAGGCGACCGGGAAAACCTGTTGAATGAATATCTTACATACGGCGGACTGCCACAGGTTGTCACGATGCCGGAAATGGTACGAAAGGAGGAATACCTCAAGAATCTCTTTACCCATACTTATATCCGTGACATCAAGGAACGGTATAACATACAGAAGGACGATGATTTGGAAGAATTGGTAAGTTTGGTAGCTTCCAATATCGGAAGTCTTACAAACCCGACAAAATTGGAGAACAGCTTCAACTCCATCAAACAGAGCAAGCTGTCAAAGGACACCATCAAGACTTACCTCGACTTGATGCAAGATGCATTCATCATGGAAAAATCCATCAGGTATGACATCAAGGGCAAAAAGTATATCGACACACCCTCCAAGTATTATTTCACAGACTTAGGTCTTCGCAATGCCCGACTTAATTTCAGACAGACAGAATTTACACATCTCTTAGAGAATGCTATATACAATGAACTTCGCTTAAGAGGTCTTTCGGTAGATGTAGGCCAGATTCCTGTCATCACCACAGGAAAAGATGGAAAACGCCAACGTTCGACACTGGAAGTTGATTTTGTTTGCAACCAAGGCTACAAGCGATATTACATCCAATCCGCCTATGCTCTACCTACTGAAGAAAAAATGAAGCAAGAATTTAATTCGCTCGAACACATCAAAGATGGTTTCAAGAAGTACGTCATCATAGGAACACCAACTCCTACCTATCAAAACGAAGAGGGCATCATCATCATGAATATCTATGATTTTCTGATGAACCCAAATAGCTTGGACATCTAAAGCAAAAACCGTATGAAATGAAAAAGGATGCCTGGCCTCGCTTGCCAAGCATCCTTTCTCATCACTTCATTTTCCATCCGTCAATCGTCCCGGTCTTCGAGGAGAAGTTGCAGCCTATCTGGTAGATGGTTCTGCAGTCAGCAGCATATTTATGCCAAGGAGGCAATTCCTTGCTTAACCTCCTCATTAGGAAAATCTAAGAGATACGAATCAAAATCCATGTTCCAGTCCTTGATGGTAAGATAACCATTCTGATAGAACAAAGTTACAAAAAATAAAGAGAAACGCAAAGGAAATGCTCACTTTTTCTATAACTTCAAATCGTTGATGGTAGTCCCGTTCATCAACCGGCTCAAATCCACATATTCCCCAATGCCACGAAGATGCCCGCATTCTGAATATTGCCAGATATTATGCTTTCCCTTGCCATCAATATCGGGCACAGCTTGATAATTGGCGACAAAGAGGAAATAACGATTGAACTGATGTCCCATTTCATTGTTATAGAAATGCTCATTGCTATAGATAATCGGATACTTGCCATAGTGCTTCTTTACAAGTCCGGCAAAGACCTTCACGCTATCTACCAGCTGCTGCCCTTCCCATCGCCCCTTGATGCCATCCTCTTCTATATCCAGCACAGGAATCAAATCTTGCTCACTCTTCCTTACCACACTCTTGAAATGCAAGAACTGAGCGATGGCAGAAGATTTAGAGGTGAAGAAATGGTAAGAGCCTACTTTCAAGCCTGCCCTTCTTGCACCTTTGATGTTTCGGCGATAGAGCGGATCCACCTTGCCTTTACCTACCGTCGCTCTGATAAAGACATATTTCACCCGTTTATCCTTAGCCACCTCGTTCCATCTGATGATGCCATTATGCTTCGACACATCAATGCCATCATAGTCGCTTTTGCTATACGGCTTACCTTTCAGTCTATCGACAAAGACATTAGGAACAGAAGATACCATTCCCAACCATCTCTTTACCTTGTAAGGATTCACGGCATACATGATGCCAAGCACAATAGCGCCAGCTACCACCAAAGAACTCCTATTTCACACCTCATCCATGCGGTACAGCTTCCAGCCGTCAAACTGTATGATAATCCTGTGCAGCTGCGTGCCCTGGCGCAACGCCTCCACCCTCGGGGCCTCGGCGTATCGCTTGATTTGCTCCACGGCATCGTCCCACTGCTTCGCTATCAAGCCCTCGTGCGCTTTTTCCGACATTCCCTTCTCCCGCTTCGGAATCAGCTTCAGTTCCAGGATGTAACTGTGCTTCGTGGGGTAGTGCGTCAGATCGGGCAGGAGGAAGAAGTCGCAGTAGCCGTGGCTCAGCTCCAGTTCGGGAGCTGTATAATAGTAATTGTTGAGATTGAGATATGCCATGAAGAACCCCTGCAGGTTGCGCTCTGCCTCGATGCCGTCACGAACGGACGAGACGTTGGCGTAGCTGTCTGCCAGGAAGGTGAGCCCCTCCCGCCACTTTCCGTCATACGCCATGTCGTAGTAGTAGTCGGTGAGCTTGTTCACGCTCAGCGTAGCCTTCTCCTCGAAGATTTCCTTCAGATAACCATAATACTGCTTGCGCACATTGTTGTTGGGGATGCCCAGGATGAGCTTGTCGCCACGGGTGCCCTTGATGGTGAGCATTCCGTAATAGAACAGCAGGCTCGGGAATATCTCGGGGTTGGTAATCTGGTTGGCAGGGAAGGTCTCTTCCAGACGAGTGATGATTTCCCCCGTCTCGGCTATGCGCTCGATGATGCCCTTGCGGTCGCCGTCCAGCTTGTCGAGCTGGATGAGCTTGCGCATCTTGTTGTAGTCCGTCTTCGTGTTCGGGTCTATCATCTCCTTGGGGGCCTCGCCCCGGGTCATGTAGTTGCGGAGGTAATAGAGCACCATGTCGCAGTTGAACACGCGGCTTTGCGTCTCCAAGGCACCCTTGGCAAAACAATAGTTGTCGTACCAGGGCTTCATGTCGTTGATGATGGCCTCGATGTCGGCATCGGGACGGATAAAGCCATTCTCTCTGTAATAGGTGAAGAGGTTGCGCACGTCCTCTGTGGAGAAGCCCAGCATCTGGTTGAACTCCTCCTTGGTGGAGATGTGCCAGCCGATGTTGAAGCCGCTCGTCACGTCGTCCAGTGTCACGGGACTGACTCCTGTAATAAAAATACGCTCAAACGTGCCCTTGAACTTCTTGAAGATGTCGCGATAGAATCCCTCGGCATGGGTGATGGCCCAATACACCTTCTCTCCCTGCTCGTTGAGCACGGTATTGGTGAAGTTGTCGTACTCGTCGATGATGAGATAAGTGGAAAGGTTCAGCTTCTTCGACTCGCTGTTGATGAGTATCAGTTTTTCTACAGCATACTCAGCCTCCAACACTTTCTTCACGAAATCCTCGGAATAGTACTGGCGATAGATGTCGATGAAATTATCCAACGCCACCTTGCAATAACGGTCGAACCTGTCTTCCAGCTGCTCAATGCTTCCCCCCACCTGGGAGAAGTCGAGGTAGAGGACCAGAAATTTGCCCTGCAACGGCGTGGGGTGCTGTCCTATCCACAGGTCGCCGAACACCTCCTGAAACTTGTCCTTGGTACGGATGTCGTAGTAGGCGCGGAGCATACTGATGAACACGCTCTTGCCGAAGCGGCGAGGGCGGATGAAGAAGAGGAAGCGGGCCTCGCTCTCCAACTTGGGTAGATACATCGTCTTATCGACATAGTAGAGGTTGTCTCTCCTCACGATGTCGAAGTCAGACACTCCGTAGGGTATTTCCTTGATTCGATTCTGCTCCATAGCTTTCCATGTTTTGACAATCGTTTCTGCAAAAATACAACATTCTCCCGAAACTACCAAATTATTTGTCTGGCATTACAAGAAAATACTTCATAATCTCACTATATTACATTACAACATTATATCTTTCAACTCACAGTTCAATACATTGTAATCCACCTTTCCCATAATACCAGGAACATTTTTGATAGTTTTCTGATGAATCACATGGGGCAGATCCGCAGGATAATCGACATCGCCACACCAATACTTGCAATCATCAAAATGTCCTCGAAAGTTCTTGATATAAAAGGGTTGGCTGCAATAGATAATTGGTGCTTTACCAAAATGCTCCTTGCAAAGGTCAACAAACACCCTTACCTCACTTCTCTATGTACTTATATACCATCCCTTACGAAAAGGTCAACAAGATTTATTCCCATGAAGCTGATGCCGCCGTCCTTCTTCTCGATGGTATAGTTGCTCTTTGCGAAACTGGTTGTCGTGGCAGCTGCTACCATCAGCAACGAAATCATAATCTTCTTCATACCTTATTATATTATAGGGTTCAACTTTCCTTTCCACGCCAGGCATCCGTCGCCCGCCGTTTCTTTTCGGTTGCAAAAGTAGGAAGAAATCCGTTACCCACCAAACATTCCGATGCCCCTCGTATGAAATGCCCCTCTGTATGTATGAAATGAAAAAGGATGCCTGGCCTCGCTTGCCGAGCGTCCTTTCCCATCATTTCATTTTCCATCCGTCTTTTGCAGATGCCACCAAAGAACTCCTATTTCACACCTCATCCATGCGGTACAGCTTCCAGCCGTCAAACTGTATGATAATCCTGTGCAGCTGCGTGCCCTGGCGCAACGCCTCCACCCTCGGGGCCTCGGCGTATCGCTTGATTTGCTCCACGGCATCGTCCCACTGCTTCGCTATCAAGCCCTCGTGCGCTTTTTCCGACATTCCCTTCTCCCGCTTCGGAATCAGCTTCAGTTCCAGGATGTAACTGTGCTTCGTGGGGTAGTGCGTCAGATCGGGCAGGAGGAAGAAGTCGCAGTAGCCGTGGCTCAGCTCCAGTTCGGGAGCTGTATAATAGTAATTGTTGAGATTGAGATATGCCATGAAGAACCCCTGCAGGTTGCGCTCTGCCTCGATGCCGTCACGAACGGACGAGACGTTGGCGTAGCTGTCTGCCAGGAAGGTGAGCCCCTCCCGCCACTTTCCGTCATACGCCATGTCGTAGTAGTAGTCGGTGAGCTTGTTCACGCTCAGCGTAGCCTTCTCCTCGAAGATTTCCTTCAGATAACCATAATACTGCTTGCGCACATTGTTGTTGGGGATGCCCAGGATGAGCTTGTCGCCACGGGTGCCCTTGATGGTGAGCATTCCGTAATAGAACAGCAGGCTCGGGAATATCTCGGGGTTGGTAATCTGGTTGGCAGGGAAGGTCTCTTCCAGACGAGTGATGATTTCCCCCGTCTCGGCTATGCGCTCGATGATGCCCTTGCGGTCGCCGTCCAGCTTGTCGAGCTGGATGAGCTTGCGCATCTTGTTGTAGTCCGTCTTCGTGTTCGGGTCTATCATCTCCTTGGGGGCCTCGCCCCGGGTCATGTAGTTGCGGAGGTAATAGAGCACCATGTCGCAGTTGAACACGCGGCTTTGCGTCTCCAAGGCACCCTTGGCAAAACAATAGTTGTCGTACCAGGGCTTCATGTCGTTGATGATGGCCTCGATGTCGGCATCGGGACGGATAAAGCCATTCTCTCTGTAATAGGTGAAGAGGTTGCGCACGTCCTCTGTGGAGAAGCCCAGCATCTGGTTGAACTCCTCCTTGGTGGAGATGTGCCAGCCGATGTTGAAGCCGCTCGTCACGTCGTCCAGTGTCACGGGACTGACTCCTGTAATAAAAATACGCTCAAACGTGCCCTTGAACTTCTTGAAGATGTCGCGATAGAATCCCTCGGCATGGGTGATGGCCCAATACACCTTCTCTCCCTGCTCGTTGAGCACGGT
>CAVGLH010000135.1:0-6360 GCA_963630065.1 Bacteroides fragilis | reverse complement strand
TGTCATGCTCGCTGCTTTGGCATTCAACTTCAAAAGGGCAATGAATGTCCTTTTGTGCCCTATTCGAATGGTCTTCTGTTGGCTGTTTCTTGGCCTGAATGAACGCAGGGAACTAAGATTTTTATCCTGTAGGGTCTCTGCCAATACCTAAGTGGTGCCCGCGTGTACTTTTTGAGGGACGACTATGTACAGCTTCCCAAGAAATTGGAAATGGCTTTGCTGTGAAATGATGTTGTCTTTGCACTGAAATGACGTTGCCTTTCCAGTGCAATGGCGTTGCCTTTCCACTGAAAAGCCGATGCCTTTCCACTGAAAAGCCAAAATGGGACAGAAGCAACACGAGAAAGAGAATGAAAAAAGCAGATTGCAAAACCGGTATGACGGTAAATGCAATCTGCCTTCATATTTTAAAAAGGTTGAGGGTAAGTTTTCAATACCCGCACCAACCTCTTTCTATGGTTCAATTAGAGGGTCTCGCTCCAATCCTCAGCTGCCTTGCGAACGTACGACTGATAGCGGCGCTTTGCAGCCTTCTCAGTCTCGGCATAGAGCTCAGCAGCCTCTGTTGGGAATGCCTTCTGCAGAGAAGCGAAACGAACCTCGCCGAGGAGATACTCGCGGAACTTCTCCCACTGTGGAGCCTTGGAATCGAGCTGGAACGGAGTCTTGCCCTCATTGGCCAAACGTGGATCGTAGCGCCAGAGATGCCAGTAACCGCACTCAACAGCCAAAGCCTCCTCATGCTGTGAACGACCCATATTGCGTTTGTCGTTCTTGGTGCCCTTGATACCGTGGTTGATACATGGAGCATAGGCGATAACCAATGATGGACCTGGATAAGCCTCAGCCTCGCGGATAGCCTTCAAGGTCTGTGCATTGTCGGCACCCATGGCAATCTGAGCTACGTAAACATATCCGTAGGTAGCCTGCATCATGCCGAGGTCCTTCTTGCTCACGCGCTTGCCGGCTGCGGCAAACTGGGCAATGGCACCGATAGGAGTAGACTTAGACGACTGGCCACCAGTGTTGGAGTAAACCTCGGTGTCGAGAACCAAGATGTTCACGTCCTCGCCAGAAGCCAACACGTGGTCGAGACCTCCATAGCCGATATCGTAAGAAGCACCATCACCACCGATAATCCACTGGCTGCGCTTCACGAGATAGTGGTCGAGAGTCTTCAGCTCGGTGCAAGTGGGGCATCCGGCTGCTGCTCCAGCTGCAATCAGCGGCTTCAGCTTGGCAGCTGCTGCCTTAGAAGCGTCGGCGTCGTCCTTGCCTGCGAGCCACTCCTGAGCTGCCTCCTTGAAGTCGGCGGGAGTCTTGTCGTCGGCGATGGCGTCGGTGAGCAGCATGGCGATGCGCTCCTTCATCTTCTTGTTACCCATTACCATACCCATACCGAACTCGCAGAAGTCCTCAAACAGTGAGTTGTTGAATGCAGGACCGTGACCCTCGGCGTTGGTTGTGTAAGGAGTAGAAGGAATGGATGCAGAGTAGATTGAAGAACATCCTGTAGCGTTGGCAATCATCTCGCGGTCACCGAAGAGCTGGGAGATGAGCTTCACATAAGGAGTCTCACCGCAACCAGAGCAAGCACCGGAGAACTCGAACAGAGGCTGAGCGAACTGAGAGTTCTTAGGACTCTGCTTGATGTCAACGAGATCCTGCTTAGAGCTTACCTTGTGTACGAGGTACTCCCAGTTCTGGGCTTCCTTCACCATATCCTCAGCGTCTACGTTGAACGGAACCATGGTAAGGGCCTTCTCGCCCTTCTTGCCAGGACATACGTCGGCACAGTTGCCGCAACCCAGACAGTCGAGCACTGAAGTCTCGATGCGGAAGTGCATGCCTGCCATTGCCTTAGGAGCCTTCACATCCTGAGTCTCAAGACCCTCGATGCCTGCCAACTCCTCGTCGGTCAATACGAACGGACGGATAGCAGCGTGAGGACAAACGAACGAACACTTGTTACACTGGATACAGTTCTCTACGTTCCATACAGGTACGAATGCCTCAACACCGCGCTTCTCGAATGCTGAAGTACCGTTCTGCCATGTACCGTCTACGGTGTCGTGCTTCACGAAGTCGGAAACCTTCAAGAGGTCGCCAGCCTGTGCGTTGATAGGACGAACCAACTCCTTAACGAATGCTGGAGCCTCGTCAGCCTTGGCCTCCTCGTCGGCGAGGTTGGCCCATGCTGGATCTACAGCGAGCTGCTTGTACTCGCCACCGCGGTCTACGGCGCCGAAGTTCTTGTCTACCACGTCCTGACCCTTCTTAGAGTAAGACTTCACGATGAATGCCTTCATCTGCTCTACGGCGAGCTCCAAAGGAATCACCTCTGTGATGCGGAAGAATGCAGACTGGAGGATGGTGTTGGTACGGTTGCCGAGACCAATCTCCTGGGCTATCTTGGTAGCGTTGATGTAGTATACAGTGATGTTGTTCTGTGCGAAGTAACGCTTCACCTTGTTGGGGATGAAGTTAACCAGCTCCTCGCCGTCGAAGATAGTGTTCAGGAGGAAGAAGCCGTTCTTGCGCAGACCGCGTGTCACGTCGTACATGTGCAGGTAAGCCTGTACGTGGCAAGCCACGAAATTAGGAGTATTTACCTGGTATGCGCTGTGGATAGGGCTGTCGCCGAAACGCAAGTGAGAGCAGGTGAAACCACCCGACTTCTTTGAGTCGTATGAGAAGTATGCCTGGCAGTACTTGTTGGTGTTGTTACCGATAATCTGAACGGAGTTCTTGTTGGCACCTACGGTACCGTCGGCACCCAAGCCGTAGAACTTAGCCTCGAACAAGTCGTCGCCACCCATTGGGATTTCCTCCTCCTCTGGGAGAGAAGTGAAGGTTACGTCGTCTACGATACCCACTGTGAAGTGGTTCTTAGGCTGTGGCAATTCGAGGTTCTTGAATACAGCAACGATCTTGGCTGGAGTGGTGTCGGAAGAACCGAGACCATAGCGGCCGCCTACGATCAATGGCTTGCGCTCGTCGTCGTAGAGAGCAGACTTCACGTCGAGGTACAATGGCTCGCCCTCTGCGCCTGGCTCCTTCGTACGGTCGAGCACAGCGATGCGCTTAACGGTAGCTGGGATGGCCTTCTTCAAGAAGTCTACAGAGAATGGACGGTAGAGGTGAACAGCCACCATACCTACCTTCTTGCCCTGCTTGTTGAGGTAGTCGATGGCCTCGCGGGCAGGCTCTGTGGCAGAACCCATCAGGATGATGATGTTCTCGGCATCCTCGGCACCATAGTAGTTGAAGAGGTGATACTCACGGCCAGTGATCTTGGTCATCTCCTGGCAGTACTTCTCCACTACCTCGGGGATTGCATCGTAGTAGGGGTTGCAAGCCTCACGGTGTGTGAAGAATGTCTCTGGGTTCTCGGCTGTACCGCGTGTAACAGGACGCTCTGGAGTCAAGGCACGGTTGCGGAAGTCCTCGATGTACTCGGGCTTAACCAATGGACGGATGTCCTCCATGTCCATCTCCTCTACCTTGTGGTACTCGTGAGAAGTACGGAAACCGTCGAAGAAGTTGATGAAAGGTACTGAGCTCTCAAGTGTGGCGAGGTGAGGAACGGCTGAAAGGTCCATTACCTCCTGCACTGAACCAGAGCAGAACATAGCAAAGCCAGTCTGACGGCAAGCCATGACATCCTGATGATCACCGAAGATACACAGTGAATGAGATGCCAGTGTACGGGCTGACACGTTGAATACGCAAGGAAGCAACTCACCGGCAATCTTGTACATATTAGGTATCATCAACAGAAGACCCTGCGATGCCGTGTATGTACTTGTCAGGGCACCAGCTTGCAGAGAGCCATGAACGGCGCCAGCGGCACCACCCTCTGACTCCATCTCCTGGACGGATACAGTCTGACCAAAGAGATTTTTGCGACCCTTAGCAGCCCATTCATCCACATGCTCTGCCATAGGAGAGGATGGGGTGATAGGGTAAATGGCTGCAACCTCAGTGAACATGTAGCTCACATGAGCAGCGGCGGTATTACCATCAACCGTCACAAATTTCTTTTTTTTATCCATATTACTACAATAGAAATTAATGTTGTTGTATAATGTCTTGTTTGTTAATATTTAAATATGTCTTGCCTAATATAAGAAACCAAAGAGCCAAAGCGGTATCTGGTTGTCGAGTCCCACTTCCGTGTTGTATCTCGCATACCAAGTCCCCTTGTTGAACCTCGTCTTTATAGACGACTTGGCATCGCACACCTTAAACCTTTGCTCACCGTCAATCATATAGCTTTGCGGCTTGTCGCCTTGGTTTACCACATGGTCTTTCCACATCGTGTTGACAAAGAAAGTCTCCATAAGCTCTTGCTGAACGACCGTTATTGGATAAATGGCGTACATGAGGTTAGGATTGTGCATCATCACTTTCGCTGGCTTCTTGGGGAACTCCATGTCTTTACAGTAAATCATGTTCAGCAGACGAGCGTCCGTGAGATATTTTATGTAGTTCATTACCGTTGCACGACTCGTGTTTATCTGTTGGGCCAGCTGGCTGACATTAGGAGCAATAGGACCTTCCATGGCGAGAAGATAGAATAGCTTCTTTATCTTTGTCAAGTATTTAAGCTCAATCTGCTTGATGAAGAGTATATCTACCTCTGTCATCATGTTCATGGTCTTCAACAGGTTCTCCGAAAAATTGCGTTGCTCCAGGAAGAAGGGGTAGAAGCCATGATGAAGGTAGTCGTCAAAATAATTAAGCGGGCTAACTATCGGCAACACTTTCTTGACTATATGCTCATGATTGTTCAATATCTCATCCAGGGTGTATGGATGAAAACTTGTACCTGCGGTGAGATTTAGGTATTCACGGAAAGAGAATCCCCTAAGATAATAGAAATGCAAGATATCTTTAATGGCAGGATAGTCGGTCTTCAAACGCATGACGCTTGATCCAGTGAAAACTATTCTTAACTCTGGATACAGGTCATAACATCTTCTGAGCTCTTGACTCCAATTGGGCTGCTTGAATATTTGGTCAAGCAACAAGACCTTTCCGCCATTGCGAACGAACTCTCCTGCGAAATCTGAAATGCCATTGCCTTGAAAATAGAAGTTGTTCATGTTCACGTAGAGACACTGGCGATTGTTCTTGCCAAACTTCTCTTTGGCATACTCAAGAAGGAAGGTGGTCTTTCCCACGCCACGCGTGCCTTTTATGCCAATAAGCCGATGACTCCAATCGATTTCTTCCATCAGGCTGCGGTGTACCGTAGCGTTGGTGTGATCGATGAGATAGGCGTGTGTCCTAAAGAAAGATTCCATCAACTCCATATGCGTGCATTTGCGATTGCAAAGATACAAGTATTTTTGTTTTTTGCAAAGTCTACATTGCAAGACTTGTGTTTTTTAGTTTTTTTTAATGATGCGCCCTTAATAATCAAGTTTCTTGGCAAACTTTTGTGTCTTTCACAATTTAATGTTAGTTTTGCGATAACAAAAAGAAATCGACAATTTCAATGAAGATATTATTATTCAATCCCGAACACGATATGGCGCTTGCTGCTGGCTTGGCTAACTTTACCCCACCTCGTGCTGGTCGCTTGCTACGCCATGACTTGAGCTTTCTGCCTGCCGTATGGTCTAAACAAGATGACGCAGTGTTGGTAGACGATGTTGACTATGCATGGAAACAATATAAAAGTACAGGTTTAGGCAAACGATGCAACTTCATTGACAACAACGAGTTGTCACGCATAGCATCCATTGACAAGACTTTGGAAATTGAGCCTTGGGGATGGGATCTGAGTGTGCGAAATCATCTTTTGCGATGTGGTGTACCGTCGTCTTCATTGCCTGGCAATGATTATCTCAGCATAATCAAGGACATAAGCCACCGTGGATGGAGCGCGAAGAATTTGTTACCCTCGCTTACAAAAACTGGAGATACCATTGGCGAGGCTAAGACAGGTCACGACTTGGAAGAAATAAAGAAGTACCTTTCAACATATCATCGCATAGTGGTAAAGTCGCCGTGGAGTTGCAGCGGAAGGGGAGTAAGATACGTTGAGGAAGATTTGTCTAAGCAACTTGAAGGTTGGTTCAACAATATAATCAAACATCAAGGATGCGTATTGATGGAACCTTATTATGACAAGATAGTTGACTTCGGGATGGAGTTTGAATGCAACGGGAAAGGAACTATAGACTATCGGGGTCTATCTCTTTTCAAGACAAGCAATGGCGCGTATATTGGCAACATAATAGCTGACGAAACCACCAAGGAGGAAATCATGGCAAAATACTTCCGATTAAGCTTGCTCCATGATATTCGACAATCCATAATCGACATTCTCATTCCTCTGTTGGGCAATAC
>CAVGLH010000134.1:0-6365 GCA_963630065.1 Bacteroides fragilis | reverse complement strand
GCTCTACATGCTCCAACTGCAAGTACTCTGCAAAAGAGAAAGGATAAACCTCTACAGAAATGTACCGCCCCGTAAGGTGTGTGCCCATCTCCTTGCTCAACATTCGGGCATTTGAGCCAGTCACCACCACTTTATTGCCTTCATTGTAAAGTCGTCTCACAAATGTTTCCCACCCCTCTATATTTTGAATTTCATCAAAATAATAGGTGTGTTGCTTGCCGAAAAGTTCAAAGAAGCACTCCTGCAAGGTCACAAAATCCTCCAACTTGAAGTTCACAAGACGCTCATCATCAAAATTGAAGAAGAAATCTTTCTCCTCCAACTTCTCACGCAGTTGCTGCAACAAGACTGATTTTCCACAGCGTCTGACACCTGTTATAATCAGGATTTCCGTGGTGGTGAGCCACTCCTCCTCTATGTGTCGAGGTATGGCACCTTGCATAAGATGCTTACTGTTTTCCTGTTGTTCAAATATAATTTGCTTCAATAGTTCTTTCATCGCCCCAACATTTACTATTCGACAAGTATGTTCTAATTCGAAGGCAAAAATAAGAAAAATATCCGAAAGTAGCAAGAGAAAGTGCAAATCTTTTCAATCCGAATGAATAATTTTTGTCAAAACCTTTCATTCTGAATGAAAAGATTAGAGATTTATATAGCTTTCATTGCTAATTTACGTGTCATGACACAAGCAGTGAAAGGCACTTTTACAATCCAAAACTCCTCTTTGCCAACAAACATAAGTTCGTGCTATCCCAGCAACTTCTCCGCCATTGCCTTGCCCAGTGCCTCGCACTGCGCTTTGACCTCTGGTGTGATCGCCTGCTTCATGTCCACAGGCTCACCTACTGCCTCAAAACGCAGGCGGGTGTCATTCCACTCCTGTATCTTGGCCACTGCCTTGCTCGCCCAACAGTGGGAGCCGAACCAACCGAGGAGGTGGTTCTTGATGTCCTTGTTGGACAATTCAGAGAGGAAAGTTTCTATCTCATGATAAAGGCCGGTATTGTAGGTGGGGGCACCAACAATCAGACCTTTGTAGCGGAATATGTCGCGGAGAATATAAGAGTGGTGAGTCTTAGAGACATTGTACATCACGATGTTCTTCACGCCAGCCTTGCTTGCCGCACGGGCGATAATCTCTGCCATGCGCTCGGTGTTGCCGTACATCGTGCCGTAGCAGATGACGAGGCCAGGCTCGGTCTCATACTTCGACATTTGGTCGTACATGCCTACCACCTTTCCGATGTACTCGTGCCATACGGGGCCGTGGGTGGAGCAGATGTAGTCCAAGTCCACGCCAGCCAGTTTCTTCAAGGCGTTCTGCACGGGCACGCCATACTTGCCCACGATGTTGGAGTAGTAGCGCACCATCTCCAGCCAGAAGGTGTCGCAGTTGATTTCCGTGTCGATCACTCCTCCGTTCAAGGCACCGAAGCATCCGAAGGCATCGCCGGCGAAGAGCACCTTGTGGGCTGCATCGAGCGTCACCATCGTCTCGGGCCAGTGAACCATCGGGATGAGCACGAAACTCAAGTCGTGGTTTCCGAGCGAGAGAGTCTCGCCGTTCTTCACCTCCACCACGTCGTCGGTCACTCCATAGAAGCCTTCGAGCATGCCGAGGGTCTTCTTGTTGCCCACAATCTTGATATTGGGGTAATACTTCTTGATGAGGGCGATGCTGCCGCTGTGGTCGGGCTCCATGTGGTTGATGATGAGGTAGTCGATGGGGCGGTCGCCGATGACCTCGCGGATGTTCTCCAGAAACTGGGTGAAGAAGTCCACCTCCACGGTGTCTACCAAGGCTATCTTCTCGTCGTCGATGACATAGGAGTTGTAGCTCACTCCGTTGGGCAGAGGCCAAAGGCCCTCGAAGCGATGCTTGTTGCGGTCGTTCACGCCCACGTAATAAATCTTGCTTGTAATTTCTGTCATATTCTTACCCTTTCATTTTAAAAGGTCTTTCTTCTTTTTCTCCCCGAATTCCTTCGACACATAGTTGTAGATGTCCTTGCAACATTCGGCAGAGAACTCCTGCGCAGAGTGCAACAGGCTGTCCCACTGCGCCTCGGTCAGGCCTCGGTCGATGTCGTCGCGGGTGATACCGTCCTTGATGAGCCCGAACACGAAGCCGGCGTTGAAGTTGTCGCCTGCGCCGATGGTGCTCACCGCCTTCATCTTCTCCGACGGATAGCTCTTGGAAAAACCGTTCTCGGCGCGCACCTCCACAGGTTCGGCACCTTGCGTGCAGATGAACTTCTTGCAGTAGAAGCTTATCTCGGCATTGTACACCTTGTCTGCCTCCGGTTTCTTATAGAGGATGCCGAAGTCCTCGTGGCTGCCGCGCACAAAGTCGGCATACTCCAGGTTCTCTATCAGATTAGGGGTAATCTTCATGATGTCGTTCTGGTGGGAGGCACGGAAGTTGACATCGTAGTAGAGGATGGCACCGTGATTCTTGGCGTACTCCAAGAAGCCTGCCACCTGCGGCCGGACCACCGGGTTGAGGGCGAAGAACGAGCCGAAGAGCACGATGTCGCCGGGCTGGATGTCGGGAGTGGAGAACTCCAGCTGGTCGTGAGGATGGTCTTTATAGAAGATGTAGTCGGCATTGTTGTGCTCGTCGAGGAACGCCAGCGAGAGGGGCGACTTGGAGTCGGGGAAAATGCTCACGTTGTCGGCGTTCACCCCGTTGTCTCTCAAGAACTGTATCACGTATTCCCCGATGCGGTCATTGCCCGCCTCGCTGATAAACGAGCAGTTCACGCCCGAACGCCCCAGCGAGATGAGGGCGTTGAAGGATGAGCCACCTGGCACGGCCTCTATCGGCTTGCCGTTCTTGAAGATGATGTCGAGCACCGTCTCCCCTATTCCTATTACCTTGCGCATAGTATTGATATTATGTGATTTTTTAGACGGCAAAGATAACAGATTTTGATGACAAAGCAAAAAGAATATGCTTTTTTTTATCTTTTTTATTACAGCCTTTTCTCCATTGTCTTCTTTTTGCCGTAACTTTGCACACTAAAAGACGAAACGATGAAATACAACACCTACACACTGAGCAATGGGCTGCGCATCATCCACCTTCCCTCCGACGGAAAGGTGGTGTATTGCGGCTATCAGATAAATGCCGGCACCCGCGACGAGGCAGCCGGCGAGGAGGGGCTGGCCCACTTCTGCGAGCACGTCACCTTCAAGGGCACCCGGCGGCGCAAGGCCTGGCACATCCTCAACTGCCTGGAGAGCGTGGGCGGCGAGCTCAACGCCTACACCAACAAGGAGGGCACGGTATATTACTCCGCCATCCTGAAGGAGCACATCGCCCGAGCCGTAGACCTGCTCAGCGACATCGTGTTCCACTCCACCTATCCGCAATCGGAAATCGACAAGGAGGTGGATGTAATCTGCGACGAGATAGAGAGTTACAACGATTCGCCCAGCGAGCTGATCTACGACGAGTTTGAAAACCTCATCTTCCACGACACGCCGATGGGGCACAACATTCTGGGCACTGCCGGGCAAGTGCGCTCGTTCACCACCGAGGATGCTCTCCGATTCACCCGCAAGCTCTACCGCCCCGACAATGCCATCTTCTTCGCCTATGGCGACATCGACTTCAAGCGATTGGTGAAGCTTCTGGAGAAGGCTTTGGGAGTGAAGAGTGGAAATTTCAATGGAAGTGAAGAGGGAAGAGGGAATAGGGAAGGAACAACATTCGGAGGCCTTCGGATGCCGAATTTCAATTCAACTCTCAACACCGCAGAAGGCCAAACCATTGTGATGCAGAAGAACACCCATCAGGCCCACGTGATGATAGGCACCCGAGCCTACGACGTACACGACGGGCGACGCATGCCCCTCTACCTGCTCAACAACATACTGGGCGGCCCGGGCATGAATGCCAGACTCAACCTCGCCCTACGGGAACACAACGGGCTGGTTTACACCGTGGAGAGCACGATGGTGGCCTATGGCGACACGGGCATCTGGAGCATCTACTTCGGATGCGACCCCAACGATGTGAAGCGCTGCCTGCGCCTGGTGCGCCGAGAGCTGGACAAGCTCATGCTGAAGCCGCTCAGCGACTCACAGCTCCGCGCCGCCAAGAAGCAGATAAAGGGACAAGTAGGTGTGGCCTGCGACAACCGCGAGAGCTATGCCCTCGACATGGGCAAGAGCTTCCTGCACTATGGATGGGAGAAAAACGTAGACCGCCTCTATGAGCAGGTGGATGCCATCACTGCCGGGCAGATGCAAGCAGTGGCCTGCGAACTCTTCGACAGAAACAGGCTCACCACCCTGATATTCCAATAACAAGAATTCGAACTGTTGACTGTTACACTGTTGACAGTTCGATTCCCCCCCCGAAAGGGCACAAAAAAAGGAGCCTCCTCCGCTCCTCGACATCAGGAAAGCCCCCTTGGCTCTCCATCCTTGCATGGGAAAGCCCATTTGGCTCCCCTGCTTTTTACCTTGATTGATTAACTAACTAATTTAAAAAAGTTTGTCGGCGACTATTAAGCCAGCTTGTTGCTAACCACGCCAACCTCGGCTGCCAAGGCAACCACTACTGCAAAAATCATTCCTAATACTAACATAATCTTTTTCCTTTCTTAATCTTTAAATTTTACTTCTTTTCCTGAACACTAACAATCTTTCGATGCGTTATCCTTTTTCCAATCTCTCTAAATACCTTAATCTAACACCTCTCGTCTGTAGAGCAACACTGAGCTTACTTGCTTGTGTTGATTCCGATGTTGATTCCCATCGCAGCTACAGCTGCAAAGACTACTATTGCCATAGTCATTATCCCGAATGTTTCCATAATCCTTTACCTTTCTTTTTATCGTTATCCTTGTTATTCTTTTCGAGTGCAAAGGTAATGCCTTTTGTGTGCGCACACAAATATTTTTAGGACTTTCTTCCCATAAGGCCCGATTTCTTGATTTCGGTCAAGAATTGGGGTTGATACGCCCCAAAACAAGGAATATTCTCCCCTCCTGTCATGACATCATGCCACTATCGGTGTGCCATTATGTCCATACTTGGCCAAAAACTGCTTTTCTTAAACTAGTTTCTCTCTTAGGGTTTTCTCTTAAAAATTGCCGTATATATAAATAATGTGTAATTCCTCTTTTGGAAACCCATTATAGTTGTTTGGTTTTAAAATCGGGTTTTCTCGAAAATAATGGCGAAAATACTTGGAACTTATCGGATTTCTTCTTACATTTGCATCAGAATTAAGAAACAAACTTGATCTAAAAGACAAGGGAAACTTATTCGAGTGAATTAGTAAACAAAGTATGAACATTTTAAAACGATAAATATTATGATTATTCCAATCCTTAAGAAGATGTTTGAAGAGATTCAATATTCTCTACAAAAATAATATAGTTGCGCTGCAACAACTGAGAAAGCAAAAAAACGCTATACGTTTTTAGTTAGTTAGGTTAGTTAAGTTTAGGTTTATAAATGAGCCCCTGCCTTCCCTCCTTATCGGGAAGGCAGGGGTTTCCCTTTATATCAAAACAATGGTCGCCACCTACGGGATTACGCACAATGCCTACCGGAGAGAAGTGGTGGCCGACGACTTGGTCAAGGAATCATAGGTGGAATATCGCCTCGTTGCCCTCGTTGAAGAGGAGGTCTAGGATGCTCATGTTGGGCAGAAATCCGTGCTTCTGCTCGTAGACTTGGTAATAGCGAGCGGGGGTGAACTCGGGGTCTGGGAGCGGATGCTTGGGGCGGATGGCCTCGCGGAAATCACTGATGGGAGTGTTGAATGTTGAATGTTGAATTGAAACATACTCGTCGGTTACTGAGACCTTGGGGCGAATGTCGAGCAGCTCTACCATCTTCTCCATGGTCTCCATGTTGAAATCGAAGAGAAACTCGTATTTCTTCTCGTAGAAGGGGCGGATGTCATCCTGATAGTATGGAAAGAAGGGGCTCTCGCCGTAGGCCGAGAGGAGGGCGTTCCAGTGCACGTGGCGCCAGTTGGCGTGGTCGGAGATGCGGATGTCCTTCATCGCCATCGAATCGCCGTGGGTGGTGGGGATGGTGAGGGCGAGCGGGCCGTTGGTGGTGGCGATCACCATGCGGTTGCGATAGGTCTGCTTGATGAAGCTCTCATGGCGCTCTATCAGGCACTCGTCGTAGCGGTTCAGCTTCTGATACCACTGCACCGGGCCGAAATATGTGGAGGATAATATTGCCTTCAAAATTTTAATGTTAAGTGTTAAATGTTAAGTGTTGGCGGACACCTTGAAAAGCTATGTGACGGTAAAAAAACAACTTAGTACAGCGGGGGCGCTTGGAGCTAACTTGCTTGAGTGGTACAGCGAGGGCGCTTGGAGCTAACT
>CAVGLH010000133.1:0-6478 GCA_963630065.1 Bacteroides fragilis | reverse complement strand
TAAACAACTGACAAGATTATGAAAACCAATCAAATTGCCCTGACAAGCGCCCTGCTCATGATGCCGCTCATGGCTGGCGCAACGAAACTGATAGATGTGCGCGTGCTTGACAAAGACTATATCGTGGTGCATTTCCGTGACGGCGAGGTGCGCTACCGTGACAACGGAACGGGACCGAGCGCCTATCTCGGCCATACGTTCGTGGAGGGAGACGACACCCTGAAAGTCTTCGGTGCGCCGCTCAATGCCGCCATTACGGGTATCGGCAAAAACTGGAGCATCACCTCCAAGGACGGTGCCATGACCCCACAGGTAGTGTACCGGTGCTCCAAGCCGATGAACACAGACCACACACTCCACAGCGAACTCGACCACTGGCTCTACCTGCGCCTGCCTTCGCCGATGCGCCAGGGGCAGACCTACACCGTGCATATCCCGTCAGGCAGCGGGACTGACAAGACAGAGACAACGCTGACATACGACATCTGGAACAGCAAGTCGGAGGCAGTGCACGTCAACATCATGGGCTACGGACCACAGGAGAAGGTGAAGGAAGCCGACCTCTACCACTGGATGGGCGACGGCGGACAGCGCAACTACAGTCCGTTTGTCGGCAACAAGGTCTATCTGCTCAACACGGCTACCAACGAGAAGACACTTGTAGGACAGGTGAAGCCCTGGAAGACAACAGCCGACTGCGCCAACGAGGCTGGTGGCAAGAACCTCACAGGCTCTGACGTGTGGAACATCGACTTTACCAACGCCGCCCCCGGCCGCTACCGCCTCGTCGTGGATGGCGTAGGCTGCTCCATGGACTTCGACATCGGGCAGAACATCTACTATGAACCTTACCGCTACTCCGTAAGGGGATATTACTATATGCGCGTGGGCGAACCTGCTGATGCGCCTAATGTATCGCCCGTTCCCCGCCAGCCGCGTTTCATCCCCGGTGAGTCTCCCACCAAGGCATTCACCATCTACAAGACCGACCTCACGCCATGGAGCGACGACTGGAAGGCACTGAGGATGGACGGGTGGGACGAGTGCCACTTCAAGCCGGCGGAGCAGTCGCTGTTCTGGAAGCACAGGTTGCCGGGCAATCCCACAGTGCCTGCCGGCACCATACTCGGCGGACACAGCGACGCCATGGACTGGGACCGCCATATCGCCCACGTGGCAAACATCTATGACATGCTCATGCCCTACATCCTGCATGGCGGCAAGAAGCTCAACGAAGACAACCTCGGCATCCGCGAATCGGGCAACGGCATCCCCGACATCATCGACGAGGCACGCAACGAGGCGGACTTCTTCCTCTCCATCCGCGACGGCGAGGCTTACTCACAGGGCGTGACCAACCCAACGGTAGATTGGACGGTGATGTTCCAGGCGGGATGCACCACCATGGCGGCATGGGCAAACGCCGCCAACTGCGCCATGCTTGCCGAGGCATTCCGGCTCAACGGCAACGCCTCCCTGCGGCAATACTATCAGAACGAGGCAATCAAAGCGTTCAACTTCGCCTCGAAGCAGAAGGACTTGCAGCTCGACGAGATGCAGAACATCGGCACGGTGCCCATCCGCGGGCGTGACCTGAGACAGATGGCGGCGGCATTCCTTTACAACCTCACCGGGCAACGCAAATGGGAGAAGATCATGGCTGCCGACAGCGAGATAAAAGACGGCCATTCACAACTGTTCGCGCCACCTACGGAGGAGATTGGCGGTGGCGTCCCCAAGACGAAGGCACATTATCAGATATGGGCGGCAGTGGCGTATGTCACCTGTCCCCACCAGCGCCACTACCCCGAGCTTTACCGCAACCTCCTGTCGAGCATCAGAAGCCAGGCGGAGGAATACAACGTATCGTGGCTCGACAAGCGTCCCTCACGCCGCGTGGCAAACGACACAAGGCATATTACATCGGAGAACCTGCAACTGGTCCTGTTGGCTCACTATGTGGCACAAACCGACGCTGAGAGAAGTCGCCTGGAGCAAGCCATGTACTCCGAGGCAGGTTGGGGACTGGGCAGAAACCCACAGAACATCGTGGAGATGACCGGGCTGGGCGAACGCCATTTTGAGAACGTCTACAGCACGGGACGCAATGACGGCGCACCCGGCACACACCCCGGACAGACACCGTTCAACGGCACGGAGGTTTGGACGAAGGGAGACGGCGGAGATGCCACGTTGCTCACCGGCAAGTGCTATCCCTCCTGGCAGCAATGGCCGAAGCAGGCTTCGTATTTCAACCAGCGTTACCTCTGGGTCAATGCCGAGTTCACGCCCCGTGAGACGATGCGAGGCAAAATGGCACTCTACGGTTATCTGTATGGTCTGGACACTAAAAAATGAAAGAAATGAAGAAATGGATTTTTACCGCTGCCGTTGCACTGACAATGGCAATGACCGCCCAGGCGCAACTGCTCAGCACCACAGTGGCACAGGGCAAGATAGAGGGAGTGGAGCATCAGGGCCACGCCTTGTATAAGAACATTCCATACGCCGAGGCACCCGTGGGCAACCTCCGCTGGAAGGCTCCCGTGCCGAAGAAGGCCTGGACGGGAGTATATAAGGCAGACAAATGGGGCAACCGGCCACCGCAACCCAC
This sequence comes from Bacteroides fragilis, assembly GCA_963630065.1. Taxonomy (GTDB): domain Bacteria; phylum Bacteroidota; class Bacteroidia; order Bacteroidales; family Bacteroidaceae; genus Prevotella; species Prevotella fragilis_A. Next base: position 3,864 of record CAVGLH010000133.1, on the reverse strand, counting down.
TGACCCCAACCAGAACGGCAACGAGATACCGATGAGCGAGGACTGTCTCTACCTGAGCGTGGAAACCCCTGCCAAGAGTGCGGCGGAGCGTCTGCCCGTGTTCGTGATGATCCACGGCGGAGCGTTCCTCACAGGCTCCTACAGTGGCACACAGGAGAGTTTCGTCCGCGAGGGCATCATCTATGTCAGCGTGGAGTATCGCCTGGGCGCATTGGGCTTTATGAGCCATCCCGAACTCAGCAAGGAGGCGGGCGGTCTCTCCGGCAACTACGGCATCCTCGACCAGATAGAGGCATTGCGCTGGATTCACAACAACATCGCAGCCTTTGGCGGCGACCCCGACAAGGTGACCATCGCCGGAGAGTCGGCAGGCGGTATCTCGGTGAGCATCCTCTGCGGCTCGCCATTGACAAAAGGCTTGTTCAGTGGAGCCATCTGCGAGAGCGGCAGTTCGTTCTGGCCTGTGAGCGACCAGCGTGGCGGCAACACGGCGATGTGTACACTGCGCTCGGCTGAAAAGACTGGTGTCGCCTTCCAGAAAAGCCTCGGCAAGAAGAATCTGAAGCAGTTGCGCAAGGTGCCCTTCAAGACCTTGGTGGACAGCACCCGCATGGAGTCGTTCTGGCCCATCGTTGACGGTTATGCCATCACCGACGACCAGTACAAGCTCTACGAGGCAGGCAAGTATAACGACGTGAACGTGCTCATCGGCACCAACTCCGACGAAGGCTCTATGTTCTCCTTCCCCATGCCCGTGGAAGCGTACCAACAGCGCATACGTGCCAACTACGGCGACTGGGCAGACAAGCTGTTGGAAATCTATCCCGCCACCAACGAGCAGGAGGTGTATTTCGCACAGAGCGACATCTTCCGCGACGGTTCCTTCGCCTGGGGCACCTATGCCTGGGCAAACCTGCAGACGAAGACAGGCAAGGGCAAGGTATATATGTATTACTTCGACCAGGACTCCGAGAACACCATCTTGAAGAGCCGCAAGGGCGGTGCCAGTCATGTGGCGGAGATGCCATTCGTCTATGGCTACGCCTACAACGGCGGCAAGATGACCGACACGGAGCGCCACATGCAGCAGATCATGTCACGCTACTGGATCAACTTCACCAAGACCGGCAACCCCAACGGCAATGCCCTCCCCTACTGGACCACCTACGAGCAGGGCAAGCCCACTGTGATGGTGATGAGAGAGGGATTCCGCCTTGACCGAGTGCCCAACCAGCGCCAGATGGACTTCTTCGAGGCATTCTTCAAGAGCAGGAGGAAATAAATGATTGAAGGGGCAAAGGTTTTCCATATCCAGAAACCTTTGCCCCTTTATATTGACCTTACACCACTACCTGGTCATCATGCCCCAAGCGATTACAGCAGGGCGTAGCGTGCGATAAAAATCAAGGAGAGCACGATGGTGCCCACTTTCAAGTCTTTCATCTTGCCCGAGAAGAGGTGCAGGATGACATAGGAGATGACTCCGAGCAGGATGCCGTCGGAAATGCTGTAGGCCAAGGGCATGAAGATGATCGTGATGAAGCAGGGTATCGCCTCCAGATACTTGGTGAAGTCTATCTTGCTCATGTCCGTCACCATCATCACGCCGACAAGGAACAGGGCGGATGCCGTAGCCTCCGACGGGATGGCAAGGAAGAGAGGGGCGAAGAAGAGGGAAAGCACGAAGCAGACGGCCACGACAAACGAGGTGAGACCGCTACGGCCGCCTACATTCACACCGGCTGCACTCTCCACAAACGTTGTGACAGTGGATGTACCGAGGGCAGCACCCACAGTGGTACCTATCGCATCGGCCATGAAAGCCTTGGAAAGTCCATGTATTCTACCGTCCTTATCCACCATTCCGGCACGAGAGCTTACACCTACGAGTGTACCGATGGTGTCGAACATATCCACGAAGAGGAAGGTAAACACGCACACTGCCATATCGAGCGAGAACACATGGCTCCAGTCCATCTGCCACACGATGGGGGCGATGCTTGGCGGCGCATCAAGAATGCCCGTGAAATGGGTCACTCCGAGGGGTATGCCTATCAACGTGGTGATGACGATACCAATGAGCAAGGCCCCCATCACATTCTTAATCAGCAGAGCCGAGGTGAGGAGAATGCCGAAGATGGCAAGCAGCACCGCGGGAGAATGAAGGTTGCCAAGGGCCACATAAGTAGACTCGTTGCCCACGATGATGCCCGAGTTCTTCAAGCCGATGAAAGCGATGAACAGTCCGATGCCCGGGGCGATGGCACGGCGCAACGTCTGCGGCATGGCATCCACGATGAGGTTGCGCAGTCCCGTGAGCGTGAGGAGGATGAAGATGATGCCCTCGATAAACACAGCCGTCAGGGCAAACTGCCAGGAGTAACCCATGGTGAGACATACGGTGTAAGCGAAGAAGGCGTTGAGTCCCATGGCTGGTGCCAGGCCAAAGGGCAACTTGGCATAGAACGCCATGACGAGGGTTGCCACTGCCGAAGAGATGACGGTGGTAGTGAAGACTGCCCCTTTGTCCATCCCGGCAGCAGAGAGGATAGATGGATTTATGGCAAGAATGTAGGCCATGGTGAGAAAGGTGGTGATACCTGCCAACACCTCCTTGCGAACGGTCATCTTTGCCGGGTCAAAACCAAAAAGCTTTGCTAACATAACGATTCTGTTTTAAAATGTTGAATGATTAGAAGACGTACTTGGCGGCAATGGTGGGGTTGAAGAAGAATGTCTTCTTGCTATTTGTTGCCCAGATGAAGTCGTTGGAAAGCTCCCACTCTGTACCGATGCTGAACTTGCCGTGCTGACGGTCCTTGCCCACGATGTTGAACCAGAACTGTGGCTCGGTGATGAAAACCCAGCCTTTCTTCTGGCTGCCATCGGCATCGTAGCGCGGAGTGTAGCCATACCAAAGGTCGGCGAAGCCCGAGAAGGTGCAGAGTCCCTTGGCGAAGGTAGTGCTCCATACGCCCGTCAACTGGAAGCTGGTGATTCCCTTCAAATTGTCCTTTTTGATATACTGCTTCAGCATCGCCTGCACGGAGAATGTCTTGGAGAAGTTGGCGTTGTGCCAGTTGTAAGAGGGACCCACGAGGAAGCACTGCTGGTAGCGGTTGGCATACTGCGGGGTATATTTGTTGACAGTCAAGCCACCATCGTACTCGATATGGGCGGCAAAGTTGCTGCTCTTGAGGTTAGCGAGCGTGAACTCGCGCGACACCTCCCAATAGGCGGCTCCCATGCCGTCGGAGAAATAGTCCATATCCACGAAGAAATAGGTGGAACCCGTGGCATCGGGATGATACATCTCTACGGTAGAAGTCACTTTCTGACGATTGGACTCCGACTCAGGATTGATGTTACGACCCAAGTCGTAATGCAACTGAAAATCAACTTGCGCCATAGAGACGACAGCGAACATGGCCATGATTGGCACGAGGAAAAGCTTTTTCTTCATTTGTTTATATTAAATATGTGTATATTCTATCATTAATCCGCCATATACAACGGCAAGTAAACGACCAACTGTCAATTCTCACTTAATGACAATCTTATCCGCTGCAAAGATACAAAATTTGCGGTAAAAACACCGCATAAAACAAGAATAATTGGTATATTTTACTACAAAACATACAGAAGAACCTATTTTCACCTGATGGACATCGGCACTTTTTGCGCTAAAGAGTACCAACAATGGGGGGCTTTGCCCGTTTACTTTATCCCTTCCTCAACGCCCGCATGGCGTTGAGGACTGCCAATACCGTTACTCCCACATCGGCAAAGACTGCCATCCACATGGTGCTAAGTCCTACCGTAGCAAGGATAAGGACTGCCACTTTCACACCGATGGCGAACGTT
>CAVGLH010000132.1:0-6628 GCA_963630065.1 Bacteroides fragilis | reverse complement strand
AAACTACCAAATATTCCGAGAAAAAAGTTTGAAAATTAACAGTATTTTAACAGTTAATCCCATATTAAATTCCTCTTTAATACAATTTTCCCTTATATAAAAGAGGTGTCTAAACTATAAAGAGAAACTTATTGTTTTTTCAACTCTTTGTCCCATTTTAAGAGGCTTTTGTACTCTTTCTTGGTGATTCGCATAAAACTACCATGCTGCGGTCCAGTAACCCCCTCGATGTCTACGGGGTCAGAAAAATTGCGCAAGTATTTGTCAGCCTTGCAGATACGATAATGTTTGGGGCGGTCACTATATTGGATATAAGCCACACGCCAGGTGTCATCACCAATCAACTGGAATGCGGAGCTACCCTCGCATTTCTTCTTTCCCTCAAAACTCACATAGTCATTTTCTACAGGCTCGCCCCAGCCATGAGTCAAATTTTTGCTGGTAGCCGTATAGATGCCAGGCTTACCGCCTTCCTTCTTGATGAGCATATGATAAAGACCATCACTCTCTAGAAAATTGATGTCAGCATCAATGGTGGCATATCCCCAGTCGAAGAGCAACTTAGGAGTAGTAATCTTTGTAAAACTCTTGTCGGCATAACTATAGTACATACGGTCATACTTCTCCTCTGGCCTATTGAGCATGGAATAATAAATCATATATCCCCCCTTCTCACCATTCTCCCACACATAGTTTGAATCCCAGAAAATCTGAGGAGCCCACACACGGTTGATTGTACTCCAGTCCTTGTAGGGCGACTCTGCAGTAGCTGCATCGCAGAAGTTCTGCATACCCTTGCGATAATCGAAGGTGACACTAGTCCAATTCTTCAAGTCACTGCTTATAAGGAGGTCGATGCCATAGTTGTCCCACTTATGGCTCTTGCGAACACACATATCCGTGGTTACCATGATATACCCCTTACCGTCGAAAGTACGCGTGATATAAGCATCACGGGTGCCACCCTCGATGCGGGCATGCTCCTCCACATCAAAGATAGGTTTCCCATCGTTGATATCTTGGTAGTGATAGCCATCCCGGGACACCGCATAGGCCGTCCATTCCCCCTTGTCACTCATGTGACAATACAAGTAACCATAGTCACCTTTCACTAAATTCTGGGCCGCAACAGGCAGCAAGCCAACCAAAGCCAACCAAAGTACTGAAAAAAATCTCATTTTAATCCCTTATTTCAAACAAGCTATAAAACCCCGTCATTGTAAACACATTCCGGATAGAGTCGTTGATTTTCTCGATAATCACCTTGCCACCTTTAGCCGCACTATCCTTTCGCAAGCCGATGAGCAGCCGCAGTCCCGAGGAACTGATATAATCCAGTGCCGTGAAATCAAGCACGACTTCCTGGTTGGCATACTCACTCAGTTCATTAAATTTTGGAGCCACCTCTACCGCCGAGGCTGTATCCAATCTGCCAGAGAGGTAAGCTTTCACCCCTCTGGCTTCCTTAATAATTTCTATTTCCATACCAATTGAAGGGGCGTTTCCACTCCCAGCTTTATTTTGCCTTTCCTATATAGTTCAATATGAGGTCCACCGCCTCATCCTCTGTCATGTCGGCAACATTGATTACCAAATCATAGTTGCGAGTATCGTAGCGACTCGTTCCAGAGAATTCCTGAGTATAGTTCTCGCGTCCATCGTCCACCTTGGCAATGACCTTCTTGGCTTCAGCCTCAGAGAGTCCTTGCTTCTTCATCACACGCTCCACACGTTTTTCCATCGTGCTTTGGATGAGAATCTTTACAGAGTTGGGGGTATTGCGGAAGATATAGAACCCCGAGCGTCCTGCGATGACACAAGAGGCATCCTCGGCCAGTCTCTCCAAGAACTGAGCCTCTACCTTGAATATATTGTAGGTGGTAGGCACAGTAGAGTCATCACTCAGCATATTATCTCCGTTATAGAGTAAGATATAACTCTGCTTCAACTCGTTCCACCAATTAAACTGGCCGCCCTTCACCTTCTCCAACTTTTCCACCGACAAGTCGAACTTGCGTGTCAACTCCTGAATCAAAGCCTTGTCATAGTACTTTACATTCAACTTTTCAGCCAATTTTCTACCAATGGTACGACCACCAGAACCTAATTCTCGATTGATGGTGATTACAAATTTCTTCGATAAATCCATAATATTACAATTTTGCTATTTTCTATATCTTAAAACATTTCTTATTAATCTCCAAAGACCTCCCTCACCAGTCGGTCAAACTCCTTGAAAGCCATGGTGTCCTTCAGCTCCACAAGGGCATCCCTCAGTCCTTTGTATCGCCAGGCATGCACCGCCTTGTCCTTGACATGAAACATCTTCCACACCTCGTCTCCCTTCTGGCGGAAGTCACGCGCTATGGCCCTCATATTCGACAGTTTATCGCCAATGGCAACCACCTTCACTTCCCAGGAAGAATCTCTGAGATTGTTCATGTCCCTCAGTTTCCGCTCTTTCCATGTCAGTTTGGTGCCGTCCGGCAAATGCTTCACATCCGTCTCGTCCGCCACAAGCGAGGCCACATGTTCTCCAAACTCCTTCCGGAGATCATCCAATGTCACATCCGTATCCTCCATGGTGTCATGCAATGCCGCAGCGGCTAGCAAATCGGGGTTGTTTGTTATCGTTGCGACAATAGCCATCGCCTCCAACGGATGCACGATGTAAGGAAATCCTTTTCCTCTGCGTTCAGTCCCCCGATGGGCTTGGGTTGCATAAATGATGGCCTTGTCGACCAAGGCCGTATCTAATGGTGAGTTCATTCTATCCTTTATATTATCAAATCAAATATGTATCATCTGTTCATAAACGGCAGGTTGCCAGCTTGTTTGAGCACCATATCCGCCAAATTCTCATTGTGGATGCTTTTGCCGTTGAGCACATCGAAGATGTGTTTCAATGCCATCTTTCCACCTCCTTTCTTCAAGGCCGCCACGATGAGCAAGTCTTGCAAGGCCACGGTAGAGGCAATGATGTCAATGTCGGTGGCAGAAAACTGACTCATGGCATACTCATAGGCATCTTCCTCGTTCTCCTTGATAAAATCCGCTACGTCCTGCAATGTACTCATCCCCATCTCCTTGAAAAGGGGAAAGAATGGAGCGAACGACATCTCTTGAATCTCGCTCGCATTGATGTTGGCGATGCGCTGCATCAACGTAGCAAAGGGTTTTTGCGCCATGAACGTAGCGAAAGTGTCTCCATCCAACCTTACCTCGGAGAGTTCGCCGGCCTGTATGAGCGTCTCCATCTTCCTGCGATAGGAAGCCACGCTGACACGGATTCTAGAGAACTCCTCGTCGGCCAACTCCAACATACCGGCCAGTCTTCCCATCATTCGGACATACTCTGGCGGCATCTCTATCTCTGTCTTATAGCCGATGTCATGCTCCATCGCCGCCCAGGCGTGCTGCAACGTGGACCGCATCTGAATCTCGAAGCGCACCTCGTTGAGTTCCGGACATCCCATGCTTTCACAGACCGACATCGGAATGCGGCAGATGTAATGAAGCGAATTGTAGCCGAAGCTGTTCATCAAGTGCATCTTCCTCTTGTCGATGGACGCTTTCCAGTCCACGTCGAAGATTTTCTGCATGAAGGAAGCCACCCTGTCAACCTCGTCTCCAAAGAAGGTGATAATACGGATGCCCACGAGGTCAGTAACATCCTCTATGCTATAGTATTTATATCCCTTCCTGATGAGTTTGCCAATCAGGCTGTCCCTCTTTTTGATGCGAGTTTCCACCGCCGTCACATTCGTATGACCCGACTTCAGCACATCATGTATCATTTGTTCAGCAGTGTCTCTTATTTTCACATAGAGAGATTGCCTAGCGTCAAAATCATCGATGAGCATCTGGCACTTCATGTCCAAGCCCTTATATCCTTCAGTCATATCGTTCTCTCCTATTTATTTGCAAACTCCCAGTTTCTTACTGAGCGTCAGCACATTGTTGCCTGCCACCCGCTTGTATTCTATCTTGTCCATGAGATGTGTCACCAGGAATATGCCCAGTCCGCCTATGGAACGGTCGTCGATACCAGCCGAGATATCTGGTTCCTTCACCGACGTAGGGTCGAAGGGGATGCCATTGTCGGTGATGATAAATTTCAGACTGCCGTCGAAGGCGTATGACTCCAGCACGATGTTGCCCACCGTATCCTCGGGATAAGCATAGTTCATCACGTTGACCACCGCCTCCTCCAGAGCAAGATTCAAGCTGCAAGCCAGCCCCTTGTCGATGCCGGTCTCGCCCACGATGTCATCGATGAAGTCAGCAATCTTCGGCGTTTCCCTGATGTCATTGTGCAGCGTGCGCTTGCGATAGAACTTCGTGTCGCGTTCCAATCGCTTGTAGCCAAGACTCACCATCGCGAGGTCGTCACTCTGTTCGGCTCCATCCACGTGCTTGTATACAGCCTGGAGCATCCCGTCAATCTGTTCCTTGTTCGACTTGTCTTCCATAATCTCAAGCATTTCGATCATTCGTTCTTCACCAAACAATTCTTTCTTTTCATTTTCTGCCTCTGTCAGTCCGTCAGTGTACATGAAGATGATTGAGTTGGAAGCCAGCATGGTTTCCTGCCACTCAAACTTCCAGTTGGGCATGATTGCAATAGGCAGGTTGGACTTCACATCCAGCATTCTTACCTTGCGGGTGTCGCCGTCGATGACAACGGGGGCGTTGTGGCCGGCATTGCAATATCGGAATCTGCCTGTAGGTAAGTCTAGCACACCCACGAAGAGCGTGACAAACATATTGGTTTCGTTCATGTCCGACATGGACTTGTTGAGCGATTCCACGATTCTGTCGGGCCTTCCTTCCTGGGTTGCCACAATACGCAAGAGACTTCGGGTCACGGCCATCACCAACGAGGCCGGCACTCCCTTACCCGACACATCGCCGATGCAAAAAAAGAGTTTTTCATCTCTGATGAAGAAGTCATAGAGGTCACCTCCCACTGCCTTGGCCGGAATCAGCGTGGCGTAGATGTCCACGTCTTCCCGCTCAGGATAGGGTGGGAATATCTTGGGAATCATCGACATCTGTATCTTGCTGGCGATGTTGAGCTCGCTTTCTATACGTCCTTTCTCCTGGGTAGTGGCCTTCAGGTCGTTAATGTATCTCTCCAGCGAACGCTGCATCTGATCGAGCGAGTTGCCCAACGCCCATAGTTCGTTGCGGTTGAGCACTTTGGGCAGACGGGTGTGGAAGTTGCCACCCGCAATACTGAGAGCCGCCTTGGAATAGAGCTTGATGGGTTTTAGGAGTCTACGCATCACGAAGAAGCTGATGAACAGGAGGCATAGGATGCCCAGCGTAGAGATGAAGGCCATCTGCCATTTCACCTTCCCAACCTCGGCCATAATCTCGTCCTTGTCACATTCCAGAGTCACCGTCCATTTGGCCTGTGTGATGGGAGCATAATAGAGGAATTTGGTCTTACCTACCCTCTTGAATGTCCCTACACCACGCTTGTGGTTCTTAATGTCCGTGTAGATGGTTTCATTCACCTCATACTTTCTCTTGTCGAGCACCTGGTCCATGTTGCCCTTCAATATCATCTTCTTGTCGGGATGCACCAAGAAATTGCAATTGGCGTCCATCACGGTAAGAAACGAATGGGGATAGGGCTTCAGTTTCTGCACATCCTCGGTAAAGTTATCCAGCGACATGTCCAGTGCCAGCACACCAATCAACTTACCGCGGCCGTCGGACAACGGAACGCAGTAACTGCTCACGATGGTTCCGTTGGTCTCCACGAATGGGTTCGACCAGAGACTTTTCATCCCAGCCTTGGTTTCCCTGTACCACCTTGCAGTCCAATAATTGTAAGCATCAGAAAGGTTCACATATTTTTGTCTGCCCTTCTTGTCTTGCATCACATAGGGTGCAAAACCGTTCTTGTATTGAGGATACCAGCCAGGTTCAAAACATACAGCTACACCTTGCACGTTGGGATTGGCCTTCAGAAAGCTTCTGCAGGCGGCGATGACGGCGTCATCGGGCAGTTGCTCTGCCCATTTCCAACTCCAGAACGAGGCAAAGTTATTGCCTGCGCTCTCCACCAAGTCCATGTCATCGCAGATGGAGAGGATGGCCTTGTCCAGTTCCAGATTGGCCTTGCGATGACCGTCCTCAAGCATCATCTTGCTAGCAAACCAAGACGCACCGCCAAAAGCTCCCAAAAAGACAAGAACCGTCATAACCAACATCCAAATACAGATTCTGGTTGCAAAAGAATACCTAAAGCTTATACGTCCAAAATTTGCTGTCATCAATATGATTCTTAATTTATTTAATAACGTGTCACAACAAGGTGATAAATCGGTACAAAGATACTAAAAAAAACTAGTTTCATCCCAAAAAGTGTTTTTTACTTTCCGAGATTTAACAGCTATTAACCTCGCAAGACAAATTATGTAATGGTAAGTAACTTGGTATATTTAATATTAACTTATTTTTCGAGCTATATGGTTAAAGTTTTTCTGCCCAATCTGGGCGTGTCAGGAAAAATAGGGCATGTCGGCAAAATCTATCCATTCGATTACAGAAAAAAGGGAGGCAAACCTCATCTCAAGGTCCGTCTCCCCTACTTATAGTTATAAATAACCGATAT
>CAVGLH010000131.1:0-6671 GCA_963630065.1 Bacteroides fragilis | reverse complement strand
CGATGCCGGCGAGCGTAGCCACGGTGGTGGCCATGAGGATAGGAATAAAGACATCTGTGGGCTGTGCCGCACCATACGAGGCTCGGAAGGCGAGGATGGTGGTGGGGATGATGGTGAGGCCCGAGGTGTTCAGTACGAGGAACATGATCATCGGGTTGGTCGCCGTGTCCTTCTTCGTGTTGAGCTCCTGCATCTGCTGCATCGCCTTCAGTCCGGTGGGAGTCGCCGCATTGTCAAGCCCCAGCATATTCGAGGCGATATTCATGAAGATACTGCCCATCACAGGGTGGTTCTTCGGAATGTCGGGGAAGAGTTTGGTGAAGACGGGGCTGAGCGCACGGGCCAGCACATTCACCACTCCCGCCTTCTCGCCAATCTTCATGATGCCGAGCCACAGGGCGAGTACGCCCGTCAGTCCGAGCGAGATTTCAAAGGCATTCTTCGAGGAGTCGAAGGTGGAATCGACTATCTTTTGGAAGACGGTGGTGTCTCCCATCGCCAGTCCGATGACGGCGAAGACGAACGCTATCACGAAGAAAGCTATCCAAATGTAATTTAAGACCATATTCTTGTCTGTACAATTCTTTAATATTCTATATTTTTTATCAGCTTGGTGAAAAGTGGGTTCTTCCTTAGTCCCAAGCACGGTGCAAAATTACAATAAAAATCTTGCATAGAGCTTGTTTCGTCCCAAAAATCCCCGAAAAGGATGATGTTTTGTTTAATAGTTCATTCCGAAGTACCAAAGTGGGATGATGATTCCGTGCCCAGTCTCGATGTCATCTTTTACGATGTGACCGTTCTTCACGTCTTCTATCTGTTTCTTGCCTTTCTTTCGTCCGCCAATCTCGAAGGTGTAATCGCCAATAGTGAAGTCGGAAGCTTTGGAAGCGGTAACATTTTGCTTCTCCCTCATCTGATTGTAGAAGAAAGTTTCCCTTATATTTCCAATGTTGGGGTTAGGTGTGAGCACCGACATCAGACTTGGGTTATCCACATAGACCTTTTCAACCTTTCCAAGGTTGCGCATCCCCGAAGTGTCGTCTCTTAGCAACCCAATCATGCCGGCACGTTCCAAATAGACGAGGTAATCTGGTACGTTGTTCTTGCTCACCCCAATCTCCGTGGCAAGGTTCTCTACGCTTGGCTTGTAGGGTGCAAGCCCGGAGAGGATAACAAGCATTCGTTTGAGTTTTCGGGCTGTAGAGGCTTTCATGTCGGCATATTGTGGAATATCGACCTCCACAGTCTGGTCAACTACTTGTAGCATTCTTGTCATGAAATCGCCTTCGATGGCGAAAGGATAATAGCCCTGGCTGAGGTATTCCCTGAAGAGAGGCAAGGGATGCTCTAACCCGGGAATCTCCACTTGGTGACTGAGGATTTCTTCCAGAGAAAATACTCTGCTCTTGATGCCCTTGAATAGTTGGAGATATTCCCTGAAAGACAATCCTTGCATCATGTACATCAATGCCCGGCGACTCAAATCTGCCTCGCCCCTCTTGATATCCAAGACAGAAGAACCTGTAAATACGAGATGCAGCGATGGGTGCATGTCATAGATTTGTTTCAATTCTCTGCTCCAACCTGCGTATTTGTGTATCTCGTCTATATAAAGATGTGTACCTCCCTCCTTGATAAATTCATCGGCGAAGTCTGTCAAGGAATGATTGGTGAAATAGATGTTGTCGGCAGAGACATACAAATGATGTCCTTCCGTTGATTTCTTGATGTGTTGCAATACCATGGTGGATTTACCCACGCCTCGTGGACCGACGATGCCCACCAGTCGCCCGTTCCAATTAATCTCATCATATTTGTATCTGATGAAATCGAGAGGCGTGCGCTTCAGCAACTCCGTCATGTATTCGTATAGCTTGTTGTCTATCATATCTTGTCTTTTTATGAAGAATACTGTTTAAAATCGTGGCAAATATACGAAAAATCCCTCAATGAGGGATGAATTTGCGCGAAAAGTTCCCTCATTGAGGGGTGAATTTAAGCATTTTTATCCCTCAATGAGGGATTTCTTGTGTTTCATGGAGAACATTCATGAGAATTCTGTTGGGTATGTAAAGGCGATGGAGCAACTGGCCAACTTCAAGCGAAGTGATGGTAAGGTGATTTTCATCTTTGCATCCTTATTGAAGAAAAAGTAATAGCATTAAAGGCTAATGGGATATAAAGTCCGTTAGCATTGCTTTATCCTACGAAAGATTTTTGCGGATTTCCGCAGTTTTCTTTCGTAAAATTAGAGAAATCATTCGTTTTGCGAAAGATTTTTGCGGATTTCCGCAATTTTCTTTCGCAAAATTAACGGCTGCAGCTTACTTCTTTAAATTCATTAACGTCTGCAAGTGTAAAAAGTGCTAACTTCGAGTTGTCAAAGCGGATTTTTGTTTTCAGTCCTTCAGACAACCAATCGGTATGACATACACCCCATCTTTTCTTCGATAAGCATACTTGCCAACACCAATGATAACAGCCACGAATGATGGGCTGGCATCTTGTTGGTGTTTTGCCATAACTATATGATTTTGAGGGGCAAAATTACGAATAATATTTTAAATGTCCAAAAGTTTTAGTGAATTTTCGGTTGTTTGTGGTCAATTTATTCGGTGATTTGTAGTCAATTTGTTCGGTGATTTGTGGAATTGCAGGATAGAAGAAATTATAATACACAAACCGCTTTTCCTGTGTTCTTACTCTCTATGTTTAGAAGCAATCTTTTCGCCTCAATGCCGCCGGCAAATCCCGTCAGGGAATGGTCGGAGCCGATGACACGGTGGCAGGGGATGAGGATGCTGATGCCGTTGGAGCCGATGGCTTGCGCCACAGCCCTTATTCCCTTGAGATTGTTCACGCTCTGGGCTATCTCCTTGTAGCTTCTCGTCTCGCCATAGGGAATTTCGAGTAAGGCTTGCCACACTTGCTTTTGGAAATCAGTGCCTATGGGGCATAAGGGAATGTCGAAGGATTTTCGCTCGCCAGCGAAAAATTCATCCAACTCTTTTTGGGTTTGTTCCAAGACGGCAGAAGATGAAGCAGTGAACTCTGCATTCAGCAGTCGCATCAGTCGCCGCTTGTTGCGCTCTGCGCATGGCATTCCGTTCCAGTCGCAGAGGCAAAGCTCGTCGCCTATAGATGCCAGAATGAGCTTTCCGCAAGGGGAGTCGTAATATTGGGTGTTGACGGTCTGCTTCATGTCATTTCACTTTCTGTGTGTTGGGCAGGAAACCGGCGATGATGCCTAAGAGGGGCAGGAAGGCACTTACCCGGAAGATGAACTCGATGCTGGTCTTGTCGGCGAGCCATCCGAAGAAGGCGGAACCAAGACCTCCCAAGCCGAACATCAGTCCGAAGAAAATGCCGGCTATCAGTCCCACCTTGTCGGGCATCAGGTCGGTGGCATAGACCACGATGGAGGAGAACGCCGAGGCGATGATGAGCCCGGAGAGGAAGGTGCAGATGAGCGTCCAAGTGAGATTGGCGAAAGGCATGGCGAGAGCGAAGGGCGCAGCTCCCAGGATGGAGAACCAGATGACATATTTTCTGCCGAACTTGTCGCCCAACATTCCTCCCGCCACCGTTCCGATGGCAAAGGCGGCAAGGAAGACGAACAGACAGAGTTGGGATGTCTGCACGGAGATGCCGAACTTGTTTATCAGGAAGAACGTGAAGTAGCTGGTGATGCACGACGTATAGAAATACTTCGAAAAAACCAGCAGGATGAGGATCATCAAAGCCCCATACTTGGCCCGCTTGGAAATGTCGTGGTTGAGGAGAGGCTGCTTCTGCGGATGTTTTACCACATAGGCGAGCCGTGCCTTATACCAAGCTCCGAGCCGGACCATGATGAGTGCCGCCAACAGTGCCGCCAAGGCAAACCATGAGATGGCGTGCTGTCCGAAAGGCAGGATGATGAGTGCGGCAAGCAATGGTCCTACCGCCGAGCCGCCATTGCCGCCCACCTGGAAGATGGACTGCGCCAAGCTCTTCTTGCCGCCCGAAGCCAACTGCGCCACTCTCGAAGCGGTGGGATGGAAGACGGAAGATCCCAGTCCAACGACGCTCACTGCCAAGAGTATGAGAAAATAGTTCTCGGCGAAGGCGAGCAGCACCAGTCCCACCAAGGTGAAGCACATGCCCACCGAAAGGGCGTAAGGCCGTGGATGCTTGTCAGCGTAAAGTCCCGTGAAGGGTTGCAGGATGGAGGAGGTCATCTGAAACACCAGGGTGATGATGCCTATCTGTGCAAACGAGAAATCGAACTTGTCCTTCACGATAGGGTAGATGGAGGGGATGATGGACTGAATCATGTCGTTGAGGAAATGCGAGATGCTGCAGATGATGAGCATCGAATACACCGTGCCCTCCACCATCGTGGGGTTGCCTTTCAACTTGTTGCTTACAGATTTGATATTCATTGTCTTCTATTGGTGATTTTTCGTGCAAAGGTACAAAATATTCTTCAGATACTTGACGAATCCCCCGAAGATTTGCCCTAAAAGTTTGGCGGTTAGGAATATTTGGCGTATCTTTGCGCCATTGAAAATTAAATGTTTCTGCTTATGGGAAAGATAGTGGAGAATAAAGATAGCAAAGAGTGTACAGCAAGGAAAAAACTATCATAAGATGAAGAATTATGGAAGAAAAATTATCGACTATATATTTGGTAAGCGGTCAGACGGCACTTCAATACATTATGAACGTGAGCAAAAGATACAGGCGAATTGCGACCGAAGCGATATTCGAGTGTTTGAGACTGGGGTATCCTCTCAACGACATGGAGATAACAGGCAAAGCACGAGAGATGCTGAGGAAGAGGAATGTCATCGGTTGATTGAGATCGCAAGAGCCGGGGGCTTGTACATAGAAAAGGCTGACTGGGATAAGTTTGGCAATAAGCGAATGGCATCAACAGGGGAGAGCGTAGTGTATTTGAGCAAAGACGGAAGTACTTTTACCAAGATGAAGTCTCCCTTTGCCAAAGCCGCAATGAAGCATACCTTACCCGAAGATATTATCTATGAGCATTTGATTCATAACATTCTTTTTCCTGATACGAGGTATCGCTTTGTTGGAATTTCTGAAGATTCAAAAGGCATCAGAGTTGTTTTGCAACAAAAGAATGTGTCGTGTATGTTCAGAGTCCCTACTCAAAAAATGATAGACGACTATCTCATCCGTCAATTAGGTTTGACCAAGGAAGACAAGTATTTCTATGGGAATGAATACTTTGCAATAACCGATGTCTCTAATGTCAGCGACAATGTGCTGTGTGACGATGACGGCAGGCTATACTTTATCGACCCGATTATCAGGTTGAAAAAGTCGGGAAGAGAAGTTTGGGAATTTCTATACAGGACAAGATGCGTGTGATGTTTGAGAGCTCCCCGCTTTTGGCAGAGTGTTCATTGGCTTTTTCTTCTTCTTGACAGACCGCAGCGTCTGCAGCACCACGCTCAGCACTACCATGCCGATGCCCACATAGAAAGAAGCGTTCAGCTCCCTTGCCTCGCCGAAGGCGATGAAGGCGATGAGGATGGAATAGCAGGGCTCCAGATTGTAGGTGAGGTTGACGGTGAAAGCCGACAGGCTTCGCAGCACGATAATCTGCAACAAGTAGAGACCTGCCGTGCAGAACAGGGCGAGACTCAATAGCCACCAGAGGTTTGCGCCCTCGGGCACTACGCACACCGGCTGGGCGGAGGGGTAGAGCAGCAGGTAGAAAGGGATGATGACGGATACGCCGATGAGGCCTCCCACCATCTGGTAGAGCAGCATCGTGCGCGCCTTTACGCCCACGCTCACTTTCTTGCTGGTGATGGCGTAGAGCGAGCAGACTGCCGCCGACAGAATGCCGATGATGATGCCGAAGCGGTAACGGGAGTCGAAGGAGAAGATGCAGACCAGGCCGCCCACTGTGATGAGTGCCAGCAGCATCTCCACCCACGAGAACTTCTTGCGGAAGATGAGTGGCTCGAAGATGGAGGTGAAGAAGCACATGCTGGCAAAGCAGACCACGCCGATGGACACGTTGCTCGCCTTGATGGAGGCGTAGAAGAGCAGCCAGTGCGTTCCCAGCAGCGTGCCGCATCCCGCTATCTGCAACAGCTTCTTCCAACTTACGCGGGGGAATCCCGTGAACACCGTCAGGATGATGGCGGTGAAGAGAAGGCGGTACCATACGAGCGTCGTCTCGTTGAGCGTCACCAGTTTGCCAAACAAGCCCGTGAATCCTGCCAGAACCACGCTCAGATGCAGTTGCAGGAAGGCTTTCCTTACATTATTTTGTTGTTCCATAGTTCTTCTTCCTCTTTTTGCACTTTTTAAAAGTAAATATCTTCATTGTCTGCCCCTGTGGCATCTATGAACATCGCATAGTAGATAGGCATGTAGACGACCTTTCCTACTTGCTTCACTTGTCGCTCGTTCGACACCACCAGTCCTGACAGGATATGATAGTCGGGGATGGCAAGCATCTTGCTTAGGGCACTGTGTACCGTGTAGTCCTTGCCCGACTTTACCTCGATGGGCAGGATAGTCAACGAAGAATATTCATCCACCAGGAAATCGACCTCCCCATTCTTGCGGTTGTCATAGTAGAAGAGGTGATGGCCATGTGCCTTCAGTTCCTGTGCCACGACATTCTCATAGACGGCTCCCAG
>CAVGLH010000130.1:0-6749 GCA_963630065.1 Bacteroides fragilis | reverse complement strand
CAAGTATGGGTAACTGTAGGAGGTACAGCGCCCTCGCTGTACCACTCAAGCAAGGAATCCCCCACGCTGTACCAATCCAAACTGACAGCGCCCTCGCTGTACCAAGTTATTTTTTTTCGTCACTAAAAAACACTAAACATAAAAAACAATGAACAAGATAGTAATGTTAGGAACGGGCAATGCGACAGTAACCCGGATTTACAACACCTGCTTTGTGTTGGAGACTTCCACCACCCGCTTGATGGTAGACGCCGGTGGTGGCAATGGAGTGCTGGGGATTTTGAACAAGGTGGGCATCCCGATAGCCGACATTCATCACCTCTTTGTCACCCATTCCCATACCGACCATATTCTCGGCGTCATCTGGGTGATTCGCATGGTGGCGCAGTGCAAGGGCTACGAAGGCCAGCTCCATGTGTATGGCAACGACAAGGTGATGAAGGTGATTCGTACCATCATCGACATGATTCTCGCCAAGAAGCAACTCGCCAAGGTGGCGGAGAGAGTGGCCTTCCATCAGCTGGAGGATGGCGGTAAGTTCGAGGTGGGGGATATGCATCTGCAGTGTTTCGACATCCACAGTACCAAGGAGAAGCAGTTTGGCTTTCGTGTCGTGCTACCCGACGGCCAAGTCCTCGCTTGTCTGGGCGACGAGCCTTACAATCCTCTGAATCGCTGTTACGTGGAGCAAGCCGACTGGATGATGTGCGAGGCTTTCTGTCTCTATGCCGACCGCGATGTTTTCAAACCTTATGAGAAGAGTCACAGCACTGCTCTCGACGCAGGAAAACTGGCGGCGGAACTGGGCGTAAAAAACCTCCTGCTCTATCACACTGAGGAGAAAACCCTCGCCACTCGCAAGGAAACTTATACCCGGGAGGCCGCCCAAAATTTCAAAGGCAAGGTCTTCGTGCCTGATGATCTGGAGACGATTGTTTTCTGAAGGTTTGGGATGTCAACCTTCGCCCCTCCATTGCTTGATGGCTCGGACGAAGGTTTCGCCATATTTCTTGAGCTTGAATTCTCCGATGCCGTTGATGAGGCCCATCGCCTTCAGGGTGGTGGGCTTCTTTGATGCCAGTTCGTGCAGACTCTTGTCCGACAGTACGATGTAGGGAGGATAACCCTGCTCGTCGGCCAGGTGTTTGCGCAGTTTGCGCAGGTGCTCGAAGAGTTTCTTGTCTTCCACGCCGCGTGCCTCTTCCTTGAAGATGAGTCGCTCCGCATGCACCTCGGGGATTCCTTTGTCCGGTGGGTTGGTGACGTAGGCGAGCGATACATGGTGCTCGCCCTTCAGCACCTGCCATCCCAGCGAGGTCACCTTCATAGCGTTATGGGCGTTGTAGGCTATCTCGAAGAATCCCATCTGCAGCATCTGCAGCAGGTAGACCTGCCAATCCTTGGCATTCGTGTCGCGTCCCACTCCGAAGGTCTTCATCTCGTTGTAGTGGTTTTTCACCACGGCTGGCGAGTGCATACCCCTGAGTATCTCGATGCAAGTGCCTACAGCTATTTTCTCGCCCGACCGAACCACGGCGCTCAGAGCCTTTTGCGCCCGGATGGTGCCGTCGAAAGTCTTCGGCGGATTCTTGCATACGTCGCAGTTGCCGCAGTTGCAGGCTGAGGTCTCGCCGAAATAGTTGAGCAGGATGCGCCTGCGGCACACTCTGGCCTCGGCATACTCCTCCATGCGCCGCAGTTTTTCCAGGTTCACCTCTCTCTGTCCGCTCTCGTCGCAGAAGGAGCGCAGCGTGATGATGTCGCCCATGGAGTAGAAAAGGATGGTGTCGGCGGGCTCACCGTCTCTTCCTGCTCGCCCTATCTCCTGGTAGAAACTCTCGATGCTCTTGGGCAGGTTGTAGTGGATCACCCAGCGCACATTGCCCTTGTCGATGCCCATGCCGAAGGCGATGGTGGCACACACCACCTGCGTCTGGTCCATCTTGAATCGCTCCTGTACGGAGCTTCTCTCCTGGCTCGACAGCCCGGCGTGGTATACGGCCGCATCGATGCCAGCCTCGTTCAGCTCTTGCGCCATCATCTCTGCGTTCTTACGCGATAGGCAATATACGATGCCCGCCTCGCTCCTGCGCTGCTTGATGAAGCGGATGATGTATCTCAGCTTCTCCTTCTTGGTGCTCTCCCGGCGCACGGTGAGGCTCAGGTTGGGCCGGTCGAAACTGCTCACGAAGGTAGGTCCGTTGAGATGCAGCTGGCGGATGATGTCCTCGCGGGTCAGCTTGTCGGCTGTGGCGGTGAGTGCCATCACGGGCACGCCGTGGAAATTTTCGTGCAGCAGTCCCAGCTGGGCATACTCGGGGCGGAAGTCGTGGCCCCACTGGCTGATGCAGTGGGCCTCGTCCACGGCGAAGAGCGATATCTTGATGTTGCTGAACAGATAGGGTATCTCGCTGAGGAGCTTTTCGGGCGATACGTAGATGATTTTCAGTTGTCCCGCCTCGCACTTCCTTCGGATGATGAGCTCGTCGGTGGAGTCGTGGCTGCTGTTGAGTGCCTCGGCCGGGATGCCGTTGGCCTTGAGAGCCTCCACCTGGTCGTGCATCAGGCTGATGAGGGGCGAGACGACCACTGCCGTTCCCTCCATGGCGAGCGCAGGTATCTGGTAGCATAGACTCTTGCCGCCGCCCGTAGGCATCAGCACCAGGCAGTCGTGTCCCAGCATCACCTCCCGGATGATGTCTTCCTGCTGCGGCCGGAACGAATCGTAGCCGAAATAGCTTCTTAATATTTCTTTGATTTGCATTTCTTATTTCTTCTTGGTCTGCGTTTATTTCTTGCAAAGATAATGATATTTTAGGAAAATGTCCACTTTTTGTTCGGCAAATGTACGAAACATGGTAAAAAAGTTTGAATTTCGAAATAATTATATTACTTTTGTCCCCAAATTTCGGAAATTATGGCAAAATACGATGTAAATGCTCATGAGCGATTTGCCGACATCCAGATGCTCCGCTACGAGCTGAAAGGTTTCGAACAGCTGTCGCTCCAACAGAAAATGTATATCTATTGCTTGGCCAAGGCCACCCTCATGGGGCGCGACATCACCTTCGACCAGCAAGGTAGGTACAACCTCCGCATCCGCAAGACGCTGGAGGCCGTGTACCGCAACTATGAGGGCGACCGCGAGAGCGCCGACTTCAAGGCCCTGGAGGTGTATCTGAAGCGTGTGTGGTTCTCCGGCGGCATCCATCACCATTATGGATGCGAGAAATTCCAGCCCGGCTTCAGCGAGGAGGCTTTCTATGAGATGGTGGAGAGCGTAGACCCCGAGCTGTTGCCCACCTCTAGGGGGGAGAGCCGCGAAGACTTGCTGGCAAAGTTGGTGCCCGTAATCTTCGACCCCGCAGTGATGCCCAAGAGAGTGAACCAGACTGATGGGGAGGACTTGGTGCTCACCTCGGCCTGCAACTTCTACGAGAATGTGACCCAGGAGGAGGTGGAGCGTTTCTATGCCCGGATGAAGGAGCAGAAGACGGACACGCCTCCCATGTACGGCCTCAACTCGAAACTCATCAAGCGCAACGGCGAACTGGTGGAGCAGAAATGGACGGAGGACGGACTGTATGGCGTGGCCATCAAGGAAATCGTGTCCTGGCTCTTGCGTGCCCAGAAGTATGCCGAGAACGACGGACAGAAACATCTCATCGACCTGCTTGTGAAATATTACCGCACGGGCGACCTCGCCGACTTCGACCGCTACAGCATCGCCTGGGTGGATCAGCACGAGGGGATGGTGGATTTCATCAACGGATTCATCGAGGTATATGGCGACCCGTTGGGGCTGAAGGCCACGTGGGAAGGCATCGTGGAATACAAAGACCTGGAGGCCACCAAGCGAACGCAGACCATCAGCCAGAACGCCCAGTGGTTTGAAGACCATTCGCCCGTAGACCCTCGCTTCCGCAAGCCCGAGGTGAAGGGTGTCACCGCCAATGTCATCTGTGCTGCCATGCTGGGCGGCGAGGAATATCCAGCCTCTGCCATCGGCATCAACCTGCCCAACTCCAACTGGATTCGCCAGGAGTACGGCTCGAAGAGCGTGACCATCGGCAATCTGACCGAGGCCTACAACAAGGTGGCGCAGGGCAACGGCTTCCGCGACGAGTTTGTCATTGACCAGCCTACCGTAGACCTTATTAATAAATATGGCGACATCACCGACGACCTTCATACCGACCTCCACGAGTGTCTGGGCCATGGCAGCGGACAACTTCTGCCCGGCACCGACCCCGATGCTCTCAAGGCATACGGCAGCACCATCGAGGAGGCGCGGGCCGACCTCTTCGGCCTCTATTACGTGGCCGACCACAAGCTGGTAGAGCTGGGACTTACCCCCAACGACGAGGCCTACAAGGCGCAATATTACTCCTATCTGATGAACGGTCTGCTCACCCAGACTATCCGTGTGAAGGAGGGCGACAAGATTGAGGAGGCCCACATGCGCAACCGCGCCCTCATTGCCTGGTGGACCTTGGAGCATGCCGAGGGTGCCGTGGAACTGGTGAAAGTGGGGGAGAAGACCTATGTCAAGGTGAACGACTACGAAAAGTTGCGCCACGTCTTCGGCCGACTGCTGGCAGAGATTCAGCGTGTCAAGAGCGAGGGCGACTTCGAGGCGGCCCGCCAGTTGGTGGAGAAATATGCCGTCGACATCGACCCCGACTTGCATCGCGAAATCCTGGCTCGCTACAAGAAGCTCGACCTGGCTCCCTACAAGGGTTTCGTCAATCCCCGAATGAGCCTGGTTACCGACGATCAGGGCAACACGACCGACGTTTCCATCGACTATAGTGAGAGCTACGTAGACCAGATGCTCCGCTACTCCGAGGAGTATGGGACTTTGTAAGTTAGAAGTCTTTTTCAGTTAGAAGTTTGAAGTTAGAAGTTGGGAGATTATATGAAAGACAATAAGAACGAGGAATTTCCGATAGTGGACGAGCAGGGCAACATCCTGGGTACCATCACCCGGGGCCATGCCCACGACGGGAGCAAGATTTTGCATCCCGTAGTCCATCTGCATGTGTTCAACAGTCGCGGCGACCTGTATCTCCAGCATCGCCCGGCGTGGAAGGATATCCAGCCCGACAAGTGGGACACGGCTTGCGGAGGTCATGTGGACTTGGGCGAAAGCGTAGCCCAGGCTCTCCGTCGCGAGGTGCGTGAGGAGCTGGGTATCACCGACTTCATTCCCGAGTCCTTGGGGCACTATGTCTTCGAGAGCCAGCGGGAAAAGGAATTGGTCTACGTCCACCGTTGTGTTTATGATGGCGAGGTGAAGCCTAGCCTAGAGGAATTGGCCGGAGGCCGCTTTTGGTCAAAGGATGAGATTATGGAGCACATGGGAAAAGGCGTGTTCACCCCCAATTTCGAAAACGAATACCGGAAGTTTTTCTACCTGTAGGGTTGTTTTTCGGACACAGAAAGTGGATTCACTCAGAACATTCCTGCTTGAGTGGTACGGCGAGGGCGCTTAAATCTCACACTTGCTTGATTGGTACAGCGAGGGCGCTTAAATCTCATACTTGCTTGCTTGGTACAGCGAGGGCGCTGTACCTCCTACAGTTACCCATACTTGCCAGCGAAGGTAATCATAGGAGGTACGGCGCCCTCGCCGTACCACTCAAGCAAGGAATTTCCCTCGCCGTACCACTCAAGCAAGGAATTTCCCTCGCCGTACCACTCAAACAAGGTATAAATGCGGAGACTCTTCCAACCAAACAGGCTTAGTTTCGATTTTTCCTCGCCTTGTAAGGAAATTTGTCTGGTAGGGGCAGTTTTCTGCCCCTGCCAGAGCAGTATATTGCCCTTTCGGGACAAAAATTGCTACATAGGGACCTATTTATATTTCGAATATTCCCTTCAATGCTCCCCGTGCTATTTTCTCATATTCTTCGCCGAAGTCGCAAAAGCGCATCACGGCGTTGGAGGCAGCATGCATTACCCCCATGTTGTCGCCCTGCAAGGCGCAGGCGGCCTGGTCGAGAAACTCGTTGATGCCTCGCTCGTTGGGTTCCATCCCGTTGGCGAAGAGGCGGGCCAGAAGTTGGAATCCGGCCACGAGATAAAGCGGCTTGTCGCTGGCTATCCACTGGTAGGCGATAACGGGCGCATAGTCTACATGTTGCAACAGATTGAAGGCGAGCATCTCCGCCATCTCCTGGCTCTGCACCTGCTCCATCCAGAGGTCGGTGATTTCGGCCAGCATTTTTTCGGCTGGCATGATGAGGGTGGCGAGAATCTTGCATTCGCGTATGTCCTCCTTCCAAAGTTCGATGGCCAGCTCGTAGTCCTTGCCATATTCCGCGGCCATCTTTTTCAGGTCGGTGAAGGGCACGCCCCAGTTCAGTTTATACCCCAGTCCTTTGTCGCGCATCGACTGCGATCCGGGACCGTTCATCAGCAAGCGGAAGCTCCGCTTGATTTCCATCAGCTTATTGTGAGTTTCTTCGTTCATTGCTTATTATGTAATGTTAAGTGTTAAGTGACGATAAAAAAATAACTTGTTACAATTTGTTGATGAGATATACGCAAGTTTCTGATTTGGAAACTCTCACTTGCTTGGTACAGCGAGGGCGCTTAAATCTCACTTGCTTGCTTGGTACAGCGAGGGCGCTGTACCTCCTACAGTTACCAATATTGCCAGCAAAGGCAATCATAGGAGGTACGGCGCCCTCGCCGTACCACTCAAGCAAGGAATTTCCCCCGCCGTACCACTCAAGCAAGGAATT
>CAVGLH010000129.1:0-6799 GCA_963630065.1 Bacteroides fragilis | reverse complement strand
TCCAAATACCTTTAATATTTATCCGATATAGGTATTATGGACAAATATTCACATTATTTAATTTATATAAGAAATTAAACCAAAGTTTGATTCTCAACCCTTCGTCCCCGATATTGACCCGGATGTTGCCGGGCTGGGCCTTGGGGCCCAACTGCTCGATGGGCTTGTAAGACTGGATGCCCGGTATCTCTAGCAGGAAGGAGATGTCGCCGTCGGGGAAGGACTGCATCGTATGCTTCTCGCCGTTCAGGGCCTTCGGCTCCTCGGGGGTGAACACGCGGTAGTAGAGTCCGTCGGTCTCTGAATATACTTCGAAGGGAGCGGTCTTCGACATCATCTCCGCCCAATACAGGTTGGCATGATAGCCTTTGAACTCAGGATAAAGCCAGCTCTCGCCTGTCACCGTGTTGTTATAGGCTTTCTGCCAGACACCCCATTGCGGTCCACGAAGCCGATTGCGCCAGACACGATAAGGCCCTTTGCCCATCCATTTCATTCCCTCGCATTCCTGTTCGGGATAGCAGAAAGAGAATCCCAGATTACGGACTTCCTTGTCGAAGAACTCACCGTCAAACTTCTTTCCATTGCGACTGTTCAGGATGACGGCATCCATCCCCAGCAGTCCGTCGGGTCGCATTCGCCAGACGATGGAGTCGACGGCTCCCGTGTAGTGCATCACAAGCAGGGCGTCCTTTCCCTCCTGTCTGGCGGAGATGCCCTGCAGTTTCATCTTCATGCCCACGGGCAGTGGACCGCCGTTGAAGGGAATTTCCTTCTCCTTATTATATATATGAGCCAGCATGCCCGTCTTCTCATCAAAGATGGCCTTCACTCCCGAAGGCGACAGCAAGGTTGTGCCGTCCACCTGCGCCTGGGCGGCGGACTCAGCCATCAGCGGCTGATGGGCCTGGAAATATTCATCGGCATACTTCAGTGGAAATGTCCACACATTGACGGTGTCATGGTGGGCATCGAGTGCGACGAGTTGCAAGACGTCGCCCTGGGAGAAGTCTTCCTTTTTCCCCAGACTCGCATACCCGCTCTCGCCCGCCTCTATCCGCGGCAGCACCACCTGGCCTTCCGACAAGACGGAGTCGGCAAGGATGCGATAGCGCATCTCGCATTCGTCGAGACGGCTGAACAGGAATCCGTTGCTGACCACAAACCGACCGTCCCATGACGGACGGATGCGAAGAGGGGCTATCTGAATGGGCGACCACACATCGCGAATGGTGAACCAAGAGCCTTCCTTCTCCCTATGGGGCCCCACCACTCCATCTGGAGCATTGGTGCCGTCGCAGTCAATCTCGCCCTTGTGGTCGGTACGCTTCACGCCTTCATCTATCATCGCCCAGATGAAACCGCCGGCGAAGAGGGGATTCTCCTTCCAGTGGCTCCAGTATTCATCGAGCGAGGCACCACCGCCCTTGTCGTACTGACTGTGGAGGAACTCGGTGGGCATGAACACCTCGTAGCCATTGTGCAGCCGATGCACGCCCGTCTGATAGGCAGGATAGTGGTGGGCATCCACACCATCGAACATCGCCCAGGGGTGAACCACGTGGCGCTGCTGGAGATCGTATTGACGGAAGAGAGGGTCCAGGTCGTAGTTGAAACCGCCCTCGTTGCCATTGCCCCATGCGAAGATACAAGGATGGTTGGCGTCATCAGCCATCATCTCTTTCAGAATTTGGGTGCCTATCTTCGTATCATAATGGTTCTGCCATCCGGGCAACTCGTCGAGGTAGAGTACGCCCAGCGAGTCGCAGAGGTCGAGAAAATGCTTGTCGGGGGGATAATGGGAGCGGATGGCGTTGGCGTTCATCCCCTTCACCAACCTCACGTCCTGCAAGTCCAATCTCTTGGACGTGGTGCGCCCTGTCTCGGGATAGAAGCAATGGCGGTTGACGCCCTTGATCTGCAGTTTTCTGCCATTCAGATAAAAGCCATCACGACGCCGGAACTCGATGGTACGGAAACCTACACGTTCTTGCGTTTCATGCAAGACCTGCCCGACGGCAGAAAGCAACTGCAGCTTCATGTTATAGAGATGTGGATGCTCGGTATCCCAAGCCTTGATGCCATCCCAAGCCATAGTGACACGTTGATGCGCCTTCGACTCCAAAGGCAATGTCTTGGTCTCTTTTTGCTGTTTGCCTTCCAAAATCGCCTTAAGGCAACAACCCGACGGGGCATTCAGAAGTTGCAAGTCCAAAGTCATCTTACCGTCGGCCTTGGCATCCACCGCCACATGGGAGATATGTGCCTTGGGAAAAGCCTGCAAATAGACGGGGCGATAGATACCTCCAAAAAGCCACCAGTCGGCATGACGCTCCGCCATATTCACCGACTTGTTGTCCGACTGCTTCTTGACAAAGACTTCCAGCTGATTGCTCTTGCCAACTTGCAACAATGAGGAAACATCATACGAGAAAGAGGTAAAGCCACCTTGATGAATAGGGCCTGCCTGCTGGCCATTCACAAGAACACGAGTGTCGGTCATCACCCCATCAAAGGTGAGCACGATGGTCTTGTCCTTCCAAGCGGAAGGCACCTTGAAGCGATGGCGGTAAGTGCCCGTCTCATCACTCACCTTTCCATCTTTCTTCTTATAATATCTGCCGTAGGTATATTCGCCAAAGCCCTGCTGTTCCCAACAAGAAGGAACGGCTATCTTTCGCCACTTTCCACTGTTCATTCCCTTGGAACAGTGGAAGTCCCAAGTCACGGTATGGTCGGCATCGCGGCCGGAGAGAAAAAGCGTTTGGGTCTGCTGGCCCGTTGCTCCTAAGGGGAAGGCAACAAGAGCCAGCAGAAAGAGAACTAAACTAATATTCTTCATATCATTTCACGGGAAAGAGATAGAATTTGCGGTTGGGGTTGTAGTCTATCATCCACTGGTCTACGAGCACATGTGGGTCGAGCGCCTTGATGACCAAGGTGTGGTTGCCCGCCTTCAAGGCATCCAGTTTCAATTCTCTCACGGCCTGTCCTCTGAGCACATTGACCTTCCATCGCTCCGAGCGGAAGGGTTCCTTCAGACTGAACACGGTGGGGTCTGCGCCATCCACGCTCACCGAGAAGCGGAGATCGCCCTTGTCGTTGGGCTGCGTGGGAATCAGGGCCACACGGAGCACGGCGTTGCCATCCTTGCTCGTCGAGAAGCTGTAGGACAGGGAACCATCCTTGGGCAGCGACACCGCATTCATGCTGTGGCCAAGCATCTGCACGCATTCCACGCCAGCCGAAGCTTTCTGATAGTCGCAGGCATTGCGGGCTATCGTACCATCAGCATCCAAGGCATGGGAAGCCACATCGTATGGCTTCTTCAACCACTCCTCCACTTGTGCATCAGTCAACAAAGTGGGAAGCTGTGGAGCAGCACATACCGGCAAGTCACGAGGGCGCATGTTCATGGAGCGGTTCCATTTACCTGCAGCCATCTTCACATTATAATATTCGGTCAGCTCACGTATCTCCTGATAAGCCTTTTGGCTTTGAGCCACAGCGTGATATATCTTTGCATTGTTGACAAACATGTCACCATGTGTACTTCCATTGGCAAAGCTGCGAGCCTTCTGGGCCCAAAGCATCTTGCGGGCTTGTGCATCAGCAGCCAGAACAGGATATTGGATAGCGGCAAAATAAGCATCTTTAAGTTCCGGACGAACTTTCTTGGCGATTGCCTTCACTTGAGAGGCGATTTGGGCATAGTTATCCAAATAGCGGTTCATCTCATTGCCAAAATCCGTAGTAGAAAACTCAGTGTTCCTGACAGGAGTCAACCCACGCTCATAATATTTCTTATCCACTTCCACTTGGCTCCAGCCCATAAACTCAGGACGGCGCTCACCGCATAACTTATAAAACTCTCGCATCGCAGGGAACAGCTCCTTGCCAATGTTCTCGCCAAACTGGCGGCAAAGCCATGCCTGATAATGATTATCTATGGTATTCGCTTGCACACTGTTTATATCCCATGCCATATCAAGGAAGAGTTCCAAATCATAGCCGGCCACCTTTGGGTCGTGTACATTCACCAGCCACATCTTACGCACATGGTGGTCGTAAGCCGCCTTCATCTCGTTATAGACAAGTCCAGGCTGGGTGGTAGTCAACCAAAGATAATCATGCGGACGCCCCCAATAACTCAAGTGGTAATAGACACCACCTCCACCGCTTCGCTTTTGCTCAGCCTCATCGGAGAGACGGGTCATGTAGCCATAATTGTCGTCACACCACATGAGGGTGACATAATCGGGCACCTTCAATCCCTTGTTGTAGATATCCAAGACCTCCTTGTACGGAATGAATACCTGCGTTTGCTTGCTCGGATCGCCCAGATACTTGCGTATCAGCTCCTGCTGGTCGTTGATGACCTGCTGCAGTCCGTCAAACTTCTCCTGCATGGTTTTCACTCCCTCCATACTTCCGTCATGGATGCCACGCATACCAATGGTCAGGAGATTTCCACCCTTAGAGCCTTTCACCTCCTTGAGTCGCTCTATCCAATAATCTTGTACCTGCGCCTTGTTGGTGATATAATTGAATCTGCCCCGCTTATCCACATCCCATTCGTCAAGGTTGTTGCGCAGCAACGGCTCACAATGAGACGAACCGATAGCGATGCCGCAGCTGTCGGCCACGGCCTTGGCCCCGGGGGTATTGAAGAAAGCCTTGGTGCCCGTATGCATACCCGGCCAAATGGCATTGGCACGAAGTCGAAGCAAGAGTTGGAATACCTTTTTATAAGTACGGGGACCTATCTGTCCAAAACTAGCTTTCTCGAAGTTGCCATAGCTCCAGGGGCGAAGCGACCAATCCTCATCATTGAGAAAGATGCCCCGATACTCCACCGATGCCCCCTGCAGGGTGGTGAATCCATCGTCGATGGTGAGACGCTGCCTCTTCTCGGGCACCACGTCTCCCCACCAAACCCATGGACTCACTCCCGCCTTGCGGGACATCTCCAGCAGACCATAGGCTGCGCCACGGCCGTTGGAGCCCACTATTACAATCTGATTACCTAATATCGAAATATGAAAGCCGTCAGTCTTCGCCAGAAGTTCCCCGACGGGTACGCCCTGCTTTGCCAACGCACTCTTGGAGGAAGAAGATGCCTTGTCCAGTTCGACTATTCTGATGACGGCATTCTTCTCTTGCTTCCCGGCGATGGCCCTCTTGCCCGTCACGGCCTGCATGTCGCCAGCGAACATGTCGGCCGCCACCTTCACCACGGGATCCACATTCTTGGGGATATAATACTGGATTGCCTGCATACCGTCATACCATACGAGTTCCTTGGCCATCAATCCGTTTACCGGCAAAGCAGCGATAGGCAGCACGAAGAGCCATTTTGCGATCTGATTTGTCATAAATTATAATGCGATTAAGTTTTTATTTGTTCGTTGTTATGTTTCCGAGGGCAAAGTTATAAAAAAAAGACAAAAAACAACTATGCTTTTTGTCCTTTAATCTTTAATATTGTTCCAAGAGCCTTGTTTTTATCTTTTACATCGTCTTGTCGACATGATAACACTAATCAAATAACTATTGCAAAGGTAGCAAAAAAGAGCGATGTCTCCCAAACGTAGGAAACATCGCTCGTCATCTTTCTTATTCAGGATAAACATGATGCCCGCATCGCCCAGCTGGGGAGCTTGGTCTGCCGACACGCCTGGAGCCACCTTGTCGTCGATGGTCTTGTAGTTGTTCATGCCGTACACGGTCTTGAACGTCTTCCACATACGTGAGTCGTTCACGTTGTCAAAGATGGCGTAGGCATATTCCGTAGGACGACAACGCTGGAAGTCCATTCCGCCTATGTACTGACCGCGCTGCACCCAACCACCAGAGAAGTTGGAGAACTGGGGGTCGAAATAGTTATAGGTACGGTTGCCATAACGACCCTTCGTACTGCTGTCGCCATTATGCTCAGCCGTCATCAGGATTTCGGAAGAGCCCTCGATGGTGCAATCAACACCCGTCCAATTGGCATAGAGGTTGTTGTAATCCTTCTCCAACGGACAGGCTGCAATGACCTCGTCACACAAGGAAATTACCTTCTTCAAGTCGGTCTCGGCAGGATACTTGTTGTTCCAGTCTGAGCAACGCTCCGACTGGCGATACAACAATGCCTTTGCCAAGAAGTGAGCTGCCGTGTATTTAGTCCAAGTACCGTTGCCGCGCCACTTAGTGGTGGGCAGCAAGCTATAGGCCTTTTCGAAATCGGCAATCACTTGATTTAAAGTCTCCTCTGACGTCGCACGCGTGTAATGGGAAACTGAAGAGGCATCCGCAGATGCTGGCTCCGTCTGCAAGACCACACCGCCATACTGTGCGAACAAGCGATAATAGTTGTAGCCACGCAAGAAGTACGCCTCTCCCATTACCTTGTTACGGGTATCTTCGTCGGTCACTTTCGAAGCCTTGGAAATCACGAGGTTGGCGGTTGAGATGCCATAGTACATCTCGTTCCAGAGGGCCGAAACGGCGGGACAGTTGCCGTTGGCCGCGCCGTTGGCTTTCGTGCAGTCCATCGGATTCAAGCGCGTGTCATAGGTGTTCCAAGGCTCCGATGTCAAGTCACCACCATTGGTAAACTCATCAGTTCCATAAAGAGTAATACCATAAGCCCACTCATTATTTTTCATGTCGTATGCAAAATTACAAATTGATATAATCTTATGTTTAGCTAACTTTTAGAATCCCACCTGCAAACCTACCGTGAATCCACGATTATAGGTAAGCGTCTCCGCATTTATACCTTGCATAACTCAAAAAAAGCAGTAACAGCATT
>CAVGLH010000128.1:0-6914 GCA_963630065.1 Bacteroides fragilis | reverse complement strand
TGCTCTACATCGTGTCCAGCCTCTGCCTCGCCTGGCTCTTCTCACAGCTGATGAAAAAGATACCCAACCCGAAATATTAGGCATAGGCAAGGTAACAGGCAAAGATGGATGAAATCAATTGATCGTTGTAGCCGCTTGTGATTCACAGTCATTTGAAGAACTTGTTCAGCCGTTTGACAGCCTGGTCGAACTGCTTCGCCGGGAAATGATATTTTTTTACCGGATTCATCCTCGCATCGTAGACATCAAGGTTTCCTTCCGCAGTCTTTTCAAGTATGGTGTCGTTTTCTATGAGGAAGGCATAGTTCAGGTTGCTGCCCACCACATGCCAGAGACGCGGTGATTTGTCTGTCATCATAAGGCCCATGGAATAATCCGAAGGGGTGTTTTTTACACCGAGATATTCTTTCATCAATGTGGGCACCATATCGTAGTGGGTGGTACGATGGGTGAACTTGTGAGCCTGCAAACCAGGAACATGCCATATCATAGGCACGCCTATCTGATGTTTTGAAAAGTTGCTGTTGTGTCCCCAATAGTTGCGATGGTTCTCGTTGAACTCTTGGCTATGGTCGCCAGAGACAATAACGAGCGTATTGTCAATTAGCCCCTGCTTCTTCAGCGTTTCGAAAATGCGTCCCAAGAGAATGTCATCTTGGTAAACGGTGTTGCGGTAGAGATTGTAGAATGGCGTAGGATCCATGTCATTGGTCAACTTGGTATAGTCGGCGTAAGCCCATGCGGGTTGAAACTTCGTATTCTTGTCGGCGGGCAATTCGAAACTGTGCGGCAAGTCAAAAAACAGGAAAGAGAAGAATGGGCTCTTGCTCTTCCTTGTAGCCACGTCGGAGATAAACATGTCCGCAATGCGTGTATCGCGTTCCAAGGATGTCTTTCCCGGAGTGTCGGTACGTATGCCGGGGATGCCTCCAAAGATAACTCTTCCAAATGGAGGGTCTGCCCATGTGGCACTGGGATAGGTTTGTATATCATACCCCAACTGCTGTAGCCTGTCAAGCAAAACGGGATAAACGTGCGCCGGCTCAAAACTCTCCCAATAGTAGCAGGGGATACCGAAGAAGAGCGAGAACACCCCACTTCTCGTGCCATTACTGCCACTCATGTGGTTCGTAAACCACTGATTCTGCCTAGCAAACTGATAGGTGTTCGGCATATTTTCGGCGTTCAGCGTACGACTGTTCCATGAGTCGAGCAATATCACAAGGATATTTGGCAAGGAATCTGGCCTGGATGTCTCCAATGGCTTTATGGGATATTGCAAGTCGGCACTTTGTTTTCCGCTGACCTCCCCCATTCCCTTGGGTGGTTCGAAACCATGTTCCTGCAAAAAGCGGTTGGCCGAGGTCGGGAAATAGTAAGGCAGTAGGACCGCACTTTTCATTACGGAAACATGCTGGTAGAATTTGGCATAGATGTGCCAGAGATGTGCGAAGAGCGTTGCTCCGACAAAGATGCTTGCCACCCACCAGGCATACGCCTTCCTGCGGCGTAGCCAAATGCGACGAGACAGCCACCAAGTTCCCACAACCACAACAGCCACAACCAGGAAGAGTATCACTTCTTTTACATACAGCATTATGTCGAAATTGAAAATTTCGCCTGCACCCTCTCCAAATACCATACTCAGCACGAGTCCGTTGATGTGGAAATGGTAGATGGCATAGACTTGCGAGTTGAGATAGTTGAGTATGCAAAGCAAGGCGACTCCTACTATGTGTACAGCCGTGGCCACCTTGGGGCATTTGCATGCCAAGACGATGGTAGCCAACAGGTATGGCACCAGAGCCAGTTGCGAGGCATGGCTCACGCAAGAGGCGATGTAGAACACCCAACCTTCGAAGTCCATGAAGTCGAGTATGCTGCTGCCCATCATATAACAAGCGAACTGGATGGCCAACAGGAATGTGGAGAGGGCATAAAACAAGCAGCCTTGCTTCAGCCCCTTTAATAATTGTTGTAGATAAGTCATAATCGTGTATTTCTATAATTTGACAAATTGCTTTATTGGCAAGTTTTCCTTCAGGGCACAAAAACGTCGAAACGGGTTGCCCCGTAGCCAAACCAATAGCCAATGCCACCATGAATATTGGTGGGCAGACTCTTCTGATAGGTGAATATGGGATTTCTTGATAATTCGAGCATCTTGGCATATTCGCTCCAGTACCCGTAAGCCACACTGTCCACGCAACACAGTTTGACAGTGACGTTGTCGCCTGATTGGAAGTACACATGGCTTCCCTTCTTCTTTCCCTTGGTGTAGCCGTAAACAGGCAACTTGGGATTTGGGGAAGCAAGCAGGGCATTGTCATTTTCGCCCAAGAAAGAACTGCAGAATTCTTCCTTGTGCGTCTTGTCGATATTGACGAACACCTTATAATATAGATGTTGCGTGAGATTGTCCTCCACCTTGGCATAGATGGTGTACCCCTCGCCTCCGCCACTTTCTTTCAGTCCAGTCTCCATGATTATGGGTGAAGGCGGAACAGAGGTCGCAGCCTCCAGTTCTTCTCCTTCCTGCGTCTTCACAAAGAGTTGGTAAGTGGCCCCTGTAGTGCCTACGAGTTCCTCGCTTGTGTAGATACGGGAGGGGTAAAAGGATTCGTCCGACTTCGGATGCAGGCGATAAGCCTTACCGTCGCATTTTATGCTGACATCGGCATCGCCTATCGTGTTTTCCAACAGACTGTCCTGCGAGTGTTTGTCTGTACTCACCGATGCCGTGGCGCTAAGGCGAACCACAGGATTTCTGCCATTTTCTATCCAGCCTTCCACCACAATCTGCCGGTGATAGGCAGGGATTTCATTGGACGTACAGCTCACTACCAAAAAGGAGAGACATAATAGGATTTCTGTCAACTTGCTCATTTTAGGATGATTCAAAATTTATAGTAGAAACTGATGGACGGCAACACTTTGATGGCAAACTCCAAAGGCTTGTAGTAATAAGACTTAGCCGTGTCATCTTCGTAGAAATCCAAACTGTAGAAGATTGGATTCCTGTGATTGAGACTATTGTAGACCGAAACGTTGATGCCGTATTCCCGTCCCCTTACTCTACGAAACGTGTAGTCTGCCGAAAGATCCAAACGTGAATAGGCTGGGAGACGGTTCTGGTTGTAACCGTTGTATTGGGACACGATGTTTCCGTTGATGGCATAGAACGATTGGGGAGCCGTGAAAGGAGTACCCGAGGCATACACGAAAGTGCCGCTCAACACCAGATGGCGGTTTGCCTTGCACGACAAGACGACATTCAATTCATGCGGACGGTCATTGGACGCCGGGAAGCATTCTTCTCCATCACCCAGATCCAGACTTCGGGAAGTATGTGTATAAGTATAGCTCAACCATCCATAGAAGCGCCCAAACCGTTTGTTTAACATCACACTTACGCCATAGTTACTGCCTTTTCCTTGCCGGATATAATCATACAAGCTGTATGATGACTTGCTGAAATCGAGCAGGTTGCCCGAATAGTGTATTTGGTTGTATAGTTTCTTGTAGAAGAGTTCCACGCTGATGGTGTAGCCATTCTTCTCGAAACTTTTCTCCCCTAAGATACTTGCTCCGTCGGCATATTGGGGCAGAATGGTATTGTCAGCACCCACCCAGAACTCAAATGGCAAACCTATCTGCGAGATACCTGTCTGGTGAAGGTTCTGCCAACGTCTGTATAGGCTCAATGACAGTTTGGAAGATGCTCCCACAAGGTGGAAAGACAAGTTGGGTGCGAAATGGAACGAGACCTTTTGCCCTTGCTGCCAATAGGCACATTCCCTGCCGCCAAGAACTGCATACACGCTCTCGCCGCCAATCCTATAGTCGGCAAAGACGGAAACCTCCACAGCCTTTTCTTCTGTGTTCGTATTACTGTTGGTGTAATAGCCGCTGATGGCTGGCGATTGCGGTTCGATGAAGTGATAACGTGCCTCATAACCCAGACCGAGTCGGGAAAGTTGACTGTTGTTTGCTAGACCGATGGTGGTTATCTTGCTGGGCAAGAGCAACAATTGGTCGCCTCGCAGGAATTTGGTGTCGTTGCTATACGACGTGATGTATATCTGCCTTCTGGTCATGGATGTCTGGCTATAGTAGTGTTCCCATTGCGAGGAAAGCAAGACGTTGCTCCAGTTGAGGTTTAGATTCGCCGGATAATATGGCATATTGAGCTTCACATGGTCACCGCCATAATAGAAGTCGAAGGAAAGTTTATCCTTGTCGTTGGGTTGCCAGAGATAGGTAAGGTTCACGTCGTTGAAATCATACTTGAACTTGTCTCCATCAAATGTCAACCATTTGCCATACAACAGGTTGAGATATGCCAGACGAGCCGAGATGACAAGTTCCGACTTCTTGAACACAGGCAACAGCAGGGTGCCTTGTGATGACATCGGACCTACGGCGATGTTTCCATGTACTCGGCTGCTTATCGTATCAATGGAGTTGAGTGAAACCACTCCGCCTATTCTGTCTGTAAAGGAAGCTCTCGCAGGAGATGTGGCGAGAGTAATAGACTGGAAGTGAGAGGGATTGAATGTGGAGAAAAGTCCCAAGAGATGTCCTGGATTATAAACCGGGACTGCGTTGATGCCCACCAAGTTGTGCCCCGTGCTACATCCCATGATGTGTATGCCGGCATCATATTCGTTGTTGGTCGAGATACCTGGTATGGTTTGCAGGTAATGGAGAGGATCGGTGTTCCCCAAAATTTTAGGAAGGGCCGTGATGAAAGAGATGTCGAGTTGGGTCGTTGCATCCTGCCTCTTGACGAAAGGAACTATCTTTCGGGCGGTCACTTGGACGGAATCCAATGCATGCTGCAGGTTACGGGTACTGTCCTTTGTGTCCTGCGCCATGACAGGACACAAAGTCAGAAATTGGAAAACTAAAAATAGTGTATCTCTTCTCATGTTAGAATCTGTAACCCAATGTTACAGAGAGTGTCTTGAACTTCAAGTCAACCTCATCAAGGAACTTGGAGAAGTCTTGGCCATATGAAACACCGACAAATGCGCTCTTGTAAACAAAGTTTGCACCTACATGCCAACCCGCCTGGAATCTGTTTGCTTGGTGTCCATTGCACTTGTTCTTGTCAAAGATGTTGCTGGTTTCCATCTCTTCCCCACCAGTACGGGTCCCACCATGATAGTTTTCACTCCAAGTATAAGTATACTTGCCTTTTCCCATGATGTTGTATCTGAAATCAACGCCAGCAAATGGCTCAATGGCAAAGCTTGAGTTAGGAATCGCAATGTGGTAAAGTACACTTACAGGAACTTTTACGGAGAGCATGTTGCCTGTATATTTGTACTTATCAACATATTCGTTTTTGTACTGTGCAGAACCGCCTGTTATCGTACAGTCATCCGAATAGAATGCATACTGCAGGGCCGCACCAATCTCCAAATAGAGAGGGGCAGAAGGGGTAATGTTGATGGCTCGGTTGTAGCCAACAGAGAAGCCGTTGAGCTTGTCGCTCAATTGCTTCTTCTTTTCCAAATCGTCACCATACAAGACGCCGCTGTAACTGGTTCCGATGTTGTTGTACTGAACATAGACACTGTTCCAACCCTTGGATACTTCATTGCTGTTCTGGGCGAACGACGCAGCGCACATCATCGTCGCTGCCAACAATACTGATGATCTTTTCTTCATATTGTTTGTTTTGCATTAAAAAGAACAAGAAGACTCCCCAGACCTTGTGTCGTTACATTTACAGTTTGGTAGATTCAGGCATAAAAAAAGCGCGGGAGTCTGCACTCGTCACTCATTCCGCTCTTCGAGGCCTTCGCATTGCCCATCAAGTCTGAACGAGCAACGCAGAAGCCCACGCCGATAGTATATAACACCTCTTGCATCCTATCTGTAAGATAGGACGCGCAAGGGTACAATCTACCCACTGGACATCTACTGTTGCTTTCGTTTTTGACTTGACTTGGAAAGTTGCGAAGTTTCGAAGAGCCAAAACAAAGCGTCAAGTAAACGCCTTTCCCTTATGTCTCAATTCCATTCACCCATGCTTGTCGCAAAAATAAGGGAATCCCTTCCTTCACTATCGGCATGAACTTCAGCCCCCATTGCTGAGGGCAACATAGAATCGGATGCAAAGTTATGTGAAATAAATGAAATATCCAAATTATTTCGAATAAAAATCGAAAATAATGTGTATCTTTGCAAAAAAGTCGCAAAACTTAAAGGAAACTATCATTGGGGACATGATCAAGATAAAAGACATAGAACTGGCGAACATCAGCCGCTTTCGCGGAGAGTTGATGGGGGCGGCGATGCTCTTCATCATCCTCTTCCATGTGGCGCTGCCCAGGGAGAACGCCTTCTTCGGACTGCAGAGGCGACATCTATGCCGGTCTCTTGCTCTACATCGTGTCCAGCCTCTGCCTCGCCTGGCTCTTCTCACAGCTGATGAAGAAGATACCCAATCCGAAATTAGTTAAATAATATAATGAACATAGCAGAACAAATACATTTTAAACTCCAACTAAAGGAGAATTCCGAAGTGGAATATAAGTCAGCTGCTGGCGGTTTCCCAAAGGCTGAGTTTTGGCGTTCATTCTCAGCCTTGGCCAATACCGATGGTGGAACTATTGTGTTGGGGGTGAAAGAGAAGAATCACAAATTCACACCAGATGGCGGTGCAGATGTAATAGCGAAAGGATGGAGGGATAACGGTTGGAGTACACCTACAGTTGAGGTAAAGAGTAACCCAGATAGAATTCAAACATATCTCAAACTGGGAAACAGCATAAATATCCCTACGGAAACTACTGCTATTTCTACGGAAACTACTACGAAAACTCCTACTACGACTACGGAAACTCCTGCCGACACTACGGAAACTATTTTCAAGATGATAAGTAACAATCCTAAGGTTACGG
>CAVGLH010000127.1:0-6915 GCA_963630065.1 Bacteroides fragilis | reverse complement strand
GCTTGCGCTTCCTGCGCCATATCGAGCGCAACTCTCTGTTGCTCTTCATGGTGCCGGGCGATACCGACGATATCAAGAAGGAATACGAGGTGCTGCTGGGCGAGTTGAAGAACTTCAACCCCGAGATGCTCGACAAGCACAGGGTGCTCGCCATCACCAAGTGCGACTTGCTCGACGACGAGCTCATCGAGATGCTGAAGGAGACACTGCCCACCGACCTGCCCGTAGTGTTCATCTCTTCCGTTACCGGACAGGGAATACAAGACCTGAAGGACGTGCTCTGGAAGGAACTCAACTCGGAGAGCAACAAACTGCAGGAAATCACAGCCGAGGACACCCTTGTGCATCGTGACAAGGACATGAGCCGATTCCAGCAAGAGTTGGCCGACGAGGGCGAGGACATCGTGGAATACATCGACGAGGAGGAAATAGAAGATGTTGAAGACCTGGACGATTTCGAATACGAATAACCCATTGGCTTTTTCCACTACCCGAAAGGGAGGGGTGAGCCAAGGGAAGTATGGTGAATTCAATATCAATGAGTATTGTGGCGACGAGCCGAAGCATATTGCAAAGAATCGCCAACTGCTGGCCGATTCGCTTGGCGTCGCCACCGACCATATCATCCTGCCCCACCAGGTGCATGGCACGGAAGTGGGGAGGATAGACGGCGGGTTCTTTTCCCTTTCGGAAGCCCAGAGGAAGGAAAGGCTCGAAGGGGTGGATGCCGTTATTACAGACCAGAAGGGCGTTTGCATGGGTGTATCCACCGCCGACTGCATCCCCGTGCTGCTCTACGACGAGGAGCACCAGGCCGCTGCTGCCATCCATGCCGGATGGAGAGGCACCGTGGCCCGCATCGTGAAAAGGACAGTGGAGGAGATGGCTTCCGCCTATCGTTCTGTCCCCGGGAAATTGAAGGCCGTGATAGGCCCTGGTATTTCGCTAGACAGTTTTGAGGTGGGCGACGAGGTGTACGAGACATTCAGGCAGGCCGCTTTCCCTATGGAGAAAATCGCCGAACTCAGGACGAGCACATCCCCGGAGCAACCCATGAAGTGGCATATCAACCTGCCGCTCTGCAACAAGTTGACGCTCATCGGCTGTGGCGTGGAAGAGGCGAATATACAAGACTGTGGCATCTGTACCTTCCAGCACAGCGATGAATACTTCTCCGCCAGGAAATTGGGCATCAAGAGCGGAAGAATCTATACGGGGATAGTAATGAAATAAGGAGAGATGAAGGAATGAAGCAAAAAAGATTATTGCATGGCATAGGAACGATGGCGGCATTGGTGGTTCTTTTCCTGTCGCTTACCAGTCTTATGCCAGCCAAGAACGAGTTTACTGCCGCCGAACAGCAGCAGGTGAGCATCGCAACACCAGGACTCTTTGCCCAAAGTCAGGCATTCAACGTAGACTTTGAGATACTCCGAGACAAGGAATACTCCTTTCCGCTTCCTGTGGGCAAGGCCAGTATGGTGAACGACAATGGCGTGATGCGCATCTCTACTACCAAGGGCGATGCCGTGAAGGCGATGTTTGAAGGCTACGTGCGGCTGTCGAGGAAGACCGAGTCGATGGGCAACGTCATCGTGGTGCGCCACGACAACGGGCTGGAGACCGTGTATGCCAACAATGCCGAGAACCTGGTGAAGGTGGGGGCGCATGTGGATGCCGGACAGACTGTCGCCATCGTGGGAACCAAGGAGGGAGAGACCTATTGCGACTTCTCCATCATGGTGAACGGCGGAAAGTTGAACCCCGAAACCTTCGTGGAACCCAAGAGTCATAAACTGCGCCGGCAGACCGTGCAGTTTCGCAAGAACGGCAACCGTGTGGCGATAACGGTGATGGGGGAGAAAACGAAGAAGCGCGGACTGACCCTCGACCCCGACGAGGTGGACGATGCCTTTGTGAAATCCAACACCTTCGAGCTCGACCTGGAGAAGATGGAGCAAAAGGAATGGGCCTATCCTCTGCCCGGTGCCCATGTAATCAGTCCATACGGTGGCAAGAGAAACCATTCGGGCGTGGACCTGAAGACCAAGCCCAACGACGAGATTGTGGCGGC
Source organism: Bacteroides fragilis (assembly GCA_963630065.1). Classification (GTDB taxonomy): domain Bacteria; phylum Bacteroidota; class Bacteroidia; order Bacteroidales; family Bacteroidaceae; genus Prevotella; species Prevotella fragilis_A. Next base: position 4,841 of record CAVGLH010000127.1, on the reverse strand, counting down.
TTTCGACGGCGAGGTGGTTTCCTCAGGACCCTATTATGGCTACGGCAACTGCATCCGCATCAAGCATGCCTATGGTTTCGAAACCCTCTACAGTCACCAGAGCAAGAACCTGGTGAGTGCCGGAGAAAAGGTGAAGGCAGGGCAGGTGATAGGACTCACCGGCCGGACAGGACGAGCCACCACCGAACATCTTCATTTCGAAGTAATCTTCAGTGGCCGTAGGCTCAACCCCGCCGTACTCTTCGACCATGCCAACTACAAGCTCAATGCCTCCACCCTGCATCTCACGAAGGGGAAGGGAGTGAAGAGCGTGAAGAACTAAGTGAAGAGTGAAGAACGAAGAGTGAAGAATCTACTTGCTGATAGTGCATAAAAAAATGCAATAGGCTTCGATGCCCAACGCAATAGGCTTCGATGCCCAGCGCAATAGGCTTCGATGCCCAACGCAATAGGCTTCGATCTGGAGCATAGGAGGTGCGGCGCCCTCGCCGCACCATTTCGAATCAGCGAAACTTCCTTCCCGGGGGAGTGGTACAGCGAGGGCGCTGTACCTCCTACAGTTACCCCTCTATTTTTTATTATTACTTAGACGTTATTTTACATAAAAAGTCCCCGCTAAGTATTGCTGCGAATTTGTAATCGGCAGATAGGCTTAGCGGGGACTTTTTCTTATTTCTTCTTCTGGCTCTTGCGGTTGGCCCGCTGCTGGCGATACTTCGCCTTTTGGCGTGCGGAACCGCTGCCGTGGGCACCAGTAATATACTTTTTCTTTTTGGCCTTGGTCTTCACCTTGTCGTCGTCGTCCTTCTTCGGTCCGCCGCCGCCCTTGAAGACCATGCCGCCCATGATAATGTCGTCGATGTCGCTCATGGTACATTCATTAGTGGTGGAACAGACGCACGTGGGTGAATGCCATGGCGATGCCATACTTGTCGCAGGTCTCGATGACATTGTCGTCACGGATGCTGCCGCCAGCCTGTGCAATGTATTCCACGCCACTCTTGTGGGCACGCTCGATGTTGTCGCCGAAGGGGAAGAAAGCGTCGCTGCCCAGGGCCACACCCGTGTTCTGTGCAATCCATGCCTTCTTCTCCTCACGTGTCAGAGGCTCGGGCTTCTCGGTGAAGAACTGCTCCCAAACACCGTCCTGAAGCACATCCTCCCACTCGTCGGAGATGTAGACATTGATGGTGTTGTCGCGGTCGGCACGGCGAATCTTCTCCTTGAAAGGCAGGTTCATCACCTTGGGGCACTGGCGCAACCACCACTCGTCGGCCTTGCTGCCAGCGAGACGGGTGCAGTGGATGCGGCTCTGCTGACCGGCACCGATGCCGATGGCCTGACCGTCCTTCACGTAGCATACCGAGTTGCTCTGTGTATATTTCAAGGTGATGAGCGCAATGATGAGGTCGCGTTTTGCCTCGGCAGAGAAAGTCTTGTTCTTGGTAGGGATGTCCTCGAAGAGAGCCGGGTCGTCGAGTTTCACCTCGTTGCGTCCCTGCTCGAAGGTTACGCCGAACACCTGCTTGTGCTCGATGGGAGCCGGCACATATTCGGGGTCTATCTTGATGACGCAGTAAGTACCCTTGCGCTTCTCCTTCAACACCTCGATGGCCTCTGGGGTATAGCCCGGGGCGATGACACCGTCGCTCACCTCACGCTTGATGAGCAGGGCAGTAGCCTCGTCGCATACGTCGCTCAAGGCCACGAAATCGCCGTAGGAGCACATGCGGTCGGCACCGCGGGCACGAACATAGGCACAAGCCAAGGGAGAGAGCTCGAAGTTGACATCATCGCAGAAGTAAATCTTCTTCAGCGTGTCGCTCAGTGGCAAGCCGATGGCAGCACCGGCTGGAGAAACATGCTTGAAACTTGCGGCGGCAGGCATGCCCGTGGCAGCCTTGAGCTCCTTGACAAGCTGCCAGGAGTTGAGGGCATCGAGGAAGTTGATGTACCCGGGGCGACCATTGATCACCTCGATGGGAAGTTCCCTCCCGTCATCCATATAGATGCGTGAAGGCTTCTGATTCGGATTGCATCCGTACTTAAGTGCTAATTCTTTCATCTTGATAAGGAATGTATTTGAATTCTAGGTGCAAAAATACAACATTTTTACGGTAAAAACAAAAATAGTGGCCAAAAAGTTGTTCTATTCCAAAATAAAGCAGTACTTTTGCCAAGAGTTAGTAAAACGTTATGAGATTGTTATGAGACAGGATTTGAAACTCCTTGCCGAAGATTTGGAGAAGAAACTCGGCAAGGCGCACGTGCTGCACAAGATGTGGGACGTGCTGAAAGGAAAGGAGAAGCCTTCCTTGCAGACCTTGGACCGCCTGGCCCTGTTGGCTGGTTTTCAGAGCTGGAAGGATTTTCAAGGTGCCCTGCACGGTACGGGAGACGGACTGGTCAACTACAGTGCGGGCGAATAAATACAGGGCAAGGGATTTTTAAAAGACAATATGGAAAAAGAGGGCATCCGATCGTGAGACCAGATGCCCTCTTCCTTTTCGAATACTCTTAAAAAATAGGTTTGTGAGAATTACTCTGCGCCCTTGGCAACAGTCTTCTTCTCAGCGATACGAGCCTTCTTACCAGTGAGGTTGCGCAAGTAGTACAACTTAGCGCGACGTACCTTACCGCGCTTGTTCACCTCGATAGAGTCGATGGCGGGAGACTCGATAGGGAAGATACGCTCTACACCTACGGTACCAGACATCTTGCGAACTGTGAAACGCTTCTTGTCGCCATGACCGGAAATCTTGATAACTACGCCACGGTAGAGCTGGATACGCTCCTTGGTACCCTCGACGATTTTGTAAGCGACTGTGATAGTGTCACCTGACTTGAACTCAGGGAACTTCTTGCCGGTTGCAAATGCTTCCTCAGCAACTTTAATCAAATCCATTTTTTGTATAGAATTAAAAATTGTTTGTCGTTCCTGCGCAACATGGACTGGTACAACTCTTCTGCCCAGACAACAGCGGTTACGCCGAAAAGCGGGTGCAAAGTTACGACTTTTTCTTGTATTCCGCAAATTTTCAGAGACTTTATTGACTTTTTAATTTGTTTTTTTCGTTTTATTGCCATTTTTGCTTTAACTTTGCACCATAATTAAGACATCAACTGTGATATGAAGAATAGAAAATTAATGGCTATGGCATTGGCTTCCATGGCTTTATTGCCTACCTCTTCTGCCTTCGCACAGAAGTATAAGGTGGCGAAGGTGGAGCGGACCCGTATATTGATAGACAAGGCATGGGACGCGCAGCCCGATGCTGAGGCTGCCCAGTTCATCGCCCCTTACAAGGCGAAGGTGGACAGCATCATGGGCCCCGTGGTGGGAAGTGTGGCACACGACATGACCCGCCATCGCCCCGAGAGCGAACTGAGCAATCTGCTCTGCGACATCCTGGTGTGGGGTGGCAAGGCATTCAATGAGCAGCCCGTCTTCTCGGTCTACAACGTGGGAGGCATCCGCAGCAACCTGGCGAAAGGCAAGATTACGGTGGCCGACGTGAACGACATGGCCCCCTTCGAGAACAAAATCTGTTTTCTGACCTTGACGGGGGAGAAGACCCTGGAGCTTTTCCAGCAGATAGCCCATCGGGGAGGTGAGGGACTGAGCAGCGGCGTGCGCCTGGTGATTACCAAGGACGGCAAGCTGAAGAGTGTCACCCTCAACGGAGAGCCTATCGACCCGAAGAAGAGTTACCGCATCGCCACGCTCGACTATCTCGCCGAGGGCAACGACCAGCTCGTGGCCTTCAAGAGCGGTACCGACGTGGTGGCCCCCAAGCAGAAGGAGAACAACGTGCGGTACATCATTATGGATTATTTCCGTGAGAAGATGAAGCAGGGAGAGACCGTGGAATCGAAGATCGAAGGACGATGCGTGGTGGAATAGTGGTTAGTGTTTAATGTTTAATGTTTAGTGTTTAATGAAGAAGTTTGTATTATATATAATAATGTGTGTTTGTGCCATGAATGTGATGGCGCAAAAGAAACTGGTGGTGCTCCACACAAACGACACGCACTCTTGCGTGATGCCTATCAACCCCAACCTCGCTGATACGGCGATGGCCAACCGTGGCGGTTATCTGCGCCGTGTGGCCATGGTGAAGGAGGAGAGGAACGCAGACCCCGAATTGTTGCTCTTCGACAGCGGCGACTTCTCGCAGGGGTCTCCTTACTATTCGCTCTTCAAGGGCGATGTGGAAGTGGGGCTGATGAACGAGATGAAGTATGATGCCGCCACCATCGGCAACCACGAGTTTGACTTCGGCATCGACAACATGGTGCGCATCTTCAAGATGGCGAAGTTCCCGATAGTTTGCAGCAACTACGATTTTACGGGCACCCCCCTTGCCGACATCGTAAAACCCTACACCATCCTTAAGCGCAAGGGTGTGAAGATAGGGGTGTTCGGCGTCTGTCCGGAATTGGCCGGTCTCGTCTCTACTGCCAACTACGGCCCCATCAAATATCTCGACCCCATCCAGAAGGCCAACGAGATGGCGGAGTATTTGAAGAAGAAGGAGAAGTGTGATGTCATCGTCTGCCTCTCCCACCTAGGTTGGAATATCGACGGCATCGACGACACCGAACTGGTGCCGGCCACCCGCAACATCGACCTCGTGCTCGGCGGCCATAGCCACACTTACTTCAAGAATCTCGAATACTTGAAGAACCTCGACGGACAGGACGTGCCCATCGACCAAAACGGCAAGAGTGCCATCTGGGTGGGAAAAATGGTAATGGAATTGAGTAAGAACAAATAATTAGTCCAGCATGCCCTTTACCTTTCTCTCAGCAGAAATGCCATATAGAGTGGGAGGGTAAGG
>CAVGLH010000126.1:0-6952 GCA_963630065.1 Bacteroides fragilis | reverse complement strand
ATAGCAACTTTTGTCATTTCGTTTAATATTTTAATTAAAAGTTAAAAATAATACTATCCTTAAGCCTTCGAGCGCAATCAGAGTGCTGAAACATTCAAAAATCGACGCCGTCGAGCATTTTTTCTTCTTTTCGAGCGCAAAGTTACTAATTTTTTTCTAACTTTGCACACGAATTGAGTATTAAATAAGTTAAAAAAGATTGGCAGAGTTATAATCTTAATACGATTTTTACACTCTTTGACCCAATATGCCAACTCCATATTGCAAAACAAGATTGCTAGGGAGGGAGCTACACCTATAATAATATAAAAGGAAAAGAACGTTTAGTATAAATATAAAGTAAAAGAGAAATGAGCAAACTATTGAATGAATTCAAGCAATTCGCCATGCGCGGCAATGTGCTCGACATGGCAGTCGGTGTTATCATCGGTGGTGCCTTTGGCAAAATCGTTAGTTCTGTGGTAGATGACGTCATCATGCCCCCCATAGGATGGCTCATCGGAGGTGTCAACTTTTCAGACCTTAAGGTGACTTTGCCCAGTGTGAGCGTGGCGGGCGAGGAATTCAAGGCTGCCACCATCAACTACGGCAACTTCCTGCAGACTTGCTTCGACTTCCTCATCGTGGCCTTCTGTATCTTCATGCTCATCAAGGTGGTCAACAAGATATCCAACAGCAAGAAGAAGGAAGAGGAAGAGGCTCCCAAGCCTGCCCCAGAGCCATCCAACGAGGAGAAACTCTTGATGGAAATTCGCGACTTGCTGAAGGCACAAAACCAAAAGTAAACAGATTACGTTCAGGAAAAACTACAGAACAACCAGAAATATCGTCATGCCACAAGCCCTACACATCGCCATCATCGGCGGCGGCGCAGCGGGATTCTTCGCAGCTATCGAAGCCAAACGCAAGCAGCCGCACGTAGACATCACCATCTTCGAAAAACAGCAGAAGGTGCTAGCCAAGGTTGAAATCACCGGAGGAGGAAGATGCAATCTCACCAACTCATTCGCCGAGATTTCCGACCTGAAGCAAGCCTACCCTCGCGGCCACAAACTGATGAAGCGTCTTTTTAAGTGTTTCGACTACAAGCAGGCCTACGCATGGTTTGAGGATAACGGTGTGCCACTTGTGGTACAAGACGACCAATGCGTCTTTCCCCAGTCTCAAGACTCGCACAGCATCATAGACTGTCTAGTAAACACGGCAAAACATCTGGGAGTGAAAATCCAAACGGGTCATCAGCTCACGGCGATAACTAAAAGGGAAGACGATACACTTCTGCTGGATTTCAAGGTTACCAAGGGCAATGCCTCGGCTAATGCCGCAATCCGTCAGTTGGCTTTCGACCGAGTGGCCATCACAACGGGCGGTCACCCCAAGATGGAGAGCTTCAAATCCTTCTCCGACATCGGTCATGCAATAGAAACGCCCATCCCGTCCCTCTTCACCTTCAATATCGCCGACAAGGCTTTCAAGGAGTTGATGGGAACGGTGGTGGAACCTGTCGCCACCAGCATTCCCGGGACAAAACTGAAGGCGGCAGGGCCACTCCTCATCACCCATTGGGGGATGAGTGGCCCTGCCGTCCTGAAACTTTCCTCGCATGCTGCCCGCCATCTGCACGAGAACAACTACCAAGTGAAGATGGCCATCAACTGGGTGGCAGAATCCAACCGCACAATCGTGGAAGAAAACATCCATGGCATCATCGCCGCCAACCCACAGAAGCAGCTTGGCAGCATCCGTCCCTTCAACCTCCCCTCGCGCCTTTGGCTCTATCTTATTAAGAAAATGGGCTTTGCCACTGACAAGAAATGGGCGGAGCTGGGCAAGAAAGGGTACAATCTCTTGATAGAGACGCTCACTAACGACCTCTACCAAGTGAATGGGAAAGGAGCCTTCAAGGAGGAATTCGTAACTTGCGGAGGCATCAGCCTCAAAGACATCAACCCGCATACACTGGAGAGCAAAGTGTGCCCCCATCTCTTCTTCGCAGGCGAAGTCATGGACATAGACGCCATCACCGGAGGCTTCAATCTCCAGGCGGCATGGACCACCGGCTACGTCGTGGGGCAGCACATCGGCGAATAAAATCACAAAAAATTACAGAAGTAAAAAAGTCAAAGTTTCTGAATCAATAGATTATTCTATTATCCCAATGAAAGAAAAAGGAAACATTCTTATTATTAGTGACATGTGTGGCTACGGTAAGGTATCAGCCGCCGTACAGATGCCCATCCTATCCTACATGGGGCTCGACGTGTTCAACCTGCCCACCATGCTGATCAGCAACACCTTTCCCTATGGCAAGTATGCCATCTTAGAGTGTACCTCCTATATAGAGGAAGCCCTACAGAAATGGAACGAGCTGGGCATCCACTTCGATGCCATAACAACGGGGTTCATGGCCTCAGAGCAACAAGCCAAGCTCGTGGCACACTATTGTCGGGAACAAGCAGCCCTGGGCACCGACATCTATGTAGACCCCGTGATGGGCGACTATGGAAAACTGTATGGCGGAGCCAGCGAAAGCACCGTGCGCAGCATGAAAGAAATGCTGAGCGTGGCGCATCTCTGCTTCCCCAACTATACCGAGGCTTGCCTGCTCACCGACGCCCCATACAAGGAAGAGGGCATCAGCCGGGCAGAGGCTTTCGAGTTGGCAGACAAGTTAAGAGCCATAGGATCGCACTCCGTACTCATCACCTCGTGCATCGTGGACGGACAGCATGCCGTGGTGGGGTTCAATCATCTCACAAGCGAGCACTTCCTCCTGCCCTACGAGGAAATACCCGTACAGTTTCCCGGCACCGGCGACATCTTCTCCAGCCTCATCGTGGGCAGACTGAAGGATGGCGACAACCTCCGTCACGCCACCCGCACAGCCATGGACATCCTCCGCAACTGGATAGACACCAACAAGGATGAGAAAGACAAAAACCGCGGCATCCCTGTAGAAAGACACCTAGGCGACTTATAGGAACGGGGCATCAGTCGGTAGACTCTATCAGGATGTTTTCTCCAGCATCAAGGGCCGCCTTGATGTCCTTGCCTCCGCTCTGAACCTTGCACAGGCTGATGTCATCGCCCATCACGGTCTTTAGTCGCAGCTTACCAATCTGTCTCTTGGCTTCCTTGCCGGCAATAGTCCTTACCACATACACGCCGAAATGGATGTCCTCGTACACGCCTTTTGTGGCTGAACCAAGGTCAATATAGACTTCCTTCTGTTTGTCTTTCTTGTCTTTGGCACCCTCAATGATGTTGGCACGCAAGGGCAGCAGGCAGTCGAAGTAGTCGTGCACGCGATAGGCCAGTCTTGCCAGAGCGTTGTTGATGGCGCCGTTGGCAGTCTCCACCCACGACACGTCATAGTCGGAGATGTTGAAACTCGGGCTAGCCACTATCGTGTTGGTCTGCGAGTTCTTCAGGTGAAGGGTCACACCGATATTGGCCTTGTAGGTGGTATGCGTATGCTTCTTGCCGTCCTTGTCGGTTTCGTCTTCCGTCTTGGTGGTGGTGCTGATATTGGAGATGGTGCCGTCCACATAATAATCGGCTCCATCCGTATTGCCACCATCCATAATGGTGAAACGTCGGCTCTGGGAGATGCCCTTGATGGTAGAGGCTCTCACGGCCTCTACATAACTGGTCTCCTGCTGGGTCGTTTGTCCAGACACCAAGTCGGAGATTACACCCAGCACACTGGCCACGCCCTTCTTGGCCTCGGGCTTCTGATAAATCAGGTTGTTGAACACCACTTTCTTGATAGGATTCTTGGCCTGTGGATTCTCTTGGGCAAAAATGCTGCAAGCCATGCCCAACAGCATGCACCATACAGCGATCACTCTCTTGCTATTCATATCTTTTGTTCTTATAAGTTTGTTACTATTATCTATACATAATCAAGTGCAAAAGTAAGCAATATTATCGAGAACACCAAACGTCAGTCGTTTTTTTCTTCCATAAAAGCGATTATTACAAATATAATGTTTATCTTTGCAAGCGAGATTGCGACTCCGCTATTCTCTACGAACTAAAAAGCAAGACGATTATGGCACTGAAGTTATATCCCATAGGAATACAGACATTCGAGCGAATCCGCAAGGAAGAAAAGCTCTACATCGACAAGACGGAATACATCTACCGCATGGCTCATACCAGCGGCACCTATTTCTTCCTGGGGCGGCCACGCCGTTTCGGCAAGTCGCTCCTTGTCACCACCATGCAAAGTTACTTCGAGGGAAAGAAGGAACTCTTCGAAGGTTTGGCCATCGAAAAGCTGGAGAAGGAGTGGACGGAATATCCTGTGCTACACTTCGACATGAGCGGGGGAAAGCACATGGAGAAGGAACAGCTGGAAAGATACCTCGCATTTATCCTGCAAGCCGAGGAGAAAAAGTGGGGAATAACGAATCCAGAAATTGATGCCAACAATCGGTTGACAACCCTCATCAACACCGCCTATGAGAAGACAGGCAAGCAGGTGGTGGTGCTCATCGACGAGTACGATGCGCCCATGCTCGACGTGGCACACGAGAAAGAACAGTTGGATGTTCTCCGCAACATCATGCGCAACTTCTACAGCCCCCTGAAGTACAGCGAGGCAAAGCTCCGATTCGTCTTCCTCACCGGCATCACGAAGTTCTCGCAAGTGAGCATCTTCAGCGAGCTGAACAACATCACCAACATCTCCATGCGCAATGATTATGCTGGCATCTGCGGCATCACCAAGGAGGAATTGCTCACCGATATGTCGGAAGACATCGACGAACTGGCGAAGGAACAGGAAATAAGCCGCGAAGAGACTATCGCTGAGCTGAAGGAAAACTATGACGGGTATCACTTCTCGGCCAAGTCACCCGACGTATTCAATCCCTACAGCTTGCTCAATTGCTTTTCAGCCAAGGAATTCGGGGCATATTGGTTCACCTCTGGAACACCCACCTATCTCATCAACATGATGCGCAAGCATGGCACATTGCCTACCAATCTTGGAAAGATGTATGCCAAGGACTCGGCTTTCGATGCACCAACCGAGGACATGACAGCCATCACGCCCTTGCTGTATCAGAGCGGTTATCTTACCATCAAGGGATACGACAAGGTTAGCAAGCTCTACACCCTCGACCTCCCCAACAAGGAGATCAAGGTGGGCCTCTTCGAGAGCCTCCTGCCCAACTACCTGGAGGGTATGTTTGCGCAGAACGGAGATGTCGCCATCGCCCAGATGTCGGTATTGATCCGCCAGGACGACATGGACGGAGCCTTGCAGTTGCTCCAGGACTTCCTCGGCACCGTGCCCTACTGCAACGTGACCAACTACGAGGGCCATTACCAGCAGATGCTCTTCATCATCTTCTCGCTCCTCACCGCCTATCTGGTGGATGTGGAGGTGCATACTCCCAAGGGCAGGGTCGATATCGTGCTCCTCACCCGCACCGACCTCTACATCATCGAGCTGAAGCTGAACAAGGACGCGCAGACCGCCATGCAGCAAATCAACCTCAAGAACTACGCCCAGCGCTTCGCCCTCAGTGGCAAGCCCGTGACCAAAGTGGGCATCAACTTCGACTCCACCCAAGGGAACATCACCGACTGGGTGGTGGAAGAGTAAGTAATGTTTATCTTTGCAGCGAGAAGCTATTCTCAAGAACTAAAAGGCAGGAAATTATGGCACTGAAGTTATATCCCATAGGAATACAGACGTTTGAGGAAATCATCAACAGAGATCTCCTCTACATCGACAAGACGGAATACATCTACCGCATGGCTCATAGCGGCGGAAAGCATTTCTTTCTGGGGCGGCCACGCCGTTTCGGCAAGTCGCTCCTTGTCACCACCATGCAAAGTTACTTCGAGGGAAAGAAGGAACTCTTCGAAGGTTTGGCCATCGAAAAACTGGAGAAGGAATGGACGGAATACCCTGTACTGCATTTCGACATGAGCTTGGGAAAGCACATGGAGAAGGAGCAGCTGGAAAGATACTTGCTCTATATCCTGTCAAACAACGAGCGCAGACACGGGATAACGAAACTGTCGGACGGAGTAGCGGAATCCCTCGGACTTGACCCAGCCAAAGGACTCGGTGCTTTCGTTGACCCAAACATACGCCTCACAAATCTTATACAGACCCTTTTTGAAAAGACTGGCAAGCAAGTGGTGGTACTCATCGACGAGTACGATGCGCCTCTGCTTGACGTGGCGCATGAGACAGAACAACTCGACGTGCTCCGCAACGTCATGCGCAACTTCTACAGTCCGCTGAAAGGTTGCGAGTCCATGCTCCGCTTCGTCTTCCTTACAGGCATCACGAAGTTCTCCCAGCTCAGCATCTTCAGCGAGCTGAACAACATCACCAACATTTCGATGGATGATGAATACGCAGGTATCTGCGGCATCACCAAGGAAGAACTCTTAGGGAATATGTCGGAAGATATCGACATGCTTGCCAAGGCATTGGAATATTCCAGAGAGGTAACCATCTCCAAGCTTAAGGAGCACTATGACGGGTATCATTTCTCGAAGGTCTCACCAGATGTATTCAACCCCTACAGCTTGCTCAACTGCTTTGCCAAGAAAGAATTAGGTGCTTACTGGTTCAGCTCCGGCACACCGACATACCTTATTAATATGTTGAGGAAATTTGACGTTCTTCCTACCGACATCGCCCCTATAGAGGCGCAAGCATCAGCTTTCGACGCACCGACGGAGAAGATGAAGACCATCACTCCCCTGCTCTACCAGAGCGGATACGTCACCATCAAGGACTACGACAGGGACACCACCCTCTACACCCTCGACATCCCCAACAAGGAGATCAAGGTGGGGCTATACGACAACCTGCTGCCCAACTATCTCGACGGAATATTCGCCGAGCGTGGCGACGTAGCCATCGCCCGTATGGGTTCCCTTATCCGCAAGAACAACATGGACGGAGCCTTGCAGTTGC
>CAVGLH010000125.1:0-6960 GCA_963630065.1 Bacteroides fragilis | reverse complement strand
TCATAGATGTCGATATAGACGCAGTGGTATTGTTCACATATCTCTTTCTGCTGAAAGCAATGGTAGATGAGCCCCGACTTTCCCAAGCGGCGGGGAGCGATGAGCGCCACATTGCATCGGTTGGTGATGTGGCGGGTGAGCAGGCTTGTCTCTTCCACTCTGTCGCAGAAGTAGTCTGGAGACAAGTAGCCTTCTATGAGAAACGGATTTGTCTGTACCATATTTGATTATGTTATTATGAGTTTTGCGTTACGAAGAATCCATAATTCTTCTTTTGCACTGCAAAGATAATACTAATATTTAAGTTTTAACTCCTTGCCTTCCCCCTGAAACTGTTTCTTGCCAGTGCTGACTCGCAGTTCTGGCAGAGTTTCTCAGAGGCGGCATGATGCTTGAAGGCCTCTGTCATTGCCAAGGCACGGGGGGAAGAGAGGATTTCTTCCAATGACTGGCTGAAGAGATTGCCGAGGATGACGTCGCCGTCATGGTCGAGACAGCAAGGCACCAAACTGCCGTCGGAGAGGATGCCTATCTGCTTGGTCAACGCCTTGCAATACAACTGCGCTTTCTGTCCACTCTCTTCTACCCTTTTCGTTCCTGCGTCAGGCCACTGGAACTTTCTGTCGAACTCCAGGTAGAGGTTGTCGGACAGGCGGAACCCGTCGGGGCGTTCCCTCCAGGGCTTCGGCACATACAGTTCGATGAGACGCATCACCTCCTCATTCTCCCTGTCCCTGCCTCCTTGGTTCCAGAGTCTCAGCACCACGCAAGTGCCTTTCCGGGCTGCTTGCGTGGAGAATTGCATCACCTCTTCCATATACTCGGCAAGTTCTCCCCGCTCATTGCTCTCATGCGAATGGAGGGAGAGTTGGATCTTGTGGGGCAGCGTGTCGAGGAGTTCCATGCAGCGGTGGAGCAAGGTGCCGTTGGACGTGAGTACGGTCTTGAAGCCCTTCTCCCTCGCCATCATGATGAACTGTGGCAGCAGGGGATGGAGCAAAGGTTCGCCCATCAGATGGAAATAGAGGAAACATACTTTCCCGCGAACCTTCTCCGTAAGCAAGTCGAACTCCCCCTCAGACAACTGTCTCTTGGGGCGGTGGTGCTTCGGACAGAAGTCACAGTTCAGATTGCAAGTATTGGTAATCTCTATGTAACAACGATCTATCAAAACCTTACTTTCTTAACTGGTTACTTGTCCTTGTCTGACTGGATGAGGGCGAGCAGGTGCTCCACCGCCACTTCCTGCGGGATGTTCTTCTCTATGCACACTTGCTTGCGATAGAGACTTACCTTGTTGGGGCCGGCACCCACGTAGCCGTAGTCGGCATCCGCCATCTCGCCGGGACCGTTCACAATGCAGCCCATGATGCCTATCTTCAAGCCCTTCATGCCCTTGGTGGCCTCGCGTATCCTGGCGATGGTCTCGCGGAGGTCGTAGAGGGTTCGGCCGCAACCCGGACAACTGATGTACTCAGTCTTCGAGGTGCGCAGGCGGGCGGCCTGCAGAACACCGAAAGCTGTCTCGTCGATGGTCTGGGCAGGGATGTCGCCGTCGTTCATGAGCCAGATGCCGTCGGTCAAGCCGTCGATCATCAAGGCTCCCATATCGGCTGCCGCCTCTAGCTGGAAGTCGCTCTTCTCCTCCTTGCTGTGCTGGTACATTTCGGCGAAGATTACAGGATTCTTCACCCCTTGGTTCATCATTTCATGAACCAAGGCTCGCTGGTCGCCCAGGCGGTTCTGGTGATTGCTCACGCAGACCACTACCACCTCGGGATGGGCCTTGAGGCAAGCGAGATACTCTGCCGAAGGAGTGCCATACTGGAGGGTGAGGAATTTCACGTCTGCCTTGATGCTGGCGATGAGCGGCATGGCCATCGCAGGGAAGATGGGGTAGAGCTTGCAACCTGTGGTCTCAGGCTTGCAGTTCAAAGTATCATATACATTATAGTCCACGATGTAGCTCTGTCCGGGCACAAACTGCTTGGGCATTTTTCCACCGATATATATATAGTCGGGCTTGCAGTCAGCGTTGTCGCAAACGGTGCTCTCGCCATGGATGCGGTTGCTCACCACTACGGGCACGTTGTCGCCTCCGACATTTCCTACAGCCTGAGTCTCGCGGCGCACAGGGCGCAGCCAGTCGAACGACGGGCAAGCCTCTCCTGGAATCATCATCTGCCCCTGCTTTTTGCCGATATAGTCCACCAGATGGCGAGCCACGGGAATCTCCGCTGCCGGCTCCTCGCTGAGGCTCACGCGCACGGTGTCGCCGATGCCATCAGCCAGCAATGCACCGATGCCCACGGCACTCTTGATTCTTCCGTCCTCGCCCTCTCCGGCCTCGGTCACGCCGAGGTGGAGGGGATAGTTCATCCCTTCCTTCTCCATCTCGCTCACCAGGAGACGCATCGACCTTACCATCACCACCGTGTTGGAAGCCTTGATGGAGATAACTACATCGTTGAAGTTCTCTTTCTTGCAGATGCGGAGGAACTCCATGCAGCTCTCCACAATACCCTCGGGGGTGTCGCCGTAGCGGTTGCGGATGCGGTCGGAGAGCGAACCATGGTTCACGCCGATGCGGATGGCCGTGTGGTTCTCCTTGCAGATGTTGAGGAAAGGCACGAAGCGGTCTTCAATCTTCTGCAGCTCCTGTGCATATTCCTCGTCGGTATATTCCTGCTTGATAAACTTGCGGGCCGGGTCTACATAGTTGCCCGGGTTCACACGCACCTTCTCGCAGTAGAGGGCAGCCACGTCGGCCACGTTGGGGTTGAAGTGGACATCGGCCACGAGCGGCGTGTCAAAGCCGTCGGCACGAATGCCGGCGTTGATATTCTTCATGTTCTCCGCCTCGCGGGAACCCTGGGTGGTGAAGCGTACCAGTTCGCCGCCAGCCTTGATGATTTCCTCGGCCTGGCGTACACAGGCCTCGGTATCATTGGTGTTGGTAGTGGTCATCGACTGGATGCGCACGGGATTGTCGCCACCCATGTCGAGTGCTCCGATGTGAACCACCGACGACGGGCGACGGCTATAATTGAATAAATCTACCATTTAATTACACTTATAATCGTATTTCACCTCGGCCAAGTCCTTGTTGGCCTTCTCAATCTTGGCGCCCAGTCCGGCCTTCCAGGCCTCCACCTTCTTGGCCACTTCCTCGTCGGCGAGGGCAATCATCTCAGCGGCAAGGATGGCAGCGTTCTGGGCGGCGTTGACACCAACAGTAGCCACGGGGATTCCTGGGGGCATCTGGATGATGCTGAGCATGGCATCGAGACCGTCGAGCATACCCTTGATAGGCACGCCGATGACTGGCAACGGGGTAGAGGCGGCAATGACACCAGGAAGGGCGGCGGCCATACCGGCGGCGGCGATGATCACCTTCACGCCACGCTCCTTGGCTCCCTTGGCAAAGTTCTCTACGGCATCAGGAGTGCGATGGGCCGAGAGGGCGTTCACCTCGAAAGGAATCTGGTTGTCGTCCAACCACTTACATGCTTTTTCCATAACAGGCAGGTCGCTAGTGCTGCCCATGATAATGCTAACTAATGGTTTCATATCTTCTGTATATTAAAAGTTTCTTATATCACGATGATGGCACACATGATGCCCACCAGGAATCCCGTAACCACCTGCGACAGCGTGTGTTGGCGCAATATCATGCGAGCCGTCCCAACCGCCCCGGCCAGCAAGAGCACCAGGCAGAGCCACCAGAGGGGATTGAAAGAGAAGGCGATGGAGTAGGAGACCAAGGCCCCTGCCACTCCGCCGATGGCTGCGGTGTGCGTACTGATCTTCCACCATACGTTGATGAAGGCGCAAGCCATCTGGATGGCGAGGGCCACCACCACGATGATGCTGATGATGCGGGGCGTGTTGTGGTATTCCATATAGAAAAAACAGCCGAAATAGCACAGGATGGAGATGAGGTAGGGCACGATGCGCCGCTCTTTTCTGCCCAGTTCGTGCGAAGTCCACCCTTGCACCCTGCGGTACAGATGTATCAGCAGCGAGGGTGCCACCACCGTAAACAGATAGACGATGGCCAGCATCGGCAGCTTATATGCCATTGGCAGCAACGACATGTAGCTGAAGATGAACAAGACCACCAGTCCTATCATAGGCAGGTAGAACGGCGTGAACACCATGCTCATGATGCGCGCTGTCAAAATGATATTCTTCTCTTTCATACTAACATATAATATTTCTCTCAAATTTTTCTGTCTCCTTCTCCATGCAGCGGGGGCTTACTTGCGCAGTCGGGCCACGGGGATGCCCAGTTGTTCACGGTATTTGGCCACTGTGCGGCGGGCGATTGGAAAGCCTTTCTCCTTCATTACCTTGGTGAGGGCTTCATCGCTCAGGGGCTTTTTCTTGTCTTCCTTGTCTATCACCTCTTGCAGGGCTATCTTGATTTTGCGTGTGGACATCTCCTCGCCGCTCTCCGTGGTGTAGCTGTCGGTGAAGAAGAACTTCAGGGGGAATGTGCCCCATTTGGTCTGGGCATACTTCACGTTGCTCACTCGGGAGATGGTGCTGATGTCCAGTCCCGTCCTGTCGGCCACGTCCTTGAGTATCATGGGCTTGAGGTCGGCCTCGTCGCCGTCGAGGAAGAACTGTCGCTGGATGTCGATGATGGCCTTCATCGTGACCACGAGTGTGTGGCGGCGCTGCTTGATGGCCTCGATGAATCCCTGTGCTTTCTCCACTTTCCTCTTGGCGTAGAGCAGGGCCTCCTTGTCGCTGCGGCTCATGCTGGCCTTGCTCTTCCGGTAGGTGTCGATCATGTCGGTGAAGGAGGGCGACACGGTGAGCTCCGGTATGTTGCCGCGGTTCAGCGAGAAGGTGATGCTTCCGTCGTCGTTGGTGTCGATGATGAAGTCGGGGGTGATTTGTTGCATATTCACGCCCATGGTTTCCCCCAGCGAGGCCCCTGGCTTGGGGTTCAGCTTTCTTATCTCGTCTCGCAGGGTGGCCAGCTGGGTGTCGTTCAGCTCCAGTCCGGTCTTTATCTTGTCCCAGTGTTTCTTGGTGAATTCCTCAAAATAGTCGGTGAACACTTCTTCCATGGTCTTGTGGAGCACACCGCTGGGCAGCCGCTTCACTTGCAGCAGCAGGCATTCCTGCAGGCTTCTGCCGCCGATGCCGGCGGGGTCGAAGGTTTGCAGGATGTGCAGCACGTGTTCCGCTTCCTTCTCGCTCACGTCTATGTTGTGGTAGATGGCCAGTTCGTCGCAGATGCTGTCCAGGTCTTTTCGCAGCAGTCCGTCGTTGTCGAGCGACCCTATGAGGTATTCCAACACGTCGCGCTCTTTGTCGCTGAGGTCCTGCATGTCCATCTGCTCCTTCAGCTTGTCGTAGAACGAGGTGGTGTCTCCATACACCATCTCTTCGTAGTCGGCGTTCTGGTTGTTGTTTCTTTCCGAGTTGTAGTCGGGCATCTGGTCGTCTTGTCCGATGCTCTCCAGGGCCTGGTCCAGTTCGTCTTTCCTTTCCTCCTGCTCCGACTGGGTCTCGTATGAGTCTTCGTCGTTGTTGCCGCTTTCCGGGTTGTCTGCCAGCGGCGAGTCGCCGTCGTAGCTCTCGCTGAGCATGTCGTCGGGGTTCTCGCTCTCCAGTGCGGGGTTGTCGTCCAGTTCGGCGTTGATGCTTTCCTCCAGCTCGGTGAGGGGCATCTCCAAGAGCTTCACCTGCAGCATTTGCTGGGCGGAGAGCTTTTGGAGCTGCTGTAGCTTCTGTGCCTGTGTCTGAATGAGTTTTTGAGCCATAGTTGTCTTTTGAGTTTTTCTGTTGTTCTTTTATTTGTAGTATTCTTCCAGGCTGGCAGCCAGCTGGTTCAGCTTGTCGGGGTTTCCGTTTCCATACCTGTGCCAGATTTCCTTGCAGGGTTCCATCACGTTAATTTCGGGTGCTTGTTGTCGGTTGAGGTAGGGGTCGCAATACTGGAATGCCAGCATGGCCTCTTCCACCACCTGTGGCGAAACCTTGATGAGTTTTCCCAGGTCGATGATTTCTGGGGTTTCCGCCACCATGGCCACGGGGGTGAGCTGGAAGTAGAGGTCTAGGATGATGGTGAGCTTCACGAGGCTGAGCGAAGGCTCTTGGGGCAGGGGTTCCCAGTCTTTCTCGAATGTTTGCTTCACCTCCACACCGTCGAAGAAGTCTGTGGCGTTGCCGCATCCGTTCATCTTCCGGAGAATCTTGATGTCGTGGGCCAGCAGCTTGGAGTCATTGGCATATTTGTCCCAGAGCCGCTGGATGGGGGGTGTCATGCGCTGAAGCTTGAACATCTGGCGGCGGAGGAATTCGGGCTGTATGTGAAGCTCCAGGCTCAAGTCTACGATTCCCTTGGAGTACAAGGGTTTCACTCCGATGGGCTTCCGTAGGTACAGCTGGAGCAGCAAGAGCCAATATTCATTGTTCCAAAGTGGGTGTCTAGCCATATTTCTTGTTCTTTATAATCTTTTGCAAAATTACGATTTTTCCTTGGTAATACAAAATAAATCGGTGTATTTTTTCATAAAAGTAAAGTGCGCAACCTCGATTCAAATCGAAATTGCGCACATTCAATGTGATATTCCCAAATTTTTCATAACTCTTGGAGATTTACTTCTTCAAGTTCTTCTCCATCAAGTAGCCCGAGGCGGTAAAAGCCGCTGCCCAGGCAATCATCATTGTTAATCCCATACGTTTCTTTTTTACCTTTAATTTAACTAACCTATTGAAAATATCCCTGTCGTCCTTGAATAAACAATCTTTTAATTTACCTTTTCAAACTAAACCTAAAAACAACTAACAATCTTAAACCTAAAAACCTAATAACCTTTTTGTCGTCCTTGAATAAACAATCTTTTAATTACCTTACTAACTAATAACCTAAAAAAACAACTAACAATCTTAACCTAAAAACCTAATAACCTTTTGTCTTATTGACGATGCAAAGGTACG
>CAVGLH010000124.1:0-6991 GCA_963630065.1 Bacteroides fragilis | reverse complement strand
AATGTGAATATTTGTCCATAATACCTATATCGGATAAATATTAAAGGTATTTGGACAATATTGAAAGTTATGCATGGAATAAATAGGTTACTTTTGCAATAACAAATCCAAATCAGCAATAATTTGGTAAAAACAACTATAAGGAATCGTAAAGCCCAAGAATGAAACAATCAAGATTATTTAGTGCGATTTTGGTGTTCTGTCTGTTGTCGCCAAGCTATATGGTGGCACAGAAAACACCGTATACCCAGATGGAACGGTTGGATAGAGGTGTCGTGGCTTTGCCGGCGAAGGACAAGGGTATCTTTGTGAGTTGGCGATTGCTAGGCACAGATTCTGCTGCCACCTGCTTCTATGTGGAGCGAAACGGCAAGGTGATAGCCCAGCATATCCGCCAGACCAACTTTATCGATAAAAAAGGCACTTCGAAGGATGTGTATCGCATTGTCACCTATCAGCAGGAGCCTAAGATGGATGCATCTGCCAAGAGGGAGCTGTCCCGTGAGGTGAAGCCGTGGACCGACCTCTATCAGTCGTTGCCAGTAAACCGACCAGAAGGAGGCGTAGCTCCCGATGGACGTGCTTATACTTATTCACCCAACGATTGCAGTGTGGGTGATGTGGACGGCGATGGTGAGTATGAACTTATCGTGAAATGGGATCCTTCCAATTCACATGACAATTCTCATGATGGCTATACGGGAGATGTCGTCTTCGATTGTTACAAACTCAATGGCAAGCAACTCTGGCGCATCAACTTGGGAAAGAATATCCGTGCTGGTGCTCACTATACCCAATTCCTGGTCTACGATTTCGATGGCGATGGCAAGGCGGAGATGATCTGCAAGACGTCGGCTGGTTCCGTGGATGGAGAAGGAAAATTCGTGAGTGAGGCTGCTACCGATACTGACATAAAAAAAATAGATAATAGCGCCGATTATCGCAACAATGCAGGTCGAATCTTGACCGGACCAGAGATGCTGACGGTTTTTAGCGGACTTACCGGCAAGGCGATTCATACCGTATGGTATAATCCAAACCGTGCGTTCGGTGTAGGAACGCAAGTGGCTGAGGGCGAGTCTTTGGAGAATGGTTATCCTGCCTATTCTTCGGTTTGGGGCGATAAGGCAAACTATGGCAACCGTGGCGACCGCTATTTGGCTTGTGTGGCTTATCTCGATGGGGCAGACAAGCGTCCGAGTGCCGTTATGTGCCGTGGCTACTATACCCGAGCCTATCTTTGGGCTGTGGATTTTGACGGAAAGCAGCTTTCTACCAAATGGCTTCATGCTTCGGTAACTCCGCAACAACCGTCCGCTTATGGGCAAGGTGCTCATAACATAGCTGTGGCTGATGTGGATGGTGATGGGTGTGACGAGATAACTTACGGTTCGGCAGCTATCAACAATGATGGTTCTTTGCTTTATTCCACAGGATTGGGACATGGAGACGCACAGCATCTTGGCGACTTAGCCCCCGACCGCCCTGGACTGGAATTGTTCATGGTACACGAGGAATATCCCTACGGCTCTGACCTCCGTGATGCCAAGACGGGAGAAATCTTGCTCAGAACATACGATAAGGACGATACGGGGCGAGGACTTGCTGCTGACATCGATGCCAACCATCGCGGCTGCGAGCTATGGAGTGCCGATACGCCCTACGTGAGGGATATCAAGGGACAGCCCATTTCGCAGAAAGAAGACTCCGAGGATTTGGGGAACAACGAGAAGCGTGCCTTCAAACCCTTCTCCAGAATGCCGGCGATGAACTTCCGAATCTATTGGGATGGCGACTTGCAGGACGAGCTCTTGGCGAATGGCCGTCCACCGCATTTTCCTCCTTATCTCCAAAAATGGAATGGAAAGGAAGCCGTAGCCCTGCCGCTGAGCAACGGCAAGCAGCTCTACGAGATGGGCCACAGTGTGAGTTGCAACTGGTCGAAGGCCAACCCCAACTTGCAGGCCGACCTCTTCGGCGACTGGCGCGAGGAAGTCATCTACTGGGATGAGAGCGATGCTTCGCATCTGAATATCTTCACCACGAATGAGCCTACCGACTACCGTGTGCCCACTCTGATGCACGACCACGTGTATCGAATGGGAATCGCCTGGCAAAACGTGAGCTACAACCAGCCTCCCCATCTCGGCTATTACCTGCCCGACTATGCAGAGAAAGCAGATTAAAGGTAAAAAAGTAGATTAAAGGTAAAAAGGTAAAAAAGTAAAAAGGTAAAAAGAGGGCATATGCCACAAAAGCTGTTGTCTTAACTCCTTAACTCCTTTAAACTCCCCCAAGAGTATTATAATCATATCAAGAATAAAAAGAATGAAAAAAATAGTATTAGCAATGACATTGATGGCTGCAACGAGTGCCAGTTTCGCACAGGTGGCCAAGCCGATGGAAGACGTAAACAAAGTGATAGACAATACTGCGGACAGCCTGAACAAGGCGATGACAGCCCGCATCACCCCCGGCACGAGCCGCAAGGGCAGCAATCCTGTGCTTTTCCTCATCGGAAACTCCACCATGCGCAACGGCACGCTGGGCAATGGCAACAACGGCCAGTGGGGCTGGGGATATTACGAGCATGAGTTTTTCGACGAGAACAAGATCACGGTGGAGAACCAGGCCCTCGGCGGCATGAGCAGCCGCACCTTCTACAACCGCCTCTGGCCCGATGTGCGCAAGGGCATCAAGGCGGGCGACTGGGTAATCATCTCCATCGGTCACAACGACAACGGCCCCTACGACAGTGGTCGTGCCCGTGCCAGCATCCCCGGCATCGGCAAGGACTCGCTCAACGTGACCATCAAGGAGACGGGCGTGAAGGAGACGGTCTACACCTATGGCGAGTATATGCGCAAGTATATCAACGACTGCAAGGCCCTGGGCGCACACCCCATCCTCATGTCTTTGACCCCTCGCGATGCCTATGACGAGAACGACAAGATTGTCAGGGTAGACAAGACCTTCGGACTCTGGGCCAAGCAGGTGGCCGAGCAGGAAGGCGTGCCCTATGTGGACTTGAACTCCATCTCAGCCGACAAGCTCGACAGCTATGGCCACTGGAAGGAAAAATATCATTTCTTCACCGACCATATCCATACCTCCCGCTTTGGAGCGATGATGAACGCCCGTTCTGCCGCCGAGGGATTGGCCGAAAGCAAGGATCCCAACTTGGCTCCCCTGCAGGCGATGATGGTCAACGTGGCCTTGCCAACCGAAGACTTCAAGCGCGAGCCCGGCAAGCCCGTGGTCTTCTTCACAGGCGACAGTACGGTGAAGAACGCCGACAAGGAAGAGGACGGCATGTGGGGCTGGGGATCGCAAGCCTACACCATCTTCAACCCCAAGAAAATCACCTGTGTGAATGCAGCCAAGGCTGGCCGCAGCAGTCGTTCCTATCTCAACGAGGGCCGATGGGACAAGGTGTACAACAGTCTTCAGCCAGGCGACTACGTGCTCATCGAGTTCGGCCACAACGACATCTGCTCGATGGTCGACAAGAAGGCGCGCGGCTCCATCGCTTGCGCCAAGGACACCTGCCACGTCTACAAACTCGACAACGGTCAGTATGAGGTAGTCTATTCCTTCGGCTGGTATCTGAAGAAGTTCATCCAGGACGTGCGCGAGAAGGGCGCCACCCCCATCCTCGTCTCCCTGACCCCTCGCAACGAGTGGCCTAAAGGCAAGATGGAGCGACGGAACGACACCTACGGCAAGTGGTATCGTGAGGTGGTGGACGAGACGGGCGTCGCCTTCCTCGACCTCCACAACATCGCCGCCGACTCCTACGACAAGATTGGCAGGGAAAAGGTGAAAGACTACTACAAGAAGGATCATACCCATACCTCGCTCAAGGGTGCTCAGCACAATGCCAAGTGCGTGGCCAAGGGTTTGAAGAAGATGAAGAGTCCGCTGGCCAAGTATCTGAAGTAAATGGGAGAGGGAATAACTTTAGTCCTCTAAAAAGTGTCTAGTCAAATCAGGAAAAGTCACCTCTGTCGTATTGGTCATGCCAGACGGGAGACAAAAGAAAGTGCTTTCGGGAACTTGCAGATTTTCTTTAGCAGACAAAGAGAAATAAACTAACTGTCAAAAAGACAAAAACGATGAAAATGAAAAATCTTGTTGCTGGTGTTTGGGCAGTCTTTTTCCCCTCCATGCTTTGCGCCCAAGTCACTCCACCTATTATGGGGTGGAGTTCTTGGAATACCTTTCATGTGAATATCTCCGACTCGCTCATCCGCACCCAGGCCGATGCTATGGTGCGCTTGGGATTGAAGGACTTGGGCTACAGCCATGTCAATATCGACGACGGCTTCTTCGGGTGGCGCGACTCCACAGGACTGATGCATCCGCACCCCAAGCGTTTCCCCAACGGCATGAAGGTAGTGGCAGATTATATCCACAGTCTCGGACTGAAGGCCGGCATCTATTCCGATGCCGGAGCCAACACCTGCGGTTCCCGCTACGACAACGACGAGAACGGCTTCGGGGCGGGCTTGTATGGGCATGAGTTGCAGGATGCCCGACTTTATTTCCGGGATTGGGGCTATGACTTCATCAAGATAGACTATTGCGGTGCAGGCACGTGGCTCGACCTGGAGGAATCGAAACGCTACAAAGCCATCTGCGAGGCCATCCGTCAGGAGGCTGGCCACCCCGTTAGCATCAATATCTGCCGTTGGGCTTTCCCGGGCACGTGGGCAAGGAGTATGGCCACCTCGTGGCGCATCAGTCCCGACATCCGTCCGCGGTGGTCGAGCATTAAGAATATCATCGAGAAGAATATGTATCTCTCCGCCTTTGCCGGCGATGGTCATTACAACGATATGGACATGCTGGAGGTAGGAAGAGGGCTGAAGCCAAATGAGGAAGAGGTACACGTGGGCATGTGGTGCATGATGAGCTCGCCGATGCTCATAGGCTGTGACCTCAACTCGCTCAAGGAATCCTCCCTCGCCTTGCTCAAGAACAAGGACTTGCTGGCCATCAACCAAGACCTGTTGGGCTTGCAGGCTTATGCGGCCATGCGTCAGGGCGAGGGCTATGTGATGGTGAAAGACCTTGAGGAGAAACATGGAACGGTGAGGGCTGTGGCTTTCTACAATCCTTCTGATTCCATCGTGTCCTTCTCCGTGCCTTTGGAGGAACTGGAACTGGGTGGAAAGGCGAAGGCCACGGATGTCATTAGGCATGAGGCTGTGAAGGTGGGACAAGTGAAAAACGCCGATGGCTCTCTTTCCCATGTTATCCAAGTTGAGGTGCCCGCCCATGGCATTCGGGTGATGAGGGTGGAGGCGAAGATGCGCTTGGAGGCTGCTCGCTATGAGGCGGAGTGGGCGTACCTCTCTGCCTATGATGACTTGGGAAAGCGGAAGATGCCTGTCAAGTACGTACCCGTGGAAGGGGCGAGCGGCGGCATCTGCGTGGCGAATGTAGGTGGCGAGGAAGACAGCTATGCTTTGTGGAAGAATGTGTGGAGCGACAAGGGCGGCACGTATCTCCTTAAGGTGAGGTACGTGGATGAGCCTCGCCTCAGGATGGTGGTTGATGTCAATGGTGTGCCGAACGGTGACTTCTATACGGGCACGCAAGCTGTGGGCAAGAAGGAAGTCGTGTTCAAGGAAGCTGCGTTTCGGGTCCGGCTCAACGCAGGATACAATACCGTCAAGCTTTACAGCCCACTCACATTAGTCCCGAAACTAGACTGTATTCTGTTGGAAAGCCTGTAAGATTCAAATTGGATAAGGGTGAAATCTGTCTTCCACGCATGGAAGACAGATTTTGTATGTGGCTTGTAATGTCACTCTTCTACGGAAACATGTTTGGCATTCTTGCCAGCCAGTTTTAGGTCTACTAACTTGTTGTACATCTTCTTGCCCAGCAGTTCTCCGCCGGCGGCATCGAAGTGCATGATGTCTTGTTGGAGGGTTGCGTTGGGAACCTCTATCAGATATACGTTCGGGTCTTCGCTTTGCAGGCGTTTCTGTCCGTCCTCCACTCCTTGGCTCCATCCTCGGCTCTTGTGGGAGATGCCACCCAGAAGAATGGGGAGCTGGGCGTACTTCTTGTTGCCTGTCTTCTCCACGAGATGCTGGCGTATGTAGGCGATGACGGCCTTCAGGTTCTCGTAATACTTGCCACTGGCGTGGCGGTCGCTCTCGCCCTGGTGCCATAGCATGGCCTTGAACTCATAGTCGCCTTTTATCTTGGAGAGGCTGTTGTCGATGGCTAGGTCGATATTCTCGCAGAGGGCTTTCAGCAGGCTCTTTCCGCCCTTGTCGGAGGCAGCCCCGGAGTCGAGGTATTCGGGGGAGGCGCACCAGTACATCTTGTTCGAACTCTTGCAGCTGGTGTCGATGGCAGTACCGCCGAGCGACTCCTTGATGACATAGAAGTCTTCCTTCAGCGACTGTTCGAGCCAGTAGTAGGCTACGGCATCGTAGGTCCATCGGCCGGGCTTGTTCTTGTTGATGATGCGGGGCCAGAAAATCTCAAACTTTCCGTCCATGCTGTGAGCGCCGCTGTTGTAGCACCAGTAGCAGTGCTTGTACTTGTTCTGCTGGATGTAGTCGGGCAGGAACTCGTTTCCTATCCGTCCGTCGGTGTTCGACTGTCCTGCCGTGATGAAGACAGGAATGGTTTTCTTGGCTGACGCTGAGATGCTGATCATGAGCGTGAGCAACAAAAGGATTTTTCTCATATTCGTTATTTTGTTATTTATGATTGTTGTTGCTTGGAGGGCATCACTTGTGATGATGTGGCAAAGGTACGGAAAAACAGGAAAAGAAATGAATAGAATCGTGCAAAGTTTGTGCTTATTGTACATTTGCAACGATAAATGGACAAATAAGTTATAGATTTATTTGTGTATTCCAAAGGATAGTCGTATCTTTGCATCAGAAAGGTTGCAGTAAAAAAGAAAAGATTATGGCTTCAAAGAGATATCCTTTGGGAATACAGACCTTCTCCGAAATCGTGA
>CAVGLH010000123.1:0-7010 GCA_963630065.1 Bacteroides fragilis | reverse complement strand
AATGAGGTCGTGGTTATCGGTTACGGTGTGGCAAAGAAGAACGACCTGACTGGTTCCGTCACAGCCATCAAGCCAGATGAGAAAAACCATGCCCTCGTTACCTCCGCACAGGAGATGATGCAGGGCAAGATTGCCGGTGTGAACGTGACCACCAACAGCGGTACGCCAGGCGGCGGCGCCTCCATCCGTATTCGCGGCGGTTCGTCACTCAACGCCTCCAACGACCCGTTGATCGTAATCGACGGTATGGCGATGGACAACCAGGGCATCAAGGGTGCGCCAAACGCACTGGGTATGGTGAACCCGAACGACATCGAGAGCTTCACCGTACTGAAGGACGCCTCAGCCACAGCCATCTACGGTTCGCGCGGTTCCAATGGTGTCATCATCATCACCACCAAGAAGGGACGCAAGGGCATGAAGCCGCAGATAAGCTACAGCGGCAACGTGTCGCTCTCGTCTGTCAGCAAGAAGGTGGACGTGCTGAACGCCGACGAGTACCGCAACTTCATCAACAGCTACTATGGCGAGGACTCCGATGCCGCCAAGCTGATGGGCAACGCCAGCACCGACTGGCAGGACCAGATTTACCGCACAGCCATCAGCACCGACCATAACGTGACCGTTTCGGGCGGCATCAAGAACATGCCTTACCGCGTGAGCCTGGGCTACACCGACCAGAACGGTGTGCTGAAGACATCCAACTACCAGCGTACCACCGCCAGCGTGAACCTGAATCCTTCCTTCCTGAAGGATCACCTGAAGTTCAACATCAACGGTAAGTTCATGTACGCACACTCCCGTTACGCCAACACCGACGCCATCTCCGCAGCCGTGCGTATGGATCCCACACAGTCTGTGTTCAGCAGCGACGAGAAGTACAAGAACTTCGGCGGTTACTTCACATGGACAGACAGTGGTGCCACCCTCGGTGACTCCAACTATCCCTATATCAAGAACTCCAATGCCGTGAGCAACCCTGTCGCTCTCCTGAACGAGAAGAACGACCGCGCCAACTCCTTCGACTATATGGGCAACATCGAGGCAGACTACCAGGTACACGGCTTCGAAGACCTCCGTCTGCACATGAACTTCTCCGGCGACTGGTCGAACGGCAAGCAGAACACCGACTATGCCGACTGGGGACAGACCAACTTCTACTACGGCAACACAGGCTTCAGCAAGGAGAACAAGTACAACCTCGTATACTCCGCCTACCTGCAGTACTACAAGGACTTCGCCAAGACCCAGCACTTCGACATCATGGCAGGTTACGAGTGGAGCCACAACAAGTACTGGGGCAACAGCCTCTACAACGACACACGTTCCGTGATGGGCAAGAGCGCGGCTGAGATTGCAGCCATGAGCGACAAGGACTATCACTCCTACAGCAAGAGCGAATGGAAGCAGGAAAGCTACTTGGTTTCATTCTACGGCCGTGCCAACTACATCGCCTTCGACCGCTACATGCTGACAGCCACCGTGCGTCGCGACGGTTCCTCACGCTTCAAGGAGCACTGGGCAACCTTCCCGTCAGTGGCTCTCGGATGGAAGATCAACGAGGAGAACTTCCTCAAGGACGTGAAGCAGATAGAAGAATTGAAGCTCCGCCTCGGTTGGGGTAAGACAGGCCAGCAGGACGGCATCGGCAACTACAACTACTTTGCCTCCTACAACGAGAACAGCAACAACACCAACGGTCGCTATCCCATCATCGGCACCAACGACTCAGGTCTGCTCTCCCGTCCTGACGCATATAATGAGAACCTGAAGTGGGAGACTACCACCACATGGAACGGCGGTATCGACGTATCCTTGTTCCGCAACCGCGTGAGCGCCAGCTTCGACTACTACTATCGCAAGACCACCGACCTGATCAACACGGCATTCGTGCCAGCAGGCTCCAACTTCCGCAATCAGGTGACCTCCAACATCGGTTCACTGGAGAACAGAGGTTTCGAGGCTTCCGTGACCGTTCGCCCCATACAGACGACAGACTGGCAGTGGGAAATCACGGGTAACTTCACCTACAACAAGAACGAAATCACCGAGCTGACCGGCGAAGGTTCCGTGGTGAAGACTGGCGGCATCTCCTCAGGTACAGGTAATACCGTACAGGTGCAGAAGGTGGGCAACCCCGCCAACTCCTTCTATGTTTACCAGCAGGTATATGACCAGAACGGCAAGCCTATCGAGGGTGTGTATGTGGACCGCAACGGCGACGGCAAGATCTCAGAGGAAGACCTCTATGTATACAAGAGCCCTGCCGCTCCCTACACAGCAGGCTTGAGTACACGCGTACAATATAAGAACTGGGACTTCGGTGTGAACTTCCGCGGCAGCTTCGGCAACTATGTGTACAACGACCGTCTGGCCGGCTACATCAACACCGACAAGCGCTACGACTCATCCTTCAGCTACATCCAGAACACCACGCCAACGGCCAAGAATCTCGGATGGAAGACCTACGACCACGTGCTCTCCGACTACTTCGTGCAGAACGCCTCTTTCGTGAAGCTCGACAACATCACCCTCGGCTACACCTTCGAGAACCTCTTCAAGGGTGCCAACTACAAGGGCTTGGGCGGACGCATCTACCTGACAGCCTCCAACGTGGCAACCTTCACCAAGTACGACGGCACAGACCCGGAGGTGTTCGGTGGTATCGACAACACCATCTATCCACGTCCATTCTCCATGACATTGGGTTTGAACATCAACTTCTAACAATTTAAAGCATATAAGATATGAACTTCAAATATTTCAAGAATATAGCTCCTGTCGCCGCAGTCGCACTGCTGTCGATGGGATTGAGTTCCTGCACAGGCGACCTGGACGTGACCCCCATTGACCCCTCCACCAATATGACGGTCAATGAGGCTGCCCTCTTCACCAAGTGCTACGCCAACATGGCAATGGCTGGTAACACAGGTGCCAACGGCGACTGCGACATCGACGGTCTCGACGGCGGTACCACAGGTTTTGTTCGCCAGATGTTCAATGCCAACGAACTGACTACGGACGAGTCTATCTGCTCATGGGGTGATACCGGTATCCCTGCCTTCAACTACGGACAGTGGGATGCCTCTCATCCGATGCTCCAGGGCTTCTACTATCGTCTGTATGCCGGCATCGACTACTGCAACCACTATCTCAACGTGTGTGCAGACGCTGACGCCTCTCATGTGGCAGAGGTACACTTCCTGCGTTGCCTCTACTATTATTTCCTGATGGACTGCTTCGGCAACGTGCCTTTCACCACAGAGATTTCCGCTAACGCTCCTGAACAGATCAAGCGCGCAGACCTCTTCGCATGGATCGAGAAGGAACTGAAGGAAGAGTGCTTGCCCAACATGCTGACACCCGCAGCCCGCAAGAGTACTGACGAAGGCTACGGCCGTGCCGACCAGGATGCAGCCAACCTGCTCCTCGCCCGTATGTACCTCAATGCTGAGGTTTACACAGGCACAGCCCACTGGAGCGAGGCTAAGGAATATGCCGAGAAGGTCATCAACGGTCCTCACAAGCTCTGGACCACAGGCAAGAACGGCTGGACAGCCTACCAGATGCTCTTCATGGGCGACAACGGCGAGAACGGAGCCTCACAGGAAGCCATCCTCCCCTTGTTGCAGGACGGCGTGACCACCACTTCCTGGGGTACATCCCTCTTCCTGATGGCAAGTTGCTGGAAGGCAGACATGGACGAGGACGGCACATACGGCACCTCTGAGTTCTGGGCAGGTAACCGCGCACGCAGCCAGTTCGTTGCCAAGTTCTTCCCCAACGGTGATGCTCCCGCAGTGGGCGTGAAGGATATGGTTCTCGCAGCCAATGACGACCGTGCCCTCATCTATGGCAAGGACCGCGAGTTGGTGGTTACCAATCCTGGCGAATACACATCAGGCTATGCCGTTGCCAAGTTCCGCAACACCTACTCGGACGGCGGTCAGCCCCACAACTCACAGTTTGTGGATACCGACTACTTCCTGATGCGCTCCGCAGAGGCTTACCTGATAGCTGCCGAGGCTGACGCCCGCCTGAACGGCGGCACAACGACCTCCGCGGGTACGGGCTACATCAACCAGCTCCGCCAGCGCGCAGAGGCTGTCACACAGACACAGTACTCCCTCAACCAGATTCTCGACGAGCGTTCAAGGGAACTCTACTACGAGGGCTTCCGCCGTACCGACCTGGTTCGCTACGACCTGTTCACAAGCAGCAGCTATGTATGGGACTGGAAAGGCGGCGTGCAGAACGGTGTAGGCTTCGCCTCTTACCGCAACATCTTCGCTATCCCTGCAGAAGACGTGAATGCCAATCCTAACCTGGTACAGAACACCGGTTATTAATCTTTAATTAAAGCAACAGAATTATGAAAAAGATATTTTCTTATACATTGATGGTGTTTGCTACGATAGTAGCACTCACATCATGTAAAGACGACAACGACTCCAACCCCACGCTGGTGACTCCCACAGAGTTCACCGTGAACACTCCCTCCGTGGGCGAGGCGTTGGTTGACTTGAAGGAGTCAAAGACCATCAACCTCACTTGGTCGCAGCCTGCATTCACCACCCCCAACGCTCCCGTGGTGGCAACCTACGAGGTACAGCTCTCCACTTCCGGGGAGTTCACAAAGAAGTATGACGAGGACGCAGAGGACAACACAGGTGCCAACTACATCTCCATGTCGGAGACCTTCACCACCTGCAGTGCCGACATCTCTTGCGAAGAGATAGACAAGGGCATCGAGAAGGTGAACGGCTGGCTCGACGAGTCTGAGGTTCCCGCTACACAGAACATCAAGTTCCGTGTCCGCGCCTATGTGGCTAACGCCAGTCAGGAGGTGAAGTCGGAGATACTCTCCAACGTGGTCTCCATCAATGCCGCTCCTTACTACATCGAGCTGAAGAGCGCAGACCCAGAGCTGTGGTACCTCATCGGTGGCGACATCTGTGACGGCAAGTGGGGCTCAGGCATCGGCGAGAGCATCATCCCGATGCAGACGGTTGCCGACTACGAGTACGACAAGAAGACGGGTCAGGGCGAGATTACCTGGACAGGTTACCTGGCAGGCAACGGCTTCAAGTTGAAGATGACTCCCGACAGCTGGGATTACCAGTGGGGACAGGGCGACGCCTTCGGCTCATTCGTCAAGAACGACGGTGGCTCAGGCAACATCACCGTGACAGAGCCCGGCTACTACACCGTGACTCTGAACACTGCGAAGGATGTCCTCAGTGTAGAGAAGTACGAGGAGAACGTGACAGAATACGGTTCCATCTGCGTGGCAGGTGACATGTATGGCGATGACTGGGCAGACCATGAAATGACTCCATGCTTCAGCTTCGACGGTGCAAAGAACCACGACTGGTACACCACCATCACCGTGGCAGACGGGCAGGGCTTCAAGTTCAAGCAGGCTGGCAGTTGGGATTACAACACAGGCGGTCCCGTCAGCTTCACAGCCGCAGGAGATGGCTATGGCTATGGTACTAACAACGGCGCCAACATCTCGCTCCCCGCAGGTAAATATCTCGTCATCTACAACGATATCACCCGCTTCTATCGCTGCATTCTTCAATAACCCAAACAAGAATATATAATATGAAAAAATATATATTATCACTTTTCGTGCTGGCTACCTCATTGGTAGCCTGCACCGGTGACTACACAGACTGGAGTTCACCACAGTCCAACGCACAAGAGGATGCCGTGACTTTCGGTAACGGCAGTGTGACATCCGTCGATGTCATCAACCTGGCTGACGTGACCACCGACAGTGTGAAGGTGGCTAACATCACCGCCCCCACGGCATCGGATGCCGCCTATGCCCCTGCCTACAAGATTACGCTCGGCGACGAGACCTTCGACATCGATGCCAACGGCAACATGGCTAAGTTCGACTTGGCAGCCTATGTCACCAGCACATACGGCAAGCGCCCTGTGGAGCGTGACATCGAAGCCACTCTCGCAGCGTGGGTAAACAATGGCAGCACATCCGTCAAGATGGCTACATCGAGTGCCTTCGCCGTGAAGGTGGTTCCCGAGGCTCCGTTCATCGACAGCGGCTACTATCTCGTGGGCGATATGTTCAACAATGGCGACATCAGCGGTTGGAGTGCCGAGGGCATGAAGGCTTTCAGCCAGAGCGGAAAGGATGTATATGAGGATCCAACCTTCACCATCTCGTTCACCACTACTGCCGACAACCAGTACTGGAAGATTATTCCCAAGACAAGTGCTGATGCCGGTGACATCTGGGCTGACGGCGTGGTGGGTCCCAAGGTGGACGGCGACGAAAGTACAGAAGGCTCACTGACCAACACCGAGGCTCAGGCAGGTAAGATTGCCAAGGCTGGCAAGTACAAGATGACCCTCAACATGATGGACTACACCTATACCATCGAGGAGGTAAAGTACGATCCATACATCTATTTCATCGGTGCTACTGACGGTTGGACGAACGCTGAACAGAAGCTTGCCCTCACGGACGAGGACAACGGTACCTACACGGGCTTCATCTATTGCGCAGACCCCAATGGCTGGGGCAACCAGTTCAAGTTCCAGCGTGTGGCAGGCAGTTACGAAAACGAAATCAACTCCGGTACATTCACCACATTTGATGGTGCTGCCACTGACGAAGGTGGCAACATCGGTGTCAGCGCTGGCGAAGGTGTATACTACTTCGAGGTAAGTCTCGGCGGTGGCAGCATCAAGGCAACGAAGGTGGAGACCATGGGCATCATCGGCGACTTCAACGGCTGGGGCGGTGATGCAGAGATGACATGGAACGCTGATGAGTACTGCTATGAGGCCAGCAATCCAGGTGTGACAGCCAACGGCTGGAAGTTCCGCATCAACGCAGACTGGGGCATCAACCTCGGCGGATCTCTTGGCAACTTGGTACTGAACGGCGACAACCTCTCTGCAGAGGGAACCTCCATCAAGCTCTATCCTACCCGCAAGACTTCAGACAACATCTATTGCACGGTCAAATAAAGACTAAT
>CAVGLH010000122.1:0-7037 GCA_963630065.1 Bacteroides fragilis | reverse complement strand
GTACAAATGTTATCAGGACGAGGATGTGTACAGTCTTTGCGTGGAACAAATCAATAAATATGTAGGCAAATGAAAATCTTTGTAACAGGAGCTACGGGAGTAGTGGGTGCTGCTGTTTGTCGCGAAGCCATTTCGCAAGGTCATCAAGTGTTGGCCTTGAAGCGGAACAGTTCTGTCTCTCCTTTCACCCAAGAGGAAGAGTCGAAACTTACGTGGGCGATAAGCGATGATAATACGCTTTCTACTGCCGTAAAATCCTTTAAACCAGATATTTTAGTTCATACAGCTTGGGGGGGGCTAGGAGCCGATTGTCGAAAAGACGAATGTGCGCAGGATGCGAACTTTCAGTTTTCTAAGAATCTGTTCGAGATGTACCCCTACCGGCAAATCATTGCGATGGGCAGTCAGGCGGAGTATGGATATTATACCAAGCGGGTGAGCGAGGAAGACGCACTTCGTCCTTTCACGCCATATGGTGAGAACAAGATAAAGGTCTGCCAACTCCTTCGGGACTATTGCGAAAGCAAAGGCATCGAGTGGCAGTGGATTCGGATTTTCACTGTCTTTGGCGACAACGGCCGAAATGGAATGATTTATTCCGTGGCGAAGAGTTGTCTGCAAGGAGACAGCGACCTTGATACCACCGAGGGCACACAGGTCTACGCTTTCCTCTATGCCTCCGACTTTGCCAAGGCACTCGCCAAGACGTTCGGTGTGAAAGGAAAGTCGGGTATCTACAATATGTCGCAACCCCGTTGCGAGATAGCCATCAAGGATGTGTTGCTCAAAATCAAGCAAATCACAGGTTCGGACATCAAAATCCATTTCGGTGCCATCCCCTTCCGGGATAACCAAGTGATGCTGATGTCGGGCAATGTGGACAAGTTTGAAAAGACCTTTGGCGAGATACCCCATTCCGACTTCGACGAGAGCCTTCGCAAGGTGATAGAAAAAATGAAATAAGCATTCACAGCGCATTCGTTCCAAAACAGAACGAATGACTATGAATAGAATAATAGAAAATGATGTCAAGGAAATCCTTGCAAACGAACTCGTAGATTGGGAAAGATTTCGTAACACCAACGTGCTGATTACAGGAGCCAACGGAATGCTTCCGTCCTATCTTGTATTTACATTGTTGGAACTGAGCCGTCGAGGTTTTCATGTCCATGTGTATGCTTTGGTACGCAACAGACAAAAGGCAGAAAGAATCTTTCAAGATTGCCTTGAAAATCCTTATCTGCACATTGTCGTGCAGGACGTGACGAAACCGATTGAGCTTGAAGTTCCGATGCAGTATGTCATCCATGCAGCCAGTCAGGCAAGTCCGAAGTATTATGGCGTAGACCCTGTCGGGACGATTACCGCCAACGTAGAGGGAACAGTGAATACCTTGGAACTTGCCCGAAAGGACAAGAGTCTTGGATACCTGTTTTTCAGCAGCGGTGCAGTATATGGAGTATTTGACACTCCTCGCTACAACGTGGAAAACGAATACGGTCTCGTTGACCCTCTCCGTGTGCGCTCCTGCTATGAGCAGAGCAAGCGGCAAGGTGAAAACCTCTGCGCTTGCTACAACTACCAGTACCAAACGCATGCCAAGATAGTCCGTCCGTTCCACACGTATGGTCCGGGCATGACTTTGGACGACGGTCGCGTCTTTGCCGATTTCACCAAGAACATCCTCGACCATCACGACATCGTGTTGCGCAGCAAGGGCGATGCCGTCCGTGCCTTCTGCTACATCTCCGATGCGACAGTCGCCTTCTTCAAGGTGTTGCTCGACGGTGAGGATGGCGAGGCATACAATGTCGGTTCGCAAGCCAATTCGTTATCCATCAAGCAACTGGCGGAAACGCTTGTCAACCTCTATCCAGAGCTGGGCTTGAAGGTAAGGATAGAGATGCTGGAGGATGACCTTCGCACAGTGAAGATGAAAAGCCCCTTGTCCGTCTCCGTTCCAGACATCACAAAACTAAAGTCATTGGGATTCACCCCGACAATCTCCGTTGCCGAGGGATTCCGAAGAACTATTGAATCATTCAAACTTTAATCATATCAAGATGAAAGCATCTGATTATATCGTTACGTTTCTCCAGTCAAAAGGCGTGGATTGCGTCTTTGGCTATATAGGGGGAATGATAACGCATTTGGTCGACTCTCTCGGAAATTCGGGGGGGGTAAACTTCGTCCAGACATATCACGAGCAGACTGCAGCTATTGCGGCTGAGGGATATGCCTTGGGGAAGGGTGTGCCTGGATGTGCCATATCCACTAGCGGACCGGGTGCAACGAATATGATGACAGGCATCGCCGATGCCTACTTCGATTCTATCCCTGTACTCTATATAACAGGGCAGGTGAACTCATACGAATACAAGTATGACAAGCCTGTGCGCCAACAAGGCTTTCAAGAGACGGACATCATCCACATCGTCCAGCCTATCACAAAATATGCGGCTTTGGTCGATGATGCTTCCATGCTCCGCTATGAGCTTGAAAAGGCTATACATATTGCCATGTCTGGTCGTAAAGGTCCAGTTCTGCTGGATATCACGATGGATGTGCAGCGCACGGATATCGAGCCTGACAAGCTGAAAGGATTCATTCCAAATGAAGAAACGGCAAACGGGGAAATTCCTGTAGAAGAAATCAAGCGATTGGTTGCTAAGGCAAACCGCCCGATGTTGTTGTTGGGTGGCGGCTGTCTCGAAAAGCAACTGCAACCGGTCTTGGAACGATTCCTTCAAGACAACCCAATACCAGTAGTCACCTCACTGATGGGCCGAGGCAGTATAGATGAGACCTATCCGTATTACATCGGCATGGTGGGAAGCTATGGCAACCGTTGTGCCAATATTGCTATATCGCAAGCGGATTTACTCATAGTGTTGGGCTCGCGCCTCGACACTCGCCAGACGGGTGCCAAGATAGACACCTTCTTGACCAATGGAAGATTCATTCATGTTGACATTGATGCCAATGAACTGACCTGTCATAGGATAAAAGGACAGTTGAACGTCAATGCCAGTGTCTTTGACTTCCTGAAAGCATTGCAGGGTACGGCCTTCAATATCCATGACGAATGGCTCAACTATGTTATTAGAACAAAAGACAAATACAATCAAAATCATGAAATAGAACGTTTTGTAGAAAACAAGGCTCCTTACCATTTCATCCAGCTTTTGAATTCCCTTACAAAAGAAGGCGATGTCGTTACCACTGATGTAGGACAAAATCAGATGTGGGCAGCGCAGACCGTCGACCTGAAGCCGGGAATGAAGTTCCTCACAAGTGGAGGTCTTGCCCCGATGGGCTATTCCTTGCCTGCGGCAATAGGTATGGCTTTTGCCCATCCAGGCAAGACCGTCTATGCACTCTGTGGCGATGGAGGTTTCCATATATCTGTCCAGTCGTTGATGCTCATCTCACAATACCACCTTAATGTAAAGGTGATTGTGATGAACAACTCGGCACTCGGCATGATAACCCAATTCCAGCATCTGTACTTTGGCGACAGGATGGCAGGAACTACGGCAGAAGGCGGATATTTGGTGCCCAATATTCAGTTGATGGCGGAATCCTATGGACTGAGCTATGGTTTGGTAACGGAGGCTGATCTGCAAGACGAAGAAAAAGTGAAACAAACAATAAGCGCATCAAATCTGATAGAGGTGAGAATAGATGGTCTAACCACCGTTTCGCCGAAGCTTGAATACAACAAACCGATTGAGTGCCCCATCCCCCTTCTCGATGAAGACGAGATGAAAGAAGCATTGTTCGGAGAGTAAGTTCATACGATGAAGGTTTGATGTTGCAAATTCATCAAACTTCATCAATATGGACAGCAAAGAAAAATCCACTAAAGACAACCTTCTCAAAGTCTCTGATTTTATTTTCCAGCACTTGGTGCAGAAGCATGGCATCCATCATTGCTTCTTGGTGACTGGCGGTGGTGCAATGCACTTGAACGACTCCATCGGCCATACCGAGGGACTCAAATATATCTGTAACCATCATGAACAGGCTTCGGCCATGGCTAATGAGGGATACTATCGTGCAAGCAGTCATCTTGCTGTCACTTGTGTAACAACAGGTCCTGGCGGCACCAATGCCATTACTGGTGTCCTCGGACAGTGGCTCGATTCCATTCCCGGACTTTATATCTCCGGTCAAGTGAAGCAGCCTACGACTATTGCCGCTTGTCCTGAACTGAACCTTCGTCAGTTGGGCGACCAGGAGGCAGACATCAAGTCGATGGTGCAGTCCATTACCAAATATTGTGTTACTATCACCGATGTGAAGGACATGAAGTATGAACTCGACAAGGCTATCTATATCGCTTTGAACGGTCGCCCTGGCCCTGTCTGGGTAGACGTGCCTTTGGATATTCAGGGAGCAATGGTGGATGAATCAACCATGCGAGAGTTCGACCCGTCGGAGATTCAAGACAACATCGACCATGTTTTGATAGATAAGCAAATCGAGGTATTGCTGTCTAAGATAGAAAAAGCAAAGTCGCCTGTCATCTATGTAGGTAATGGTGTGCGTCTCGCCAAGAGAGAACAGGAATTCATTAAGATTGCCGAACAACTGCAGATTCCTGTGGTGACAGCCATCAGCGGCTCGGACATCATCTGGTACGACCATCCCCTCTGCTATGGCAAGCCCGGCATCTGCGGCGACCGTATAGGTAACATCATGGTGCAGAACTCAGACCTCTTGATAGTATTGGGTACACGTCTCTCCATCCGTCAGGTAAGTTATGCCTACGACCTCTTGGCTCCTAAGGCATATAAGGTGATGGTGGATGTGGATGCCGCCGAGATGGTGAAGCCGACCTTGAATATCGACCTGCGCATCCATGCCAATCTTTCTGAGTTCTTGGACAAGTTGGCTAGCAAGTTGTCTTCCTTCTCTACTCCTGGTTTTGAGGATTGGAGAGCGTGGGGACGAACTATTGAGAAGAAGTTGCCTACCTTGTTTGACGATAACCCCGACATGGAAGGCTATGCCAACTCTTACAAGTTTGCCGACGAACTTTTTAAGCAGTTGAAGAGTGGAGACGTAGTGGTGACTGGCAACGGAACAGCTTACACGTGTACTTATCAGGCGATGAAGGTAAAAGAAGGTGTAAGAGTATTTGCCAACCAAGGCTGTGCCTCCATGGGTTATGGTTTGCCAGCCTCCATTGGAGCATGTGTAAGCAATATCAATGGCAAGACTATCTGTGTGACTGGTGACGGCTCTATCCAGATGAACATTCAGGAACTTCAGACCTTGGTGACTTACAAGATGCCATTGAAGGTTTTTGTCATCGAGAACGAGAGTTATCTTGCCATTAAGACCACCCAAAAGTCATTTTTCCACGGTCACTTTACGGGTTCTAATCCTGCCAGTGGCGTGGTATGCCCTGATATGGAAAAGATAAGTGCCGCCTACGGCATTCCGTTCTTCCGCGTGTCAGACAATGAGAGTCTGAAGTCTGTAATCAATGAGGTGTTGAATATGGAAGGCCCTGTAATTTGTGAAATCAAGATGCATCCAATGCAGACTCTTTTCCCGAAATCAGCATCTTTTATGGACAAGGAAACAGGCAAGATGAGTTCTGCCCCATTGGAAAAAATGGCTCCTTTCATGAATGAGGAGCTGCAGGCGCAGTGTATTTATCCCCCAAAACACCAATAGATGATATCCAAGATTAAGTCATTCTTTCATTCCGGCTCGGAGCGGAGCCAACTGATTAAGAAGAACATCTTCGGGACATTTGGACTGAAGGGAGTGAGCATGGCCACTTCCTTCATCCTGGTTCCTCTCACCATCGGCTATGTCTCCAGCCAACTGTATGGCGTATGGCTCGCCGTCGCCTCCGTGTTGAGCTGGATAGGACTGTTTGATGTGGGCTTCGGTAATGGACTCCGAAACAGACTCACCGAAAACCTGGCATTGGGCAATCTGGAGAAATGTCAGCAATACGTCAGCACCACTTATTGCTGCTTGCTGCTGATATTCGTGCCGCTTGCCATTGTCTGCACGATAGGATGTGGATGGGTGAATTGGGCAAGTCTGCTCAATGTGTCGCCGGAACTGAATGAGGATGTGTTGCAGACGGTACGCATCGTGGTGGCATTCAGCTGCTTCACCTTCGTGGCCAAGACCCTGTCCACGATACTCCTCGCCTTGCAGTATAATGCCCTATCATCCATGATGGACACGATAGGACAGGTGCTGGTGCTGATAGTGATAGGTATTCTTACTCTATGCACGAAGGGATGTCTGCTCTATCTGGCTTTGGCTCTCACCATTTGTCCGTTGCTGGTGTATATCGTTGCCAGCGTGATTATGTTCAAGGGAAAGTACAAGTATCTTTGTCCCAAGTTCTCCTTTGTTCGCAAGGAACTGGTGAAGGACATTCTGAGCCTGGGCTTGAAGTTCTTTATTATCCAGATAGCCTGTCTTGTGCTGTATGGCACGATGAATGTCATCATTTCCCATGTGTCCAGCCCTGAGTATGTGACGGAATATAATGTGGTGTATAAGTATCTGGCTGTTCCGCAGATGGTGTTCAACATCATCCTAGCTCCTTTCTGGAGTGCCTATACCGATGCCTATACGCTGAAGGATTTTGGGTGGATGCGAAATTTGTACAAGAAACTCCTCAAGATGTATGGCGGATGCATGGCTTTGCTGGTGCTCCTCTCCGTCTTGTATCCGATAGTATTCCAATTGTGGTTGGGCGACAAAGTGGAGATTCACTTGTCGATGATTATAGTGGTGGCATTGTATGTTGCCATCATGTCTTTCTGCGGTTTGAACTCCAATGTGCTGAACGGCACGGGATGCATCACCCTCCAGCTCTACGGCTCGCTTATCATGACCGTGGTCAATATCCCGTTGGCGCTGTGGCTCGGCAAGTATATGGGAGCAGAGGGTGTAGTGGCGAGCGTAGGTCTCCTGAACCTTTTGGGATGCTTGCCTTCCTACATACAGATTAGAAAAATATTAAATCAGACGGCCAAGGGTATTTGGCTGAAATA
>CAVGLH010000121.1:0-7165 GCA_963630065.1 Bacteroides fragilis | reverse complement strand
GTAGGAGGTACAGCGCCCTCGCTGTACCACTCAAGCAAGTTAGCTCCAAGCGCCCTCGCTGTACCACTCAAGCAAGTTAGCTCCAAGCGCCCCCGCTGTACCAAGCAAGCAAGGAATCCCCCCGCCGTACCAAGCAAGGAATAGTTTCTTCGCCCCATGAGAAATGTACCAACTTATTTTTTAATCATTGCAAAAATAATAAAAGTTTCCGAAAATAAAAACCCGTTGTTTGCTTTTTACACTAAATTAACAAGCTAACATTTGAATGATTAGTAGTCCAAGGCATCAAATATCTTGAAAAGGTGGTATCCTTTGGCTATGCCTAGATAAATCATACAGAAGAATGTAATCGGGCTTGGACACATGGGTTATCCCTCCATTTCTTTGCGAAAATAGAGAGTCGTTCAATCTTACGTTGTAGATTTTCTGAAATCTGCGAGGTTGCTCGCCAAGAAACCAAGCTAATTGGTTCTTGTCTGAGCGATATGCCCCAAGCAAGAACTTGGCCTCCTTCCTGTCAGAATATCTAAACGTATTATTATTTGCTTTTAGCTGCATACTTTCTATTGAATATATTTCTGTTTCCGTCTTATTCATAAATTTCATTCTTATGTTGCATATTTACAAACATTTTCCCGAATACCCATCATTGCACCTTATTTTTATGGAAGTTTAGCAATGGAAATGGCACGAAAAGTGTAGAAATGTTGAATAAATCTTAAAAAAAACACTAATGTAGCTAAATCGATTGCATGATTGCATAATATTTACTACATTTGCAGAGGAAATGTTTAACAAAGTGTGGTTTTACATACCATGCGATAAAAAAAATACAATTATGACGCCAAATATCATTAAAGAAATTATCGCCAGGCGACTGCGAGACTTCCGCAAGATGCGAGGGCTGTCGCAAGCGAAATTTGCCGAAAGGCTGGAGGACGTCACCGCCTCTACCATCGAGAAAATCGAGAAGGCTGAGATGATACCTTCCCCCCAGACACTGTCGAAGATAGCGGATGCGCTGGGGGTGATGACCGACGACCTGGTAAGACCCTATGCCGTCGAAGTGGACTACGACAAGGTGCGCTACCGCAAGCGCAGCAAGATGCCGAAAAAAGAGGTGGAGCGGCTACAGCGACTCTACGGCAACAAGCTGGAACGCTACATTGAGGTGGAGAAGCTTCTCGGTGCAGAGGTGTCGTTCAAGCTCAGCTACGACGACATCCAGGTGTGCCACCGTGAAGATGCCAGGCGAGTGGCAAGGAGATTCCGCAAGGACATGGGATGGGGCAACACACCCGTCATCTCCCCCATCCAGCAGCTGGAGGCGAAGGGAGTGAAGGTCTTCGTGCTCGATGAGCAGGAAAGCGCCAACAAAGACTTCGATGGCATGTGCTACAAGGAGGGCGGAATGGCAGTGGTGATTCTGAAAAAATGCGAGAACACGGAGCACGACCGCTTCACACTCTTCCACGAGATGGGCCACCTGCTGATGAACACCGACGACTTGGAAGGCCGCGAACTGGAGAATCTCTGCAACGCCTTCGCCTCGGAGGTGCTTCTGCCGGAAGAAGTATTTCGTTCCATTCTGGGTACAGCGCAAAAGATTTACCTGGATCAACTGAAGATGTTGCAGAAAGAATGGGGAATATCTTGCAGCGCACAGATGTATAAGGCGAAAGAGCTGGGTATGATCAACGACAACCGATACATCGGTTATTGCGTACGTCTCAACCGCAACAAGGGGTTGAAGGAATACATGGACAGATCGGCTTTTGAAGCGGAACCTACCAACCGATACCAGCAGTTGGTGTGGCGTGCGGTAAGAGAACTGAAAATGACCAGAACCAAGGCTGCCGCATTGTTGGGCATGCCATTAAGCGAAATAAATGAAATTTTAGACAGAAAGGAGGCAAAATGTATCGCATTATCATAACAGACTTGGAAGTACTCCATAATTTGGAAGGACTCCTCGACAATTCAAACATCGAGTTTATGAACGGCATG
Source organism: Bacteroides fragilis (assembly GCA_963630065.1). Taxonomy (GTDB): domain Bacteria; phylum Bacteroidota; class Bacteroidia; order Bacteroidales; family Bacteroidaceae; genus Prevotella; species Prevotella fragilis_A. Next base: position 5,158 of record CAVGLH010000121.1, on the reverse strand, counting down.
TTCTATGCCATCCACCACACTTTAGATATGGAGCAAAGGGGGAAAGCCATAGAGCTTGAAGAAATGGGAGTTCTTTCGTTCGTCGACCTTCCTGAGGACGATGAGACGACGAGCTGGGTGTACGAGCATTATACCCCGGAAGTGGGGAGCAACGACCTCTACGTCATAAGATATGCCATCTTGAACGATTTCACGATTCTCACCAACGACGAGGTAATGCAGCGAGTGGCCAAGTCTTTGGGAGCCAAAGCACTGAATGCGGCAACCTTGATGGAACAAGCTGACGATTACATCGTACTTGACGAAGACCAGAAGTTTTGCTTCATCCTGCGATTCCTTATGGAACAACCCAAGCACGGCAAATTGGAGGACATTGCCACTGGTGAAGAAGACGAGAGCCGCGACTATGAGCGGGATTTCGCCAACAGAATCATCTTGTAAATTTTAAGGTAGAAAGATAAACGTGACAGAGCAAGCTTCACATAATGGTTTTAATTGGAAGAAGTGCGAAGAGCGCCTTGCCAACCGTAGTCCCATGGAGAAATACTATGAGACTATGATTGCTGCTTCCAATGAATTAGTGAAAGACTTGCAGGAAGAGAATCTAATGTTGAAAAAAGAACGAGACTACGAAAAAGCTAAGAATGAATATCTCGTGATGGTTATGAAACAATATGGTATTCCCGTTCCTGACTTTTCTATAGGAATACCTATTAATATACCGCCCAATATGCCCAAACAGAGGTGCGATTTGAACACAAAGGAAAAAGAACAAAGCCTTCTTGGCAAGGATGGCAATTTCAACTTACCTAAGATTTTAAATACCCAACGTGCACAAACGTATTTTAAGATGGCATCGAAAAAAGGGTACATGAAGATAGAAGGAGACCATTTTTGTTGGCATGGCGTAAATGTGAAAGGAAGGAAATCACAACTTGCTTATTTTTGTGGACGTATTTATGACTACCAGAATTCCACACTTGGGAATACTGGGCAGAATTTTCCAGAAGAAGAATTAAACAATCTTTTCCAAGAGAAGGAATTGTACAAACTGTTGCCACAAGTTTACACTGCGAAGAAAAAGCAGGGGTGGCGCACTATACTGGATTCCATGTTTGAGTCTTGATTTTTATGGTATTTTTATGGTCCTTTTATGGTGAATAAAAGCACCATAGGATTGCATGGGGAAAAACATTATCTTTGCAGCAGAATTCTAAAATACATCGGAATTCTGCTGCATTCTTTTTACAACAAGATGTAAGCCGGCAGAATAAAACTGAGCACGGTACGATGGCTTGGGCATGAACCACATGAGTTGTCCTGAATGACCCAAGTAGTGCTGGGACAACGCTTTAATACTTAAAAAAAATGGAAAAGGTATTGAGCGAATGGTCTCCACAGACCGCACATTTCAGCCTCTTCGCCGCTGGCATCAACAAGGCGGAGAGCCAGAGACCCTACAAGCAGGAGGGCACACTGGAGGAAGTGTACCGATGGATGAACTCCATGAAGATGATGCTGCTCACCCAGCAACTGCGCAGCATCACCGACGAGAAGGAGCAGAAGGCCTTCAAGGCCAGCAAACTGCCCTTCGCCACATTCAGCGGCACCTTCTCCTACCGCAACCAGCAGGGACTCATCGACCACTCGGGGCTGCTATGCTTCGACTTCGACCACCTCGGAGGAAAGGACAGCCTCTGGAAGGCAAGGAAGCAGTTGGAGAACGACCCCTACTTCGACACCATGCTGATGTTCACCAGCCCCAGGGGAGACGGAGTGAAATGGGTTACTCACATCGACCTCTCACGCGGACCACACGAGAAATGGTATCGCGCCGTGAGCAACTATCTCCGCCAAACCTACGGACTGGAGGCTGACAAAGCCCCAGCCAACGTGGCTTCGGCCTGCTTCCTCTGCTGGGATGCAGACATGGTGATTCACCCAAGTTTTAATTTATTTTAGTGACGGTAAAAAAAATTGGTACAATTTGTTGATGGGATATATTCAAGTTTCTGATTTGGCAACTCCCACTTGCCTGAGTGGTACAGCGAGGGCGCTGTACCTCCTATGATTGCCTTTTTGGGCAAGGAGGGGTAACTGTAGGAGGTACAGCGCCCTCGCTGTACCACTCAAGCAAGTTAGCTCCAAGCGCCCCCCGCAGTACCAAGCAGGCAAGGAATTGTTTCTTCGCCCCCAGAGAAATGTATCAACTTATTTTTTTAGTATTACTTAAACAGAATTTTTTATGACAAATAAGAATATCAATAAAGCGGATGCCCTGAGCCAGTTCGACCTGGATGCGTTCGCAAGTGACAACAAGGCAAAGAATCAGCAAGAGGCTTTGCACAGTATGGACAAGCCGCTCACCCCCATCATCGGTGAAACGACCTCCGAAGAGACTTACCAAGACGTGGAGAGAGCTGTAAACTTTCTCACCGAGCATCACATCGACATCACTACCCCCTATCCAGAATGGAGAGACCTGGGCTTCGCCCTTGCCAATGGACTGGGCGAGAGAGGCAGAGAGCTCTTCCACAGGCTGAGTCAGCTCAACCCGGAATACGACCCCAAGGAGTGTGACAGGAAATACACCAATTTCGTGAAGACCAACGACGGGCGCATCCAAATCGGCACTTTCTTCTATATGGCGCAAGAGGCAGGCTTCGACCTCAGTGAAAACGCCAGGCAGAGAGTGCGCGAGGTACAGCAGCAGAAGGGCGGAGTTTCCGCCACTTCCGCCACTCCGCCATCCGCCAACAGAATGGAAAATATAGAAAATAATCCCATTTTAGGGGATTTTGAAGATGATACGCCAGTTGGCGGAGTGGCGGAAGTGGCGGAAAAAGGCCATATTGGCAATACTTTTTCCAACAAGGTAAAAGAGGAAAATTTGCCGGGTTTTCTGAAACCCATCTTCCAGAACCATCCCGATGTCGTGACAAGGGACAAGATGCTCCTGGGTGTGCTCAATGTGATTTCCGGGGTGATGGGCGGCACCAATGCCACGGTAGATGCCCCCAGCGGCATCTATGGCTATTATGCCGGCCACGTGGTCTATGCCCCCGTCTATACCCTCATGTATGGTTCAGCTGCCACTCGCAAGGGCGACCTGCTCTTCAGCAAGTTGCTGGTGCGCCCCGTGAGAATGGAGATGCGCCGTGAGTACGAGGCTGCCAAGGCCAAGTATGAGGAGGAGCTTGCAGCCTATGAGGCACAGGGCAAGGGGAGGAACAAGGCAGAGCGCGGCCCCGCTCCCAAGGAGCCACCCTACACCGACCCCTTCCTGCCAGGCAACAGTTCGTCGTCCGCCGAATACCGGGCCATGGATGCCAACGGAGGCTGGGGAATCATCTTTGAGACTGAGGCCGACACAATATCCAACATGCTTACCACCGACTTTGGCGACATCTCCGACCTCTGGCGCAAGGCGTATCACCATGAGCCGGTTTCGATGAGCCGCGTGAGCGAGAAGCTCCACATCGACATCGAGAATCCCCGCCTCGCCATCTTCATCACCTGTACGCCCGGACAGATTCCGGCCCTCTTCCCCTCGTTCGAGAACGGACTGGGCAGCAGATTCCAGTTCTACAGTCTGCCCGATGACAAGTTGGAGTTCATGGATGTGTTCGCCCAGTCAGACAACAGTCTGGAGGATGTTTACAGGCAGATGGGCGAAGAGCTGCTCCCCCTCTATCATGCGCTGAAGGAGAGAAAGGGCAACCCCATCCAGTTTGTCATGAGCAAGGCCCAGCAGCAGGAGTTCTGTTCCACATTCCAGAAGGTGCTTGTCGAGAAGTTCCACATGTTGGGCGGTGGCATCAACGCCTTCGTCTATCGCACGGCTCTCACCCATTTCCGCTATGCAATGATACTGACAGCCTTGCGCCGCCTGTCTGAGTGGAACAAGGTGGACGACCTCTTCCCTGAGGACGAGAGAGCCCTGGTGTGCGACGACCGCGACTTCCATACTGCCATGCAGATTGTAGGCTGCCTCATCAACCACACTGCCCGTGTCTATGCCGTGCTGGCCAAGGAGAACGACAATCCCTTTGCCAACCGGGGCTTGAACATCAAGCCCAACGAGCTGAGCGTCTACAAGGCACTTCCAGAAGGCGAGTTCCGCACTTCAGACTTCCTGAGAGTGGCCCAGGAGAAAAACATCAAGAAGCGCACTGCTGAGAGAATGCTCGGAACCATGTGCCACGATTATGGCATCATCAAACCGGCTGATCGCCAAGGAGTGTACTGGAAGGCTTCAGACCCGATGGTGTAAGCATTTTGGGCCAAGCCCGTAAGTATCATACTTAGCCCTCGCAAAGATGATACTTACGCATCAAAAGCCCCATACTTCCTGCTTGGTACAGCGAGGGGTAACTTGTTGCCTGCTGGAGTGGTACGGCGAGGGCGCCGTACCTCCTACAGACACCCCTCCTTGCCCAAAAAGGCAATCATAGGAGGTACAGCGCCCTCGCTGTACCACCCAAGCAAGAATTGAAAATCCAACCGTACAGATGGATAATATTTCAGCAATAATAATTTTTAAAAAAACATAGCAGTTATGACAAATTTCAAATTCAAGACATACGGCAAGTCGGAGCTAGCCATGCTTTACTTCCCGGCCTCCAACTCCTACCATTCGGCCGTGAACCACCTGATGGCGTGGATTCGCCGGAACACGGAGCTGACCGGGAAGCTGGAGGAAACGGGATACAAGAAGTCGGCCAAGTACTTCACCCCGAAAGAAGTGGCACTGGTGGTGGAATATCTGGGGGAACCGTAAGTACCCAACTTTTCGGCGGAAACGTCCATGCTTTCCCCCTGAATCCGCCCTGCCTTCTCCACCTAAATCCCGATAAAGTACGCTATCTCACGCAACGTATGGTATCGTACAGGCGGTTGGGGAAAAAGTGGTATCTTTGAAGCGTAATCCAAAGAGGGTTATGCGACGAAGATACCTCTCTCAAGGAGAGGGATTGGAGTCGGCAGTAGTTCTTTTAAATTTTGTACAGCTATGATCAAGTATGTAGTGAGACAGAACAACAACGAGAAGAGTGAGGCCAACGGCCTCTGGTATGCTTACCCCGTGGTGGAGGAGACGATATGCCTCGCCGACCTCGCCAAGCACATGGAGGAGCACAACACGGGATTCTCCGAGGCA
>CAVGLH010000120.1:0-7168 GCA_963630065.1 Bacteroides fragilis | reverse complement strand
GTAAGGTATTCGAGAGCTTGGTGAAGGAACCTTGGGGCTACGTGGCTGTGGGCATCCTCGCTCCATTGGCCGAGGAAATCGTATTCCGCGGAGCCATCCTCCGCACCTTGCTGGGCATGGTGAGCAAGAAAAACCACTGGGTGGCCATTATGATTTCCGCCGCTCTCTTCGGTGCTGCCCATGGCAATGCGGCGCAGTTTGTCAACGCCCTCTTGATGGGTTTGCTCTTGGGCTGGATGTACTATCGCACCAAGAGCCTCGTGCCGGGCATCCTGATGCACTGGGTGAACAATACGATGGCTTATGTCCTCAGTAATATTGCTCCACAGAGCAACGGCAACCTCATCGACCTCTTCCATGGCGACGAGAAAACGGTGTATTACGCCGTAGGCTTTTCGCTCTGCATCTTGATACCAAGCTTCATCCAGATGATATTGAGGCTGCAGAAACCGAAGGCTTCGAACGTAGTTCTAAAAGCATAATAATTGCATTCTAAAGATAAAGGAAAAAGGCTGTCTCGACGTTTCGAGGCAGCCTTGGTTTGTATAATGAATAGATGTTTGTAAGTAATTGTTGTGCTATTTGCAGAATGTCACGTTCTCTACGTGGTCGTTTACGTAGAAGTTTGCCATGTCGGCGGTCTTATACCACTTTGGCTTCTCCTTCATGTCATCTGAGATAACCTTGCCGTTGATGGAGAAGTTCTCGAAGCGGATGTTTTTCACCTTGCGGGTCTCATCGTAACCAGCGATGATGCCCATGTTGGGCTCATTGCCTGTGTAAGAGAAGTTGCGTAGGGTGATGTCCTCGATGCCACGACCAGGGGTGGTGCAATACTTCTTGTTGAAGCATACGCGCATGTTGAGGAGCATTCCCTTGCGGATGTTGTCGATGCGGAAGTTCTCGAAGGTAACGCCCTTCACCAAGATGTTGTCGCCGTCGTTGATGCCGATGCAGCCTTGGTAGTTTATCTGGTTCTCACAATGTTCGAGGATGTCGATGTCCTTGTAGAGTACGTTGCTCACTTCCTCCAAGTCTGGAGTCTCGCTGTGCAGACCAATCATGATGGGGTGAGCCACGTCGGCCCAATACACGCAGTCCTTGATGGTGATGTTCTTGCATCCGCCATGATAGTTCTTGCGGGTGCAGTAGATGGTGGAGCAGTCGTCGCTGGTGCGGGCGAAGAGGTGCTCTTGGTTGACGTTGTTGCTGGCGAAGATGTTGAATCCGTCGCCCCAACCATACCAGCTCATCACCTTGGCGTTCCTGACCGTCACCGAGTCGCTGCCGCCTACGGGGAGCTGTGTGGTGAGCGGACCGTCGATGTAAACGTTCTTGGAGTATCTCACCATGATGCCCTCGTGGTGACCAGGCATTACGATGCCGTGGCCGATAATCTTGACATCACGAGAGCCGTAGGTGGAGAGCCATCCCTTGATGACGGCACCGTTGTCGATGAAGACCGTCTTGCCCGATGCGATGTGGATGGAGTCGCCCTTGAGGTCGTGTACGCCAGGGCCGAAATACATCAGGTCCTTTTTCTTCTTCAGCTTAGGTTTCTCCAATACATTGTCTGCGAAGATTTGGAGATTCTGGTAGATGTTGCCGTTCACTTCTACGGAGAGGTAGCGAGGGCGGTCGAGAGAGAATGACAGAGTGTTGCCCTCTTGCTTGGCCTCGATTCCGTAGGAGCTTGGGCGAATCTTAAAGCTTTTGATATCCTGAGCAATGCTCTTTACCTGTATTTCAACTTTACCTTCGAATTCAAACTTAGCCACCGAAGTGATTTCCACGTTGTGCTTGGCGTTCGCCACTCGGTCTACCCGGAAGGCGTAGGTGTCGATGTTCTGCCATTCCCCTCCATTAATGCGAGCTTTTACCTCGAAGTCGTGTTTCAAGTCGATGCCCGCTGGCGCTTTGGCTATCACCAGTCGGTCTTTCGCCGACATGGTGATAGTGGTAAGGCACAAAGCCAATATCATTAATATTCTATTCATGTTGTAATGTGGTTTTAATTTAATACGAATGGAATATACATTATACTTACCAGCCTGGGTTTTGCTTCAACGCTGGATTCAAGCGAATCTGCTGCAATGGGATGGCATCGAGATAATCACGAGGTGCCCAGTGCAGGTTCTCTGCCAACACGGCGATGGTGCGACCATAGTCGGGGTCGTCCTTGCTTGCGCCGGCACTCTCGTCATATAAGCCATACTGGGTAGGATACTTCTCTGGATAGTAGCAAGGCTCGCCGAAGTACTGGTTGTCGTTGCACTTGTTGGTGGTGTAAGCGGTGTTCAATACGTGGCGACCCAACTTCTGGCCACGGAGGTTAATCTGTGCGATGCCCCAACGCTTCAAGTCGTTCAAGCGGAAACCTTCGCCGAACAGCTCACAAGCGCGCTCACGACGAATCTCATCGAGCATGGTCATCTTGTGGCAAACGGTCTTGTTGGTGTTGTAATCCCACCATCCGGCGTCCCAGACGTTCTTGATGAGATCGTTGGTGAGGTGAGCCACACGGGCACGGTCGCGAAGCAAGTTGATGGAGATGTCGAGGTCGGTATCTGAAATCTGACCGTTGCCCAACTCGCAAGTAGCCTCGGCATAGTTCAGATAAACCTCGGCAAGGCGCAGGATAGGCCAGTCGGGCGACTCGGTCTTGTCGGCACGATTACCCTCCGGGTTGTATTTGCGGCTACCGTAACCATAGAAAGTGGTGTTGCCACGGAGTTTTGGATGGAACACGCCACGGACGCTGGAATAAGCAGGGTCGGAAGAGTCGTAAACATCATTGTTCTTCACAACCAATGGCTCTGGATAAGGTTTGCCGTCAGCCTCGGTATGCGGAGTGCAGTACTCTGCGCTGTTGCCCCAACTTACACGGTCTGGACACCATGTGGAGCCTACGAAGCGATAGTCACGGTTGCGATACTCGCCAATGAACGTTCCCCATCCCTCAAACTGTGGGTTGTTCTGGGCATCTGCCATATTGCCTGTATAGCTGATGCGGATAGGCAGACCATTGCGGCAGAGGAACGACTCGCCAAACTGGGCACTGATGCCCACGCCCTGCCAAGTCTGTACGGTATGGCCGATGTTCTTGCCCACACGCTTCAAGTCGTAGTCGTACTTCTTGTAGATGATGAACTCCTTGTTGGTGCTCTTGCCTTTTCCCCAAGGGTTGGAAACGTTGCCGCCCTTGTCGTCGATGTTGAAGAGATAATAGTAGCTCAGAGAGTCGCACTCGTTCCAGAGAGCGTAAGTGCCGTTGTTCTTAGCCTCGTCCATCACAGCCTTCGACATGTTCTTCGATTCTGTCAACATATCGGTAATGGATGGATAACCCTCAGGCTTGGCTGTGCCTGCACCCTTCTCCGTTCCGTCGCCATCGAGGTCGTAGTTGATGCTAGGCACATATTTTTCCCAAGTAGCTTCGTAGAGAAGTACTCTTCCGAGATAAGCCTGGGCTGCCTCCTTGCTGATGCGTCCCTTGTCGGCAGCAGCGATGGCACTCTCCTTAGGAAGAAGTTCGATGGCCTTGCGGAGGTCGCCGACCAAGAAGTTGAACACCTCGTAGCGGCTCTTGCGAGGACCATAGAGCACCTCGTCGTTTACGTCGAGCACATGGTCAACAATTGGCACGCCGCCAAAGGCCTGCAACAGATAGTAGTAAGCCATGCCACGGAAGAAATAGGCTGTGCCTACCGATGCGTTGAGGGCTGTCTTGTCGCCGGTGTATTCTTCTGCTTTTTGGAGGAGGATGTTGTACTGGCGGATGTGGTCGTAGTTGTCCTTCCAGTTTCCGTTGCTTTCTGGTGCTGAACCGCCACCGTTGGAGCCGAGGCCCGTGATGTCGGTACCGCCGTCCCATTTGTTATAGTCCCAACCGCCCATCAGGTCAACAAAGCGGTCGGCAGCCTGCTGAAACTGGGTAGGGTTCTTGAATGCGATGGCTTCGGTAGCGTCAGAGAGAGGCTCCTTGTCGAGGAAGTCGCTGCAAGAGGTCATACCTGCTACGAGGGCTGAAGCCATAAACAATTTTGTTATAGTCGATTTCATAATTGTTTCCTTTTTTAATTGTTGTTTTTGAGGAGTTAAAGGAGTTAAGAAGTCAATGAAGTTAAGACAATAGCTTTATGTCTTAAAACATTTGAATTCTTCACTCTTCACTCTTCGTTCTTCACTTAAAAAGTTAAGTCGAGACCGAATGTAATCTGACGGCTGAATGGAAAGGTGCTGTTGGATGCCTCGCCATATTCTGGGTCGTAGCCGTCCTTCACCTTGGTCCACTCCCAAAGGTCATCGCCGGAGAAATAGACTCTCAGCTTGTTGATGCCAGCCTTGGCAGTCCATGCCTTTGGCAGGGTGTAGCCGAGTACGAGCGACTTCAAGCGGATGTACTTGTTGTTGGTTACGCTCACGTCCTTGTTCTCGTAGTTCCACTTGTTGAAGTTCACATCACGAGAGGCGATGGCGTATTCAGCATTAGGATTCTCCTCGCTCCACATCTTGCCCATGAAGGTGTTGTTCTGGCGAGTGTAGTTGGAAATCCAAGGTGCGTAGAAGTAACCTGTGCGGAGAATCTTCTGCTTACCGATACCCTGGAAGAATACGTTGAAGTCGATTCCCTTCCATTCCAAGCCTCCCTTGATGCCGAAGGAGAGACGAGGGGCTGCGTCGCCTGCATAGTAGATATCATCGCGAGTGATGACTCCATCGCCGTCGAGGTCAACGAGCTTGCGTGCTCCAGGGCGCAGGGTGTTGGTCTTCTGCTTGCCGGGAGCGGGCAGGATGTTGCCCTCCTTGGGACCTGTGTGGTCGGCGTTCCAATAATACTTCTCGTAGTATGCATCCACCTCTTCTTGCGTCTGGAACAGGCCGTCGGTCTTATATACATAGATGGAGTTGCGTGGCATTCCTACCAGGCGGTTGGAATTCAAACCAGCGTTTGGCACATTCTCGTTGTTGGTGAGTTTCTTCACTTCAGAGCGAGCATCTGCCAAGTTGAAGCCTACGTTGTATTTTACCTGTCCTATCTTGTCGCGCCAGTTGAGAGAGAACTCCCAACCACGTGCTTCAAACTTTCCGTCGTTTATCTTTGGGGCGGTAGCTCCGAGCACCTGTGGATACTCTACGCTGATAAACATGCCCGTGTTGTTCTTGATGAAGTAGTCGAACGAACCGCTCAACCTATTGTTGAGCAAGGTGAAGTCGAGACCGAAGTTGTGGCTGTTGATGGTCTCCCAGCTACGTTGCGAACTGGTCATGCCGCCAAGCCACATCGTGGTGTGTGCGCTAGGGTTGATGCCGAGGATGGTAGAGCCTGTGGAGATGGTGGCGTAACGTTCGTAGTTGCCGATGCCCTCCACGCTGCCCGTCTTACCATAGTTGTAGCGGAGCTTCAGGTCGTTGAGCCAAGAGAGGCTCTTCATCCACTTCTCGCCAGAGATGCGCCAGTAGCCGGATACGGAGTAGAAGTTCTTCCAACGCTGGTTGGTAGCCAACTTGGATGAACCGTCACGGCGACCGAGCAGCTCGATGGCGTAGCGATTGTCGTAGTCGTAGTTCAAGCGGGTGATGTAAGAGAGCAATCCCCATGACGTCTTGCCACCGCTTGCGCCATTGTTGTCGCCACCTTGGAACATGTTCAAGTCTTCCAAACCTGAGCCCTCGAAGAGAGGTCCCTTGTTTCTGGATGCAGTCAGAGCCTTGTAAGTCTCCTGCTCTGCGGTTATGCCGAGCATGGCCGCCACGTTGTGAACCTTGGCGAAGGTGTTCTTGTAGTTGAGCATGGCACTGAGGTTCATGTTCTCCCAACGCTTGTTGGTCTGATCCATGCTGCCAGGACTCTTCTTGTTGCCTGTTGCAGTGCCCACCCAGTCGTAATATTGTACTTTATAGTAAGTATGTTGGCTGTTCTCCTCCACCATCTTATAGGCAGCGTTGCCGGTAAGAGTCAAGCCCTTGAGAATCTTGTGGAAGTCGTAAGTTCCCTGCACATTGCCACGCAAAGTGGTGAGATAGTAGTGGTACATGCCACCGTTGAGCAAACCGCCGAGAGGGTTGCGGTTGCCAGAGAATGTATCGTATGGGTCGCCGTTCTCATTGTAGATAGCCCAGAACCACTGGTCCATCCATCCCTGTCCCAAGTCCTGTGAAGGGGCCTGGCGATGACGCTTCTCGTAGGCTATGTTGGTAGAAACCTTGAAGTCTTCGGTGGCCTTATAGTCGGCGTTGAGACGAGCGCTCCACTTGCGCTGACCGTCACGCACGGGCTTCAACTGTGAGCGTGCGCTCTCATATCCCAAGGAGAGGTTGTAGCCGAATCGCTGGTCTGCGCCAGAGATGTTGATGTTGTGCTTCTGCGAGCTAGCCTGACCGTAGAGTTCGTCCATGATGTTCTGGGTAGGGTCCCAACGCTCTACCTTGTTGCCGTTCTTCAAGGTCAAGACCTTGCCTGAGCGGAGAGCGTTGAAGAGTTTCTCGCCCTTATATACGGTAGGGTTGCCAGTCTCAGGGTCGATGTCGGTCTCGTCGAGGGTAGGACCGCCGAAGCTGTTGAATATCCACCAGTTGATGTTCTTGTGGATGGTTTCTGGGTCGGTGGCGCCCGAAGTAACCTTGGCATCATTGTACTGAGCCTCGTAGAACATGTCGAGCCATTCCGAGGTGTTGGTCAAAGGACTCTGGATGCCATTGATGGTACGGCTGAATGAACCATTGTAAGAGATGTGAGCCTTGCCTTCCTTGCCACGCTTGGTGGTAACGAGGATAACGCCACTTGCGGCACGGGAACCGTAGATGGCAGCAGAGGCATCCTTCAACACGGAGATGTTCTCAATGTCGTTGCCGTTCATGGAGTTCAACTCGTCGATGGAACCAGTCACACCGTCGATGATGATGAGTGGAGAGGAGTTGCCATTCACGGAAATATCACCACGAATCTTGAAAGCTGCACCCTCGGCACCAGGACGGGTAGATGTACGTGTAACGGTCAAACCAGGAATCTCACCCTGCAAGGCCACGGCAGTAGAAGATACCGAGCGGTCCTTGAACACTTCCTCACCCTTGATCTGGGTGATGGCGGAAGTAAGGGAAGCCTTTTTCTGCTGACCGTAACCTACCACCACCACATCGTCGAGAAGACTGGCATCCTCCTGGAGCG
>CAVGLH010000119.1:0-7212 GCA_963630065.1 Bacteroides fragilis | reverse complement strand
ACCCTAGACCCACTGATTAAGAGTCAGTTGCTCTACCAACTGAGCTAAGGGTGCAACTTTTAAATGCTTCATTTCTGAATTGCGAGTGCAAAGGTACTACTATTTTTTGATTCCACCAAATTTTTCGGCAACTTTTTTCTAACTTTTTTTCATTTTTCTTTTGATGAAGGTGCCGAGCGTGTGCAGAATGTTCTTCTTTTGTATGCATTTGATGCGGTAGAATCCATCTTTTAATTGTTTGATAGATAGATAATTGTCTGTAGCTTTGTCATGCAGGATAACTTCTCCTTGCAGTGTTTCTACTAGCATCTTGTCAGAGTTGAGATTTTTTGTCGTTTCTCCCAGATAAACCTTCTCGTTGTCGCATTTCAGCATTTTTGCCGCTCCCACCAGGCTGCTGTCCGATTGGTTTTCTTGGGCTATTTCTTGTGTCGGTTGGCTCTCCGTGCCATATCCGTCCATGGAAGTGATGGCGAAATAGATTGTTTGACAGTCAGATTTCTTGATGTCGAGCTTGGTGCCGAGGTATCGGGTGGCCACTAGGTTGCGGGCGTCTTGCGTGTCTACTGGGTATACGCTGCTTGCATATACATTATTATATATATAAGGAGTGGTGATGGACGTTCCGTTGGTGTAGGTGGAAGGATTGCTCCAGCTGACGCAGATTTCCTTGCCTTGACGGTTTACTTCGAGCGACGTGGGGCGCTGGGGGATGTGTTGGCTGGCCCAGGTCATCGGAGGTATGAGCGAGGGGTAGGGGTTGAACCGCTTGGTAAAGTCGAAGATGCTTTGCTTGTTGTCGAGCAGGAATTTTGTGCGGAAGAAAGCTTGTCCCATGCTCAGGTTGCGCAGGTGGTACATTTCGGGTGTCACGTCCTTGATGTTCCACTTTCCTTCCTTGGGGTCGAGGAAATAGATGCCCAGTCCGGGGGCCACGATTTTGCCATGGCTCTGTTCCTGCCAGTCGATAGCGAAGGGGTAGAATTGCTCGCCCTTAAAATACATCATGGGGAAGAGCTCGTCCATGAGTCCGCTCTTGAGCCATCCCTGTGCGTCTTGGCACACCTTGGTGTAGGCATTCCATCCGTAGCTTCTGTATCGGCTGAGGTCGTCGGCCTTGCCCACGGGCGAACAGCTCATCTTCACCCAAGGCTTCTCCTGTTTCACGGCATCATGGATTTTTTCCACGATGTGCGTTATATAGTGTCTTCCTTGCTCCCGGCTCGTGCGGATGTTCCAAGTCTCGGGATAGCGGATGTAGTCGAGGTGGATGCCGTCTACGTCGTATTGGTGGGTGATTTCGCGGCAGATGTTGGCCAGATAGGTGGCTGTTCGGCTGTCCTCGGGGTTCATGAATCCGTCGGCCCCGATTTTTTTCACGAGTCCAGGCATTTTTTGCCTTAGCGTCTTACACCCCAGAGCGTTCCACTTGCCCACGGGGATGGTTACCACCCAGGCATGCAGTTCCATGCCCCGCTTGTGGCATTCCTCGATGGCAAACTGCAGTGCATCATAGCCCGGAGTCCTGCCCGGGAATCCCGAGAGGCATCCGTCCCACGGCTCGTATTGGGAGTGGTAGATGGTCGTGGCTCGGATGCGGGTCTGGAGGAGTATGGTATTGATGTTTGCTAGTTTTAGACTGTCCAGGATGTCTCTGAATTCTTGCTTCTGCTTCTCGGCCGAAAGGGGCGACTGAGCGTAGGAGTGGGGCCAGTCGATGCCGCCGATGGTGGTGAGCCATACGGCTCTTACTTCATGTTTGGGCGCATGGTTGGCCAGCATGATGCTCTGTGCTTTTGCTGTGGTGACAACACACAAAAGTAGGAAAAATATCTTAATTCTATGCATATTCTAATAATTTGGCAACAAAGATACTTATATTTTTCCGTATTTCAAATAAAAATCGTACTTTTGCCGTGATATTTTATAAAACTTGTGATTTATCACAGCCTTACGGATGTAAATTTAAATAACAATAAAGAAAATGATTAGTTTTGTCATTAGTTTGGCTGCCCTCGTCTTGGGGTATTTCATCTATGGAAAATTCGTGGACCATGTGTTTGGACCCGACGACCGCCCTACGCCAGCGGTGGCCCATGCCGATGGAGTCGATTTCATAGTGCTGCCTTCATGGAAGATTTTTATGATCCAGTTCCTCAATATAGCTGGCACGGGTCCTATCTTTGGTGCTATCATGGGTGCCTGGTATGGTCCTGTGGCTTACCTCTGGATTATTTTCGGCTGCATCTTTGCCGGAGCCATGCACGACTACATGAGCGGTATGCTGAGCCTTCGCAACGAGGGTGCCGGACTGCCTGAGCTCGTGGGCAAGTACCTGGGAGGTAAAACCAAGAAGGTGATGCTCGTATTCTCCGTGTTGCTGCTCATGATGGTTGGTGCGGTGTTCGTGTATAGTCCAGCCATCATCCTGAATGGTATTTGCGACACAGATGCCATCTGGGGAAGCAAGATGTTCTGGATTGTAGTTATCTTTGTATACTATGTTGTTGCGACGCTGCTGCCTATCGACAAGATTATTGGCAAGGTGTATCCTCTCTTTGCCTTCTCGCTGTTGTTTATGGCGGGTGCGCTTATGATAGGATTGTTCGTGAAATGGCCGGTGCTGCCAGAGTTGTGGAGCAACTTGCAGGCTGGCAATCTCAATGAAAATCCAGCTTGGCTGGGTACGGAACCATTTGTTGGGAAGAGCCCGATCTTCCCTTGTCTCTTCATCACCATCGCATGTGGCGCCATCAGTGGTTTCCATGCTACCCAGAGCCCTTTGATGGCCCGCTGTATGAAGAGCGAGAAGATGGGACGCCCTATCTTCTATGGAGCCATGATAACAGAGGGCGTCGTAGCCTTGATTTGGGCTACGGTTTCCATGTATTTCTTCTACTATGGTGGATGGCGCGAGTGTGTGAACCCAGAGGTGGCTCGGCAGTTCATCGCCCAGGCTGACGGTGGCAAGTCGCTCATCCAAACTTTCGATGCGCCTACCGTTGTGAAGATAGTTTGCTCTAGCTGGCTGGGTACCGCAGGTGGCATCCTGGCGTTGCTGGGTGTTGTGGCGGCCCCTATTACCAGTGGAGATACGGCATTGCGTAGTGCCCGACTTATTATAGCCGAGGCAATCCACCTGGAGCAGCGCTCCATGCGCAAGCGTCTCTATGTCTGCATTCCTCTGTTTGCCGTTACTGTTGGCATCCTGCTTTGGCAGATGGAAAACCCTGATGGCTTCAACATCATCTGGCAGTATTTCGGATGGGCCAACCAGGCCCTCTCGGTGTTCACCCTCTGGACATTGACCGTATATCTGGTGCAGCAGAAGAAGCCTTTCATCATCACCTTGGTGCCAGCCCTCTTCATGACGGTGGTATGCTCTGCCTTCCTGCTTGTTTCGCCGCAGGCATTGGGCTTGGGCAAAGGGGTTGCCTATTCGGCAAGTGCCGTGCTCCTGGTGGTAGCGCTCGTCTGGTTCTTCTCATGGTATCGTAAATATCAAAAAATAGTTTAAATGAAAAAGTTAGCGATTTTGGCTGTGGCCCTGCTCACTACGGCAGCGGCCCATGCGCAGTTTGAAAGTGGAAAGAAGTATGTGGGCGCGTCTCTGACGGGTCTCAACTTGAGTTATAATGGAACGCAGGATCTCAATATCGGCTTGCAGGCCAAGGGCGGTTATATGCTTGCCGACGACTGGATGGTGCTGGGTCTGCTCGACTATACCCACTCTGGACTGGAGGGGACGAAGGATTATTTCGCTATCGGTGCGCAGGGTAGATTCTACGTGGAGCAGAACGGCCTCTACCTGGGAGCTGGCGTCAAGCTGGCTCATACTGGGTCTTACAATGACCTGATGCCCGGTGTGGAGATAGGCTATGCCTTCTTCCTGGGCAGGCAGGTGACCATAGAACCAGCCGTCTACTATGACCAAAGCTTCAAGAATCATTCCAACTATTCCACCGTGGGTCTGAAAGTGGGCATCGGTGTGTATCTCTAGTAGCGGGGAATGCAGCAGCAATATTCTTCGGCCTTGCTCGAAAAGGCCGTTGGCGAGTTTGCCAAGCTTCCTGGCATTGGGCGCAAGACGGCTTTACGCTTGGTGCTCAACATGTTGCGCCGTAGCGACGAGGAGGTAGAACAGTTTTCCTCAGCTATCTCTAGAATGAAACGTGAGGTGAAATATTGCCGGGTGTGCCACAATATCAGCGATACCGACGTGTGTTCGATTTGCTCAGACCCCAGGCGCGATAGCAAGTTGATTTGCGTGGTGGAGAACGTGCAGGACGTGCTGGCCGTGGAGAACACGCAGCAGTATCACGGGCTCTATCATGTGCTGGGCGGCGTCATCTCTCCGCTGGACGGCATTGGTCCTTCCGACATCGAGATCGACTCGCTTGTAGGTCGCGTGGCAGCGGGTGGCGTGGAGGAGGTGATTTTCGCCCTGAGCAGCACTATGGAGGGCGACACCACCAACTTTTATATCTCCCGCAAGCTGGCCGGCTATCCTGTAAAGCTCTCAGTGATAGCCCGTGGCATCTCGGTGGGCGACGAGCTGGAGTATACCGACGAGGTGACACTCGGCCGTAGCATTCTCAACCGCACGCCGTTTGAAAGGTAAAAAAAGGAAAAAAATAGCATGAAACTAGAACAAGTTCAACGTATCTTGATGACCAACTTTCTCGTTATGCTGGCAATCATCCTGCTGATGGTGGTGTTGTATGAGACGGAATTGCTGGTTCCTTCCAGTCTGGCAGACGATGTGCCGCTGGTCTATGTTGTCATGGTGGTGATGGAACTCTTCTCCATCGTATCTATACCCATGGCACTCAAACTGTTCAGCTTTAAAGCCATTCGTCGTCGTTTGGTGGAGGATAAGGGCACTGCACTTCTTCGTTGGGGTATGGCCCGTATGAACATGCTGTGCCTGCCAATGCTGGTCAATACGTTCATGTATTACCAGACCATGTCGCCTGCCTTCGGTTATATGGCCATTATTCTTCTCCTCTGTCTCTTTTTTGTCTATCCCTCGATAGGCAGGTGCTATGAAGAGACCGAGGAGAGAGACTGACCCTATTCGATACTTAACATTCATCACTCAAAAAATCAAAACTCTTGAAACTTTCAATTGTCATTGTCAGCTACAATGTGAAATACTTCCTCGACCAATGCTTACGGTCGGTCTTGCGAGCCATCGACACGATGCAACAAACGTCGGATACTTCTGGTGGTGACGGCCATGGCTGCGAGGCGGAGGTGGTCGTTGTAGACAATCACTCGAAGGACGGGTCGGTGGAGTATCTTCGCTCCCGTTATCACATGGAAGACTATCCGATGGTGAGGTTCCTGGAATGCTCTCGTAACCTAGGGTTTGCTGCGGCCAACAACTTGGCAATCCGCCACACCTGCGGCGAGTATGTCTTACTTCTCAACCCCGACACTATCGTGGGCGAGCATGTGCTCCAGCGCTGCGTGGAGTTCCTGGATACCCATGCCGATGCCGGGGCTCTCGGCGTGAGGATGCTCACCGAATCTGGCGTTCCAGCCAAGGAGAGCAGGCGAGGGATTCCCACACCGATGGTGGCCTTTTTCAAGATGGCCGGCTTTTCCAACCGTTGGCCCTCTCATCCGCTCTTTGGACGCTACTACATGGGCTTTCTGCCATGGAATTCCATATGCCAGATTGAGGTGGTGAGCGGAGCTTTCTGCATGTTGCGGCGTAAAGCCCTCGACAAGGTGGGCTTGCTCGACGAAGACTTCTTCATGTATGGCGAGGATATCGACCTCTCCTGCCGGATTTTGGAGGAAGGCTACCACAATTATTACCTGCCGCTCGACATTCTTCACTACAAGGGTGAGAGTACGGAGAAGTCAGGGTTCCGCTACGTCCACGTCTTCTACAAGGCAATGCTCATCTTCTATCGTAAGCACAACGCCGGGGCTTCCCTGTTCTTGAGTCTGCCCATCAAGGGAGCCATCTATGCTAGTGCCAGCTTGGCCTTGGTGAAGCTGCTTTCGGGTAGGTTGAGGAAAAGTTTGGGGTTTGTGAGACCATCACCCAGAAAGGGGGCCAGGTATGCGCTGATGAATGCCGACGAGTTGAGCTACGAGCAGATGCTGGAACAGCTCTCCGGGCAGGAGAGGAGAGATGCTGCGAGACTCGCCACCTATTGCCGGGACATCGGCAAGGTCATCACTGGCCAGGGGGCGATGGAGCTTGACGAGTTTGAGGAGGCGTGAAAAGTTTCGGCCTGCACGGTAAAAAACTTCTTGCGAGCGCCAGTATAATATTTAATGTTCGCGTACATTAAATTATATAAAGAAATTAAGATAATGCAAAGAATGAGCATGGAAAAAATAAGACTGAGGGCCTTGGAGATGGAAGACCTTGCCACAATCTATGAGGTGGAGAATGACCGCGACCACTGGGAGGTGAGCAACACCAACGTGCCTTATTCGCGGCAGTCGCTGATAGACTATATAGCCGGCAGTTCGTCCGACATCTATGCCGACAAGCAGGTGAGGTTGATGGCCGAGAATGCCTACGGAGAGGTGATAGGTATCGTGGATCTCGTGGATTTCGATCCTCGCCACCTCCGCGCCGAGCTGGGCATCATGGTGATTGGCAAGTGGCAAGGCAGGGGGCTTGGGAAACTTTTGGTGGGCGAGTTGCTAACTTATGCCCGCGAGGTGCTCCATCTGCATCAAGTTTATGCCATTGTGGCCGTCGGCAACGAAAGAGCGGCCAAGATGCTTGTTTCGGCTGGTTTTCAGGGAGATAAAGTGTTGAGAGAGTGGCTTTGCAAGGCTGATGGATATGAGGATGCCTATTTTTTTCAATATTTTTTGTAAAAAAATGGGAGAAAAATTTGGTGAAATCAAATATTTTGAGTACCTTTGCACTCGCAAATGAAAAACGAGCGTTAAGCAAGCTGATTTGTAATTAGATTGGTGCGTTAGTTCAGTTGGTTAGAATGCCTGCCTGTCACGCAGGAGGTCACGAGTTCGAGTCTCGTACGCACCGCTAGTTTTCATTTTATGCTTAGTCAATCATTGGTGCGTTAGTTCAGTTGGTTAGAATGCCTGCCTGTCACGCAGGAGGTCACGAGTTCGAGTCTCGTACGCACCGCTAGTTTTCATTTTATGCTTAGTCAATCATTGGTGCGTTAGTTCAGTTGGTTAGAATGCCTGCCTGTCACGCAGGAGGTCACG
>CAVGLH010000118.1:0-7218 GCA_963630065.1 Bacteroides fragilis | reverse complement strand
AGCTACAATTCCTTGCTTGAGTGGTACGGCGGGGGCGCCGTACCTCCTATGATTGGCAAGCATGGGTAACTGTAGGAGGTACAGCGCCCCCGCCGTACCAATCAAGCGAGATTTTTTTATCACTTAAGTGATTTTTCCTAAGTGAGCCTTGAAAATCCAACCGTACAGGTGGAATTTTCAAGGCCTGGGAGATGATGGTCAAAGTTTCCCCCGAAACTCTTCCCAGGCGAGTATCAGCCCGATGACTCCCGAGTAGCTCTTCCTTCCCTCCGCCACGTGGTTGCCGCGCAGGTAGAGGTCGAAGAGGAAGTCTTGGGCATCGTCGAGCAGTTTGCATCGCTTGCCTATCCAATACTTCCGGTCGCTCCGGGCCAACTGGATGATTTCGGGGCGGATGTGCTTCAGAAACTTTTCGCCCTCTTTCTCCCCGAGAATCTCGTAGACATTGTTGAGGACGTGGAAGAAGATGTGATAGTAGCCGCTGAACTTCACGGCCTTGTCGCCCGACGAGGTGCAGACCACGTAGCTGTAGAAGTTGGCCTCGCCCTCGTTGGCGATGCCGAGGAAGTGGGCAAACTCGTGGGCATAGGTGGAGGGGTAGTCGTGGGGGCGCACCTCGCCGTTGAGCGTGAACTCGCAGAAGAAGGGGCCCATGCTGCCCGTCACTCCAGCCATCGAACTGAACCGGGAGAACACCATCGTCTTGACGTGAGGGGAATCATTGAAGGGAGCGTTGATTCCGATGAAGGGATTTCGGCCTTTTGCCGATTTTGCGGAATTTTCCCCTGTCTCCAATGCCTTGTATCCTTTCAAGACTTCTACGGCAGTTTTCTCCCTCAGATATTCTTCGCTCTTCGCTCTTCCCTCTTTGCTATAATAGTTGAGGCTGTCGGCATATCTGTAGGCGAAGGCTTTGAACTTGGCTTCCGACACCTCGGCCGGCCTCATGCCTATCCTGTAGAATATGTTGGGCTGGGAGTAGTTGAGTCCCCAGGCCAGATAGAACCAGGCATACACCCATAGCAGATATTCCGCCACTCTTCCGAACGCCGCTTTTTTCTTTTTCTTCCGCCATCCGATTTCGTATATCGGATAGAGGATGCACCAGGCGATGCTGCCGGCGATGAAGAGGTCGCCCACGGCAAAGGGGAACACGCCCGAGACGGGGGAGAGAAGGGTGCCGACGAGGGGGTAGACGTGGCGGGTGTAGAACCATCCCCAGCCGGGCATGGTTCGGAAGAGCGTCACGACGGCGAGCAGGGCGATGAGCACCCAGTGGCGCATTCTCAGATGTATGGATAGTCTGTTCATATAGATGAAAGTGTGAGGCTGGCCAGATAATCATAGTGGTCGCCTTCCGCCACCAGCTCGCAATGCAGGCCGCAGCTCTCGGCGATGGATTTGAGCAGGGGGAAGTCTACGTAGAGCCAGTCGAAGGGAGTGCCCTTCACATTCTTGTAAACCATCTGGTAGTCCACCTCGCCATAGTAGGCTCCGTTGAGGTTGATGTCGAAACTCCCGTCCTCGTTTTCATAGATGTATTTGAGGTCGGAGGAGTCGATGAGCACCTTGCCCCCTGGATTGAGCAAGGCCTTCAGACGGTTGAAGAGGGTGGGGAGGTTTTCTATCTTTCCGGCGATGCCGGTGCCGTTCATCAGAAGCAGGATGGTGTCGAATCCGCTATCGGACGGCGACTCTCCCCGGTGGCTGGTTCCGCCGCTCAGATGCTCGTCGAAGAGATTGATGCACTCCACGTCTCTCACGCCCCTCAGCCGCATCGCCTCGCAGCTCAACGGCGAGATGTCGATGGCTTTCACGGTCAAGCCTTTGTCTTGCAAGGCGAGGGCATGGCATCCCGTACCGGCACCCGCATCGAGCACCTTTCCCCGGGCCAGGCTGAGAGCCTTCTGCTCCAGTCCGGGCATTTCCTCAAACTTCCTGAAGAGATGCTTCACGGGCATCTCGTCTTCCTCGAACATGGAGGAGAGCACGCGCAGCCGTCCTGCCTTCCCCGATGTCTGGTAGTCGAGGATGGCAGCGCCCATGGGGTCTTTGTCGGCGGATAATATGTAGTTCTTGTTCATATCTGCAAAAATACTTGTTTTTCTCTGATTGTGCAAGTTTTTGGCGGATAATGTTTGGTGTTCTCGCATTTAAGTTGTATTTTTGCAAGGAAAAGAGCATGTTTCCATGAAATGTGCTATGTTTTTTAATGGTAAAACTAATAAGGAGACAATTGTATGATGAACATGAAGACCTTGATGGTTTGCGGCCTGATGCTGCTGCCGTCGCTGAGCCGGGCGCAGAGCTGCTGCCAGAAGAGTGAACAGAAATCCTGCTGCCAGATGGGCAACGAGGTGATAGAGACGATTATGTCGCGCCGCTCCGTGCGCAAGTATCTCGACAAGGCCGTGGAGCACGAGAAGCTGGCGCTCATCGCCAAGTGTGGCATCCATGCGCCCAACGGCATGAACCAGCAGCCTTGGGCTGTACGAGTGGTGGAGAGCCAGGACTTCATCAAGGGCACCACGGAGATTTTCAAGAAGGAGAACCCTGAGCAGGTGAAGCGCGACGCCAACTTCAAGAACATGTATCGCAACGCGCCCAACATCATCGTGGTGGCTACGCCGAAGGGAAGAGGGCAGGTGGATGCCGGACTGATGGGCGAGAACATGATGCTGGCGGCCAAGTCGTTGGGGCTCGGCACTTGTTGCCTGGGCGGCCCCGTGCGCTTCCTTCAGAGCAGCGAGGCCTGCAAACCTTATCTCGCCAAGCTCAACCTTCCCGACGGTTATGAGATTTGCTATATCCTCGCCGTGGGTTATCCCGACGAGGCTCCCGAGGCGAAGCCAAGGGACGAGAGCAAGATTGAGTTTGTCAAGTAATGCAGGATTGGCATGAAAATGAAATCTAAGATTATGGGGCTGGCTTGTGCCGCCTCATTTCTCACGATGAATGTGGTGCCGGCCTCTGCACAGGATATGGTTTGCGCATCATCTGTCAATCAGAGGAGGACGGCCTTGCGCGACAGCATCCTCAGCCATATTTCCGGGGCGAAGATGGCCTCCAAGACCTTGTCGGTTCTGAAGTTTGGGGCGAAGGGAGACGGCAGGACTGATTGCCGATCGGCTTTTGCCAAGGCCATCAAGAAGGCTTCCGCGATGGAAGGAGGCAGGATAGTGGTTCCCGCCGGCACCTATTATATAAAGGGGCCCATCGTGCTGCAAAGCAATGTCTGCATAGAACTGCAGAAGGGAGCCACTCTCAAGTTTGCCCCCGAGGAGAAATACTATCCGATGGTGAGCACCAGTTGGGAGGGAACATTCCTCTATAACTATTCCCCGCTCATCTATGGCTACGGTCTGCACGATGTGTCCATCGTAGGCGAGGGCACCATCGACGGCAATGCCATGACCACCTTCGCCACATGGAAGCCCAATCAGAAGAAGGCGCAGCAGCTCAGTCGCAAGATGAATCATGAGGAAGTGCCTGTGGAGCAGCGCAAGTTTGGCGACGGCTGTTGGCTTCGTCCGCAACTCGTGCAACTCTACAACTGCCGGGGCATCACTCTTGAAGGGGTGAAGATTACCAATTCTCCCTTCTGGTGTATCCATCTCCTGAAGAGCGAGAATATCATTTGCCGCAACCTGCGCTATGACGCCAAGCTCATCAACAACGACGGCATCGACCCCGAATGCTCGCGCAACATCCTCATCGATGGCGTGTCCTTCGACAATGGCGACGACAACGTGGCCATCAAGAGCGGTCGCGACAACGACGGATGGAACGCCCATTCTCCATCGGAGAATATCATCATCCGCAACTGCCATTTCAAGGGCTTGCACGCCGTGGTGATCGGCAGCGAGATGTCGTCGGGTGTGAGAAACGTCATCGTGGAGAACTGCGACTATGCGGGCTATTGCAAGCGCGGCATCTTCATCAAGACCAATCCCGACCGTGGCGGCTTCGTGGAGAATGTCTTTGTCAACAACTGCACCTTCGGCGATGTGGAAGACCTCTTCTACGTGACCAGCCGCTATGCCGGCGAGGGACAGGACAACAACCATTTCTCCACCGTGAGAAACATCTTTGTAGACGGCTTGAAGTGCAACGATGTGAGTGCGGCAGCCCTTGTGCTGCAGGGCACGGAGGCCAAGCCCGTAAACAATGTCTCCTTCGACCATATCGAGGTGGGCAGTGCCCGTACGGGTGTCAGCTTCGAGCATGTGGAAGGCGTAAGCATGGGCGAGTGCCTGATAGGGAAGAAGGTGGGTACGCCGACGCAAGACACGCCGAAGGACAATGTGTTTGGGAGGTGACATGCCTATGCGGTGTTCACCTCCTACAGTTACCCATACTTGCCAATCATAGGAGGTACGGCGCCCTCGCCGTACCACTCAAGCAAGGAAATCCCTCGCCGTACCACTCAGGCAAGGAATTGTAGCTTCGCCCATGAGAAATGTACCAACTTATTTTTTAATCATTACTATATAGCTCAGCATGGTACATTAGGCGAAATATACCATGGTAAGCACTTTCTCTTTTGCTTCATAGAAATCCTAAGTCTTTCAAAAATAAGAATATCAAAATTCTATTGGAGAGCAAGAAACTCTTCTGTTGGATACCAGAGATGATTAGGCATCCGCAGCAAAAGTATGTTGCCGACCCTTCTATGGCAAGAAGCAATAGCAAGAAAAAATTGAAGAATTGAAAGCCGTGTACAAGAAATAATCATTAAACCTTTAAGGCCCCCCCATAATATTAAAAGAGGTACTATATAGAGTCAAATCAAACATCTATATAGTACCTTTTTTATATTTATTCAAATCGTAAGGAAAAATGCCAGGAAGCCTTACATCTTGCAACCAAAATAGTGCGCAATAGTATCATATTAAAAGCTCTTGTAAATTTTAGATAACACTTTGTTGTTTTTAGTTTAATTTTGGCGACATTTTGATTACCTTTGCACCAGAATTGATAACAATAAGTATTAATTTTTAAAGGTAACAATTATGAAGAAGATTGTTTTTATGGTAATGATGGCGATGGCAACACTTTCTATCCACGCCCAGAGTGAGTATCCAACAGCCAAAGTAGAGAAGCACGACGTAGCAATCTTGGTCATCGATATGCAGAATGACTTCGTTGACCCTAAAGGTAAGCTATGTGTGGCTGGTGCCAAGGCTACTATCCCTGCTATCAACAAATTGATAGAGTATGGTAGAAGCAAGAACTGGAAGGTGGTTTGGATTACTCGCGAACATAGACCTTCTGGTATAGATGTTGATGCCCCACGTATTCCTTTGTTTGTAGATGGCAAGACTGGCTATTGTGTGCCTGGCACATGGGGTGGTGCCATCGTAGATGGTCTCAAACCAGAAAAAGATGATCTCATGTCACCAAAATATAAAAACTCTGCCTTCTTCCATACAAATCTTGATCTCATGCTAAGAAGAATGGGAGTGAAAACCGTCGTTTTGGCAGGTACACAGTATCCAAACTGTGTGAGAGGTACAGCTAACGATGCCATGAGCTATGATTACGAAACAGTCATTTGCACTGACGCTTGTTCTGCCAAGACTCCTGAAGTAGCAGCCAACAACGTGTTTGACATGCAGAACATGGGCATCAAATGCATCTCTTTGGAAGAGGTCAAGAAAGAATACAAGTAAAACCCAAACAAACGATTCATATGAGAAGAAGACTATTTATAAGTGCTATCCTGGCCCTGTCTTCGTTGAGTTCGTTTGCCCAAAAGCCATCTTGGTTTGACAATGTAAGAGTTTCTGGATTCGCCATTGCGCAATATCAATGGTCAAGTCCTAAGGACAATGAATCAAACTCATTCAATCTCAGAATGGCAAGACTGGCATTGGATGGAAAGGTAGCTCGTGACTTCTATTGGAAAACACAAATCCAAATCACAGGCAACACCTCCACCCTAGCCGCCTCCCCTCGCTTGGTGGACTTATTCATTGAATGGCAAAAATACAAGGCCTTCAATCTAAGAATAGGAGAATTTCAAGTTCCATTTACCTTTGAAAGTCCAATACACCCTGTTGATGTAGGATTCATGGATAATGGACAAGCCGTATTGAAGCTTACGGGTTACTCAGACCGCTCTGGTATGCATTCCAGCAATGGCAGAGATATAGGTATCATGGCACAAGGTGATTTATTGCCGAATGCCAATGGACGAAACCTCCTCCACTATGCAGTAAGCGTAGTCAACGGTCAAGGAATCAACCTCAAGGATGTGGACCAGAGAAAGAACATCGTAGGAAGCTTTTGGGTTATGCCAATTGAAGGAATGAGAATTGGAGTTTCCGGATGGGAAGGATCTTATGCCAGAAAGGGGTCTTGGACAGACGAAGCAACTGGAGAGGAAAAGACTGGGGTAAGAAGCCTACCTCAGCATAGATATGCCATCAGTGCAGACTATGTCTCAGATGGATGGACTTTCCGCTCTGAATATATCCATTCCACAGGAAAGGCATTTGCGAAAACAATGACAGACACCAATGATGCCAGTGCCACAGATTGTAATTTATCAAGCAACGGAACTAAGGCTGATGGCTTTTATGCCTTAGGTATTGCTCCAATTGTAAAGAACAAAGTAAATCTCAAAGCACGATACGATTTATATCGTAGTAATGGTGAATGGAACTCGGCTAAGACATTCTATGAAGCCGGCGCAGATTATTACTTCACAAAGAACTTGAAGTTCTCTGCTGAATATGCGCTTGTCAATGACCGCACACTTGAGAGACATAATTATAGCTTGATAAACACGGAGTTATCTATCAAGTTCTAATATTTACTAGAGGTTTCCTTGTTCCAAAAGGATTCCTCTAGTTTTTTATATCCCCACTAATCATAAAAACTACCCCAGTTCGGGATAAGTTGCCTTTCATAAAAGATGCTATAGTGTTATAGAACGGCATTAATTTGTTCTTCATGTTCACTCTCAGCCCTGTTTCCCCCTCTTCTTTGGGTAGGAAAAAACATCGTTAATACGTTAAAGTCTCTATGGAATAGAATATCTGGGGGAAAATAAACTGGTGAATAAAAAGGTCCGTGAGTAATGAATGCCCACGGACTTTTCCTTGATATTATAATAAATAATTTCCACCTGTACGGTTGGATTTTCAAGGCTCACTTTGGAGTGGTACAGCGAGGGCGCTGTACCTCCTACAGTTACCCATACTTGCCGCAAAT
>CAVGLH010000117.1:0-7285 GCA_963630065.1 Bacteroides fragilis | reverse complement strand
CTGGAAATAGCCCGGGAAATGCTACGCGACGGAGAGAGCGTGGAGAAAATCATTCGGTACACCGGGCTTGCCCGGCAGCAGATAGAGGAGCTGAAAGCCGACGAAGCGTAACTTGCGCCAACCCTTTCTGGGCGTGCCCAGCTCTCCTGGCCGACGAGCTCTTACATCCAGCCACCCTCCCTGCAGATTTCAATCCGTAATAAGAACAATATTCTACCGCCATACCGGAGATTGGCAATCCTCAACACCCCTAATATAATAAGGTGAACGAAAGATACCCGCTTCAGTGACTTAAAAAACGCTAAAATGAGGAGAAATGAGACCTGAAATGAGGCTAATTTTTATGAAAATGCAAGAAAAACTGCCTTTTTTGAAAAAAAAACCGAAAAAAACTTGCACACCTCAATAATAATGCTTACATTTGCACACTGAAAATATCTCCCCCCGGGAGTTATCGGGAAAGTATGAAGAATTTGAAGTTTAATATTAAATAAATTGTTAATTAATTTTTTAACGTATGAAAAGAAAGTATTTTAGCGCATTACTTATGGCTAGCTTGGCTTTGGCTTCCACAAGTATGGTGACTTCTTGCAAGGACTACGATGACGACATCAACAGTCTGAAGCAGGAGATTACCAACAATGCTACGACTCTCACGAAGTTGGTAGAAGAGAAGCAGACGAACCTCTCTACCGAACTCACCACGTTGAAGGCGCAGCAGTCTACATTGGAGAAGTCGCTTGAGAATGCACAGACCACTCTCAACGCTGCCATCGAGAAAGCAAAGACAGATGCCAACGCTTACGCAGACGTTCAGGCTGCCGCTGCACAGCAGGCTGCCATCGAGGCTGCCAAGGCCAACGTAGACTCAGCTGTGCAGAGTATCGAGGACGCTCTCGCCGCTGCCAACAATCGTATCGACGGTGTGGAGGCAACAGCCAATTTGAACGCTACAAAGATTGCAGCCCTCTTGGAGGCTGACAACACTTTGCAGAACGCCATCAACGAGGTGAAGGCTGAGGCTGCCACAGCAGCACAGAATGCAAAGGATGCTGCCGAGAAGGCACAGAACACAGCCGATACCAACGCTGCAAATTTGGCTAAGGTAAGCGAGGAATTGACCAAGGTGAAGACAGACCTTAGCGCTGCCATCACTGCACTCAGCTCAAAAGTTGAGGATAATGTGGCTGCCATCGCTGCCAACAAGGCTGATGCTGACGCTAAATACGCAGAGGTGATTGCCCTCATCAATGCTAACAAGACAGCCATCGCTGACTTGAAGGATGCAGATGCTGCTCTGTTGACAAAGATCAACAAGAACACAACAGACCTTCAGGCTCTCGTTGAGACAGTGGCTGCCAACAAGGCTGCTTGCGAACTCAACTACCAGAACGCCAAGGCTTACACAGACGCTGAGGTTGCTGCCCTGAAGACAGAAATCTTGCAGAGCATCGCTCAGACAAACAGCAAGCTCGAGGGCTTGAGCACAGAGTTGGCCGATGCCAAGCAGGACATCGCTGACGCTCTTACCAAGATTGCTGCCAACCAGACAGCTATCGGCAAGATTGCCGACCTGAACGTAGACGGCACCAAGGATCTCGTATCTGCAGTTAATACAACAGCCACTAAGCTCGGTTCGGCCGTTGCCCAATTGGCTATCGTAGAGGACGCTATCTCAGATCTCGACACAACCCTTACCAATTACATCTCAAGCAACGATATTGAAATCCAGGGTATTAAGAATGCTGCTACTGCACTTCAGGAACAGGTGCAGAAGAATACAGCTGACATCACTACTTTGAAGAACAAGGTTGCTGAAATTGAGACCAAGTACGCCAAGACTGCTGATGTTACATCGCAGGTGGAGGCTCTCAACGCTTTGATTACAGACTTGCAGGACAAGATTAAAGAAATCACTGGCGACGAGGGTTACGTAGACGCTCTTACCACTAAGCTTGAAGGCGTTAAAGATGACTTGAAGAACCACAAGGTGGACTATGACAGCTTCAAGACTACTGTAACAAACGAACTCGACGAACTTTGGCGTCAGCTCAGCCAGACAAACGATTTGATTGCTTCGGTGCAGAATTCTCTCCAGGATCAGATTGACGTATTGGCAGGCTACAGCCACCAGCTCAAGAGCTTGGTATTCAGTCCTCAGGAGTACTATCAGGGTATCGAGGCTATCGGTATCTACTCTTACAACTACGCATCTTACGGAGCTTACGATAAGTTGCCTGTATATAATGAAAGTAAAGACCAGATTGAGGCCAACAAACTAGAACCGTCTGAGGATAGAGTAAGTGTAGTGCCTGATGTAACGGCTGAGTACTACTTGAACCCATCCAACGCTACAGTGGATACTGTCCTCTCACACTACAAGTTCATTGTAAACAACGCTAAGTATACCC
The DNA here is from genome assembly GCA_963630065.1 of Bacteroides fragilis. Taxonomy (GTDB): domain Bacteria; phylum Bacteroidota; class Bacteroidia; order Bacteroidales; family Bacteroidaceae; genus Prevotella; species Prevotella fragilis_A. The sequence continues at coordinate 4,874 of CAVGLH010000117.1, read as the reverse complement.
GCGCAGCTTCGGCTAGCGACCTCGAGATCAAGGGCGTGAAGGCAGAGAATGGCAAGGCACTCATCACCTTCAAGATGAAGGATGCTAGCAAGATTTCTAATATCTCGGAGCAAGGAAAGGTAGACGTGGCAGCCCTCCAGTATACATACAAGTCTGCTGAGAACGATACCACTGTCACTTCCGACTGGGCAGCTCTGAAGAACTATGTTGTCGAGAACTTCAGAATCAGAAAGGCTTCTGCTGAAGGCAAGACAGAGGAAAAGGGTAGTGGAATAAATTACTTGGTAGAAACTGCCGGAATGGCCATTGCTCCTAATACATATACTACCTCTATTCCAACTCTCGAAATCCAGTACGACAATACTGAGGGTATCGACCTTGACAAGTGGATTACGGTTGATTACAACTACGCTGAAAATGAGCTGTCTGTATGGGGTGGCCAGAAGACTGTCAACAAGAAGGGCTTCAAGTTGAAATACGATCTCGTAGGCTACATCGCAGCTGGTCATGACACCAACGAGAGTGCTCACGCTAAGCTTGAGGGCTCTAAGTTGACAGTGCAGGGCTACAAGGGAGCTGCCGCTGATCGCCAGATTATCGGACGCACTCCATTGGTACGCGTATGCTTGGTTGACGAGAACTCTGGCAATCAGGTTGCTGCAGTAGGTTACATCCTCGTGAAGATTACTGACAAGGCAGTTGAGGCTAAGACAGTTGACGCAAATCCTGTCGATAGTGCTTATACAGTAATGTGCGAAGGCAACGCTCTCAACAGTGTTCAGGCTATCACTTGGGAAGAGGTTGAGAACAAGGTTTTGGCTGACCTCCATGTTAGCAAGACTGAGTTCGAGGCTAACTGGACATACGATGCCGCTAATCAGTATGTTAAGAACGATGATGGAACGTTTGCGGTTGCTGACTCTAAATTCGGTACTGTTACTATGACAACGGAAGACAAGGGCGGCCACCAGACTAACGTGTTGAAATGGACTGTTTCTAACAACGAGGCTTACAATCTCTTCGTTACAGAGAAGAAGATAGAAAAGTCTATTTGGGTTAAGTTTGTGCCTAAAAAGACTACCGATGCTCCTGTATACGTACAGTTGACATGGAAGCCTAGCGCAATCAACATCGCTCCAACGGCTGAGATTCTGAACGATGCAACTCACAAGAAGGCTGCCGCTTGGCATGCTGCCAACGCCAATACTCCTGGTTTCGAGCAGCTCCACATCCAGGTTGGTAACGCTACTGTTGAGGGTGCAACCTGTAAGTATCAGTCATTGGTAATTCCTCAAACATTCAATAAGAGTCTGTCGGATATCGTGAAGGGTGGTCTCGGCACGACTTACCAGGCACTTGCTGACAAGGTTGAGACTGAGTTCGTCTTTGCTCCTACCGATATGCAGTCTCACAAGACATATACAGGTGTAAGCGGTACAAAGTACAGGATTGAAGTCATAGAGAATGGCCGTAATATTATTGCTTGGAATACAAGTAATAACACGTTCTCTACTCTTGCCGCTATGCAAGAGGGTGGAAAGATTTACGTTTATGATGACCCTAGGTTCGAGGCTGACTTGAATAACGTTAAGGATATCTTGAATGCGTATACGGATCGCTCCGACTTGACAGATGCTCTTACATTCACTGTAATGGCCAAGGCAACCACTTGCGAGCCTGCTGCCAACTTGATTAACATCAAGAACAGCACATTCGACGTGAAGGTAATCAAGCCTATCTTTGTGAAAGGTCAAGAAATCACTACGATGCAGCTCAACAATGCTTCTACTCTGACACAGCCCGTTAACTTGGGATTCACCGACTTCAACGGATACTCAGAGAGCCAGTTCTATGCAAACAGCAACAACAAGGTTGCGTTCAAGGACTTCTATGAGATCTATAGAATTAAGGTAGATAAGAAGGGCATTACGACCGACTACTCTGGTACAAAGAAGGCTTATAGTGCTGAAGACTTTGATGTTACCTTCAGTACTATTACTGAAAGCGGAGTTAACCCAAGCGTAAACGATAATAAGGTAATGCAGTTGGGTAATATTACTCTGACTCAGAAGAACCAGGCTCGTACCAACGGCTACAAAGTTTGGGTACCAGTCGAGATCACTTACAAGTGGGGTACTTTGAAGACTGAAATTATGCTTGATGTGAAGGCTGCTCCTTCTGCAAGAAGACACTAAGCCGAAGCTCTAGTTTAAACACATAAATTGGGAGGGCGGAGAGTAACTCCGTCCTCCTTTTTTCAATCAGAGTGTTCTTATCATTGGATTTAATTTCGCAACAGTATGAAAATCTTTAGAAGGTCTATTTTGCTTTGGATTCCGCTCATGCTCTTGCTCTTGCAGCTGAGCTCGTGCAACTCTTGCAGCAGCAAGAAGGAAGCTCCCGCCGGGCCGCCGCCTACGGAATTTGAGAAAGGAATGACAGCCAAGGACACTGCGGCCGTCAAAGCACTGGTGGACAAATTCTTCACCTTTGTCAAGGAGAAGAACTTCAGTGAAGCGGCAGGTATGCTCTACCGCAACGACCAGACGGAAAACCACAACCCCGAACTCCTCAACAACGAGGAGATGGCCGATGTGAGGAATATGCTGGAGTCGGTGCCGATGGTGGACTACCGCATCGAGTACATCAAGTTTGACGAGGACTACAAGAACGAGGTGCTCTGCTACGTCATCATCAAGAAGGCCGAGGGCGACATGCCCGAGATGTCTACCAAGATGTTCTTCAAGCCCGTCAACTACATGGGCAACTGGCTGCTCTGCCTCACCAACACCGCGTATGGCGACAAGGGCGTAGTGGCCCCCGACAAGCGCGACTCCGTGGAGAGGAACTTCGAGAAGAAGACACAGCCAAAGCAAGGGCAGAAATCCAATTTTTAAATCTATAAAACCAAAAAAGGTATGAAAGTTACAAAGACATTTGCGGCAGCATTGCTTGCCCTGTGCTCCACCACCGCCATGGCGCAGGCCACCTATACCGACCAGAATGGTGACGAGTACACATTCAACAAGCACTTCTTCCTCGACCTGCAGGTGGGCGGACAGTACACGGTAGGCGAGGCCAAGTTCAAGGACCTCCTCTCCCCCAACGCCCAGATAGGCCTGGGCTACCAGTTCTCTCCCGTGTTCGGCATGCGCCTGCAGGCCAACGCATGGCAGAGCAAGGGCGGATGGGCAGGATACCGCGCCAAGGCGACCGACGTGCCCTACAACGCCAGCTACAAGTATAAGTACGTGGCTCCCGGCCTCGACTTCATGTTCAACCTGAGCAACCTCTTCTGCGGCTGGAACCCCAACCGCGTGTTCAACGCCACACTCTTCGTGGGCGGCGGCGCCAACATCGCCTGGAGCAACGACGAGGTGAACAACATCGCCAGCACGCTGAAGAACCTCGACGGCTACAACCTGGAGTATCTCTGGAACGGCACCAAGGTGCGCCCCTTCGGCCGCGCCGGTCTCGACCTGGAGTTCAAGGTGAGCAAGGCCGTGAGCATCATGCTTGAGGGCAACGCCAACATCGTTTCGGACAAGTACAACTCGAAGAAGGCCGACAACCCCGACTGGTATTTCAACGCCCTGGCCGGCGTGCGCATCAACCTGGGCAAGAGCTACACCAAGAAGCAGAAGCCCGTGGAGGAGCCTGCACCAGCCCCCGTGCAGGAGTATGTGGCCCCGACACCGGAGCCTGCACCAGCCCCTGTAGAGGAGAAGAAGGTGGAGGAAATCCGCCGCGACATCTTCTTCACCATCAACTCCAACAAGATTTCGGAGTCTGAGAACAAGAAGATTCTCGAGGTGATCGACTTCCTCGTGGCCAACCCCGACAGCAAGGTGGTGGTGACAGGCTACGCCGACAAGGGCACCGGCACCGACCGCGTGAACGACCGCATCGCCGCCAAGCGTGCCGCCGCCGTGGTATGGATGCTGGAGAAGAAGTATGGCATCCCGTCGGAGCGCATCACTTCGGAGAGCAAGGGTTCGCGCGAGCAGCCTTTCGCCGAGAACGACAAGAACCGCGTGAGCATCATGATCGCGAAGTAAAGCCGGATGGTAGCGCCCCGCGCGCTGCCGTCAGGATTCATAAAAAAAACATCAAGCGAGGCTTCCCCCCATGTACAGGCGGAAGCCTCGCTTTTTTCGGCAATTGCCCAAAGATTACGGCGAAAAAAAACTGCTCTTTATTTGGTTATCTCCACATTAAGTCGTACCTTTGCCGCAGAAACCAAAAAAACGGGACGATTATGGCATCAAGACTATATCCTATAGGCATACAGACGTTTGAGCGAATCCGCAAGGAAGACAAGCTCTACATCGACAAGACTGAGTATATCTATCGCATGACCCACACCAACGGGACGTATTTCTTCCTGGGGCGGCCTCGCCGCTTCGGCAAGTCGCTGCTCGTATCCACTATGCAGAGCTACTTCGAGGGGAAGAAGGAACTGTTTGAGGGGCTCGCTATCGAGAAGCTGGAGAAGGAATGGACGGAATACCCCGTACTCCACTTCGACATGAGCGGCGGAAAGCACATGGAGAAGGAACAGTTGGAGGAATATCTCCAGGACATGCTCGACGAACAGGCGGCACTACAGGGGCTGGACATAGAGAAAAAGTCGCCCAACCTCCGATTCAAGGACATGATATTGCAGCTCAACGAGCGTACTGGCAAGCAGGTGGTGGTGCTCATCGACGAGTATGACGCGCCGCTGCTCGACGTGGTTCATGAGACGGAACAGCTCGACGTGCTGCGCAACGTGATGCGCAACTTCTACAGTCCGCTGAAGAAATACGAGCCCTATCTCCGCTTCGTCTTCCTCACGGGCATCACGAAATTCTCCCAGCTCAGCATCTTCAGCG
>CAVGLH010000116.1:0-7350 GCA_963630065.1 Bacteroides fragilis | reverse complement strand
AGCATCCCCCATATCGGCAAGACCTCAACCTTTACTCCATCCCGCTCGATGGTCTCTCGCTGAGCGAAAGTGATGATTTTGCACTGATCGCAACCGGTAACAGAGGATGCCGCCAGCAAGCCTGCAACCTCTCGCTCGATATTGTCCTCATTCAATGTCCAACAGACTTGTATCAACTCTACGATGCGCTCACACTTTTGCACCACAAAGTCGCATTCCTTCGACTCGTTGAAATAGAACACTCTGTCCTCTTCCCCAAGCGTCCTCTCCAAGTTGACATAGACGATGTTCTCCAATGCCTTGCCCGCATCTTCGCTCTCGGGTAACAACACGGCACTGCGTAGGGCGACATCTGCCACATAATACTTGGCTGGGGCAGAACGTTGCTTCACCATCGACCGGTCATATTTCTCCACCTTGCGAAGCATGAAAATGTTGCAGGCATAGTCGAGCCACAGGTAGAGGGAATCCTTGGAAACCTTCAACCCTTGCGACTTCAAGTCATTATAAATGTTGTTTACACTGGTCGGCTTCGTAAGATTGTTCATCACTCGTTTCAGAAAGTAACGCACCACGGAAGGAGATGCCCCGATATGATAATGCTCCATCATATCCCTGAAGAGCATGGTGTTGAAGTAAGACTGCAATATCTTGACTTTCTCCACCTTGCTCTTTTCGAGAACCACCTCGGGGAAGCCGCCCTCTTCGCAATATCCACGGAAAGCGACAGCCAGCTTTGCCTTCCCTTCCTCGCTAAACCGATTCGCCTTGATACCCTTGAAGGAAAGATATTCCTCAAAGCTCAAAGGATACTCACGGTATTCGTTTGGCCAACCCCGCAAGGCGGATGCCATTTCCCCGGAAAGCATCTTGGCAGTACTGCCTGTCACAAAGATATGCCTGCAATAATTCTTGTACACCCGGAGTACAAAGAGTTCCCATCCGGGGATGAGTTGTATCTCGTCAAAGAACATATACACATCTTTGAGCGATGTCTCTGGGTACATCTCACGATAAGCCTGCAACAGCTCGTCGAAATTCTCTGGCGACATGGAGAGGAAACGCTCGTCATCAAAGCCCACATAGAGGATGTGCTCTCTCGGAACGCCTTGCTCCAAGAGGCGATTAATCGTAAGCCCCAGCAATGAAGATTTACCACAACGCCGGATGCCCGTCACCGTCACGATGCGGTTTCCGTCCAACGGAAGCAGGGTGCTTCTCTCTTGCAAGTCAAAGGGTACTTCCTCCTGGTGCAAGGATATGATTGATTGAAATGTGCTGCGTAATTCCATTTTGCGTATCTTTTATGAATTATGTAGATTCCTGCATTCTGCTGCAAAGATACAAAGTTTCCTTCTAAAAAGGAAAGAAACGGGCAATTATTTCCTTTTTAGAAGGAAAAGAATCCTTTTTCTCGAACTACTCCAAAGAGGTATCAGTTCAAATCTTAGGGGTTTGCATGATTCTGTTTGCAAATCAGCTTCTGAAACTTCTCCTGACAGTGTTTCTTGTAGCTGTAGCCGAACCATTTGCGCTGGTATTTCCTCAATGTATAGATGAGGCAATACCTGAGGGCGGCGATGACGGGGGGCTTGCCGTCCTCGTAGAGCGACGTGGGGATTTCCACGAAGTAGAGGTCGGCAACGGTGTCGAAGGCGGAGAAAGGTTTTACTGAGGGCTTGCTCAGCAGCCATTCCTCCGCCATGAAGCGGTTGTGCAGCTTGGTGTCCTCGCTCAATGCCTCCAGGGTGCGGAAATAGTCGGAACGTGCCCACCAGAAATTGCCGGCGTACATCTTCTGCCTGAAGGGAGGGAAGAGATAACTGCCGTAGGTGTCGTAGCCTCCTTGCAGCGTGTTGACTGCCACCTGCCATTTGTTCATCAGGAAATATTCCATCATCCTGCGCCAAGCTACAATCTTTCTCACAAAACCGATGTACTCCCGGTCATCTGCCGAGAGCGACTGGTAGGTAATGCCCTTGGTATGGAAATAGTAGAAGAGGAAATCTTCCTGCTGCGATTTCTCATACATATAGTCGAGGGCAGGAAACTCATAGCGTGTAGGGTCGGTGGTGAGCGATACGAACGAAATCTTCTCCCCACCGTATTCCGACAGAATGTGCTTCAACCGCTGGATGTCGTCCTCGCTCTTGGCGATGCAACTGATATAGAGTTGCTTGCTGACAGCTAACAGTCCGCTCTGTCTGAGACGTCCCATCTGCTCCCTCACCATCTCCTCCCACTTGCCGTCGCAGAAGATGTGGTAGATGCCATAGACGGGGAGGAGGGGGGAAGGAACCCTGTCCCACTTCGAAAGGTCCTTGCGCTCGTAGATGCCAAGCGTACTCTTATAGATTCTTTTCAGGATGGAGGTCATGGCCGAGGGATTGGATGAGTTTGTCAAACATTGCGTGCAAGTCGTGCTTCGGTGCCCAACCCAACTGGTGGATTTTCTCACATGAGAGGCGCAACTTGGTCATGGGCGAGTAGCCCATGCCTTCTTTCAGTTCGATGACGGGCTTGATAGAGGAATTGAAGTTCTTGCAGAGGAAACGTGCCATGTCGATGACGGAGATGTAGCTCTCCTCATTGGCGACGTTGTAAGCTTCACCGTCCTTGCCCCTCAACAGGATGTAGAGGATAGCCTCGATGGCATCGGTGGTGTAGCAGTAGCAGCGGCTCAGTTCGCCGGTGGTGTGCAGCACGATGTCCTCGCCATTGATGACGTTGCGGGCAAACTGGGCGAACACTCTGTTGTCGTCCTTGGCTACTCCTGCACCGAAGGTCTGCGCCAGTCGGGCGGTCTTCACTGGTGTGGCGTATTCCCGGGCATAGGCATGACAGAGGCATTCCGCCGCCCTCTTGGCGATGGGATAACTGCTCCTTGCCTGCATCGGGTCGATGTAGCCTTGCTTGTCCTCTGTCAGTGAATCGGTATCGTCATAGACGCTTCCATATACTTCGAGCGAAGAGACATATACCAATGAATCCATCCCTTGCTCCCTTGCCAATTTCAGCACTTGCTCCGTGCCGTACAGTCCTGTCAGCATCGTCTCCACGGGCTGTGTGACGAAATACTGTGAGGCGGTGGGACTGGCGAAGTGTATCAGGTAGTCTGCCTTCTCGTCGAGTGCCAACGCTTCCTGTTGGCTGAAGTCATATACCTTATATATAATAGGGGCATCCCGGAAGAGGCGCTTGGCTTTCTCCAGGTTTCTCACGATGGCGATGATTTGGAGGTGCAGGTCTTTCTCCCGGTTCAGTTCCAGGAGACAGTGTGTCATGCAACTGCCCAGCAGGCCCGTGGCTCCCGTGACGGCGATGCTTTTCCCTCTGAGTTCTTCATACAGGGGAAAGTGAAGGGCGAAGTTTTTCCAGTCTTCTTGTTCTGTCTTGTTCATTCCTAAAGGTCTTAGAATCCGAAAATCTGTTGGTTCTCGTGTACCGTCACCATGGCACGGAACACGAAGAAGTCGGTGGGGGTGGTAATCTTGATGTTCTCCATCGGACCGATGATGGTGCCCAACTTATAGCCGTAGTGGCTCATCATCGTGCAGGAGTCGATGAAGTCGTGCCTGTCTTCCGCCAATGCCTTGCGGTGGGAGGAGAGGATGTCTTTCAACTTGAAGCTCTGTGGGGCACGGGCGATGAGGGAGTTGGCACGCTCCGGTATTTCGAGCGAACCGTCTTCCTGCTTCACCACGAAGGTTTCGGTGGCGGGGATGCAGGTGATGCACGAGCCGCATTCCTCCACCTTGCGTATGTTGTCGGTGATGGTGTCCTCGGTGATGAGGGGGCGCACGCCGTCGTGTATCAGCACCGTGGCATCCCCGCCCTTGGCAAACTCCTCGGCTGCGCACAGTCCGTGGTAGATGGAGTCCTGCCCCGAAGTTCCTCCGGGCACAATCTTCACCACCTTGCTGATTTCAAACTTGCGTATCATCTTCTCCAGGAACGGAATCCACGACTCGATGCAAGCCACCACGATGCCGTCTATCCCGGGATGGTTGTCAAACAACTCCAAGGTATAGATGATGATGGGCTTCCCGTTGAGCTCCAGAAACTGCTTGGGGCGCGACTTGGTGTGCATTCTGAGGCCGGAGCCTCCTGCAAAGATGACAGCGATGTTCATAATTGTATGTTATAAAAGTGTTTTTATTTCATGATTTTTGTGGCTTGGTCTGCCATATAGGTGAAGACCAGAAAACCGTTCCACGCCCAGAGATAGAGGGTGAGCAGCAATGTGGCTCCTCTTAACACCTTCTGTTTGGAGGGGGCGAGCGACTTCATCAGATAGCCGATGGCGATGGGGATGATGAAAATCCAGTGGCACGCCATGATGTACATCTCGTTCAGGCCAAAGCCCATCACGAAATGAATCACGATGTCCAGTCCCAGCCAACTCAATACCATGAGGAAGAACTTGTAGCGGATGCTCGCGAGGATGCCGAGGACGAAGAGTAGAGCCACGATACCCTCTATCACATAGTTGAAGGCATGGTTGTATTTCACCACCGTGGGGCGGTTCACGCACATATCGTCCAACAGATAGGAATCGTGCAACTGGATGCTCTCGCCAAACATGTTGTGTATCAATGCGTCGCTGCGGGAGGTTGACATGTCCGTCCACTTCCAGAATCCCTCCTCTTTCATCGGCTTGCCCGTATGCTCCAGCACCCAGGCATGATGGATGGAGTCGTTGCGCTGTTGGATGGAGTCCTTGGCATGGGTCTTCACCTCGATGCGCTTGTCGGCGGCAAACTGCGGTTCCCTATATTCCTTATATATATAGTAGGCGATGCTGCAGAGCAGGACGGCGGGCAGCGCCATGGCAGCGATGCTTTTCGGGGCAAACACCTTCTTGCCGTTTACAAACCAGGCGGAAAGACAGGTCTTGGCGATGTTGCTGAGGGTGACACCGCCCGTCAGAAAACTCAGAATGCCTACGAGCCAGAGCGGCCATTTCCTTTTCTCCTTCATCGCCATGCCAGCCAGGTAGAGCGTCATGGTGAGCAGGAAGAGCGACCAGCAGAAATGGTCGGGCACCAGCACGGAGACCATCACCATTCCGAAGGAATAGAGCATCGAAGACAGCAGCAGACTGTCTTTCTTCTCCATCTCCATCACCTGCCGGAACACCCGGTAGATGAAGACGAAGGAGTAGTAGGCACTGGCTATTAAAAGGATGGCCATGAAAATCATGGCATAGTTGGTGTCGCCCAGCGTGAGCAGCTCCTTGTTGATGAGATAGAAGGGGGAGAGGATGACGGCGAAGAGCGGATGGCGCGGTATCTCGAAATAGAGCTTGCCGTTCGACATGAAGATATACGACCATGCGTCGAAGCCCGACACATGGAAGGTCTTGGCGAAGAGCTGCCAGAAACTCACGTGGTGCGCCCTGAGAAAGAGGTTGCCGTATTTGTAGAAGAACAGGCCGTTGAGCAGTATGAAAACCGCCAACGCCACGAGGCTCGGTATCCTTTCTTCTTTCTTGATCTTGAATATATTGTTCATAGAGTCATGCTATTTGCGTGCAAAGGTAGCAAAAATATTTAGATTATTGCACGCTTTCCAAATATTCTTATTATCTTTGTCCGAAAATACAAAGTGTGACATGATAAAACAGCCAGCCAAGATAGACGTGGCCGTGTTGATGCTCTTCTTCAACCGGCCCGACCATTTCCGGAAAGTGTTCGACGAGGTGAGGAAAGCTCGCCCCGCCAAGTTGTTTCTTTACCAAGACGGCGCACGGGGCGAACGCGACGTGCCCGGCATCGAGGCCTGTCGGGAGATTGTCTCCGACGGAAACATCGACTGGGAGTGCGAGGTGCACCGCAACTACCAAGAGAAGAACCAGGGCTGCGACCCTTCGGAGTATCTGTCGCAGAAATGGGCTTTCTCCATCGTTGACAAGTGTATCGTGCTGGAGGACGACGATGTGCCGTCGCAGTCGTTCTTCCCCTTCTGCAAGGAGATGCTCGACCGTTATGAGCACGACGAGCGCATCGCCATGATTGCCGGATTCAATGAGGACGAGGTTTCGGCAGACTGTGAGGACAGTTATTTCTTCACTTCCATCTTCTCCATTTGGGGTTGGGCTTCCTGGCGAAGAGTCATCGAGCAGTGGGAGGGCGACTATGCCTTCTTGCGCAATCCTCAGGCAATGAGCCGGCTGCGCTCGCTGGTTCGGCAGCGTAAGTATCGCAAGGATTTCATCCCGATGTGCCAGGATCATTGTCAGAGCGGAAAGGAATATTATGAGAGTATCTTCTGGGCTTCGATGCTCCTGAACTCCCAACTAGCCATCATGCCTTCCCGCAATTTGATCAACAATCTCGGTCTTTCCGAAGACTCCACCCATTTCACGGGCAGCATGAAGACCACCCCCAAGGCTTACCGCCGCATCTTTACGATGAAGCGTCATGAGTTGGATTTCCCCTTGCGGCATCCTCGGTATGTAGTGGAGGATGTTGCCTACAAGGAGCGTGTGTATAAGACCAATGCCTGGGGACATCCTTGCGTCAAGATTGCCCGTTCGCTGGAGGAATTGCTCCTCAACCTGCGCTACGGCAACTTCAGCATCATCGCCAGGGCCGTGAGGAAGAGGATTGGCAAGTGGATGGGCAGCGCCCGTCACATTTAGCAGAAATATCCGATGATGAGGCTGCCGTTATATATAAATAGGTATAGGGCGATGAGCCCCACCAACCCCAAGAGTGCCTTGGCATAGCGTGGCTCGGCTTCCTTCAGCAGGAAGCCGATGGCTATCGGCAAGGCATAAATCCAGTGTGCCGTCATGATGTAAACCTCGTTGAGTCCGAATCCCAGCCCCATGTGGAGCACCATGTCGAGGGCGAAGTATGACATGACTAGCCAGAGGAATTTTTCCTTTCTCCCTGCCCATACACCACCTACGAAGAGCAACAGGATGGCAAATTCCACGGCGTAGTTCCACCAATGGCGGTAGGTGACGAACATAGGGCGGTGGCGCAACTCGTCTTGCAATACGTAGTCTTGGTGCAGCTGGATGCTCTCTCCCATCAGGTTCTCCACGAAACTCTGTCCTCGGGAACTGGTCACGTCTGTCCAGCCCATGAAGCCAGTTTTCGCAATGGGTGCCCCTTGCTTGGGCTCCCTCTTTCTTTTTGCATCTTTCCTTGCCAGTTGCTTCGCCTTGTTGATGCTGTCGCTCTTGGCCTTTTGTGCTATTTCTTCAGGTGTGATGACTTTAAGTCCACGCCTGATGGAGTCGTTGGTCAGCGAGTCCTTGATGTGCCGCAGCTGTGCCATCCGCTCTTGTCTTGCCTTTCGCTGTGCCGCCTTCTTGGCTTTCATCTCCTTCTTCTGCAT
>CAVGLH010000115.1:553-7523 GCA_963630065.1 Bacteroides fragilis | reverse complement strand
CCGGCGTGAGCGTCACCTGCCTGGCGTTCATCGTGGGAGGCGTCATCTCCACCGTTCACGATGACCTCGTGGCACGCGGACTGATGCTCTTCCTCTGGACCTTCGCCGTGGTGTTCTGCCACAACACATTAGGCTATCTCCTCGGTTGGTTCTCCGGAAAGCTTGCGGGCTTCAACACCGCCAAGAAGCGCACCATCTCCATCGAGGTGGGAATGCAGAACGCCGGACTCGCCACTGTGCTTGCCGGCAACTTCTTCGCCGCCCAGCCCCTCGCCGTACTGCCCTGCGCCATCAGTTGCGCCTGGCACAGTATCTCGGGTACCATCCTCGCCGGGATCTATCTGAAATGGGACCAGATGCAAGCCAAGAAACATGCTTGAGCCCCCCTCTCCTATTTGGTTTTCTACCACGTTTATGGTACACCATGGTAGCAAAACGATAGCCCGTATGGTATTTTTGTAACAAAAAGTTACCAACAATTTTGTATGTATGTAAAAATATCGTAACTTTGCAGCAAAAAGTACCAAAGCGTATAATTTATATAATAGGAGAGACTTAATATGGTAAAAGGATTCATTTTCGCATTGTCTCTGCTGGCCGCTGGCGCACCTTATGCCTCGGCCCAGAGTCAGGGGATAACAATCAAGGTAACTTCGGCCGACGACGGAGAGCCTGTGGTGGGTGCCGCTATTGTCGTACAAGACAGCAAGGTGGGAGGTGTCACCGATGTAGACGGACGCCTGGTAATTTCCAAGCTCCCCGTGGCCGCCAAACGGCTCACTGTGTCGTACCTAGGCATGCGTACACAGACAGTGAACATCAAGGGTGACGTGGTGGAGGTTGTACTCGCCCCCAACGCTACCAACCTCAACGATGTGGTGGTGACGGCTATGGGCGTGTCGCGCCAAAAGAAGGCTCTGGGCTACGCCACCCAAGAGATTTCGGCCGACCAGCTCACCCAGGGCAAGGACAACAACCTGGTGAACTCGCTGGCCGGCAAGCTAGCAGGTGTGCGCATCACCAACAGCCAGGGCGACGTAGGCTCCAGCCGTATCGTGATACGCGGCGAGACCTCCATCGCCGGCGAAAACCAGCCACTATTCATCGTTGACGGTATTCCCGTGGACAACTCGCAGCTCAACACCAAAGGTGTGGGTCGCGACTTCAAAAATGCCATCGCCGACCTCAACCCCGAGGATATCCTCTCCATGTCAGTACTCAAAGGTCCTAACGCCGCAGCCCTCTACGGAGCGCGCGCCGCACACGGTGCCATCATCATCACCACCAAGACGGGCAAGGGACAGAAGGGACTTGGCGTGACTGGCCACTTCTCGGCGCAGATTTCGCAGGCCTCCACCCTACCCGAATTCCAAAACCTCTACGGACAGGGAGCCGGCGGACGATTCAGCTACGTGGACGGCAAGGGAGGTGGCGTGAACGACGGAGTGGACGAGAGCTGGGGCCCCAGGCTCGACGTCGGGCTCAACATCCCACAGTTCGACAGCCCCCTCGATGCCAATGGCAACCGCACAGCCACACCCTGGGTGTCGAACCCCAACAACGTGAAGGACTTCTTCCGCACGGGCACCACGCTCAACTATGGTCTTGCTGTGGCCAAGGCCGACGACAAGTACCAGTTCCGCATCGGCTACAATAACGAGCACCAGCGCAGCATCGTGCCAGGTGCCTCGACCAACAAGACCAACTTCACTCTCAACACAGACTACAAGCTCGCCCCCTGGGTATCGGTGGGTGCCACCGCCAACTACATTCTCTACTCAGCGCCCAGCCTTCCAGGCTCGGCCATGGCCTCGGGCAGCAACGCCCGCGCCAACAGCACCATGCTGCAGTTCCTATGGTTCGGCCGCCAGGTGAACACCCAGTCGCTAAAGGAAGACTACGACCGCAACTGGAACAGCAGCTACTACAGCAACCCCTACTGGAGCGCTTACTACAACACGCAGAGCCAGGAGCGCCACCGCCTAATCGGCGACTTCCACGTAAGCTTCCACCTGCTCGAGGGCCTCGACCTGAGATTGCGCACCAGCACCGACTGGTATAACGACAAGCGCAAGTCGAAAGTGAAGTGGGGTACCAGCGGCACCCCTTATGGCAGCTACAACGAGGAGAACTACACCGTGCAGGAGAACAATTCCGAGGCCGTGCTCACCTTCCGCAAGCAACTAAGCGAGGACTGGGGGTTCGATGCCCTGGCCGGATTCAACGTGCGCAACAAGAAATACGAGTACAACTACCAGGCGGCCCCCCGTCTGGCCGTACCCGACCTCTACACGCTCACCAACTCGCGCGACCAGCTCACCTCGTCTAACGACTTCTACCGTCTGCGCCAATACGGCGTATACGGCTCGGTAACCGTGGACTACAAGAACTGGGCCTACCTGAGCCTCACGGGCCGCAACGACTGGTCGTCCACGCTACCCGTGGGCAACAACTCCTACTTCTACCCCTCGGTGACGGCGAGCGTGCTGCTCAACGAAGCCTTCGGATTCACCAGCCACAAGGTGAACTACCTGAAGCTGAGGGGCGGATGGTCGCAAGTGGGATCCGACACCGACCCCTACAAACTGGCCAATACCTACAACATCCAGACCGCCTTCAACGGTAACCCCATGCTCACGGCATCTACAGAAGGAAAGAACCCCAACCTCAAGCCCGAGCAGACCAACTCCACCGAGGTAGGACTGGAGGGAGCTTTCTTCGACAGCCGTGTGCGCTTCGACTTCTCCTATTATCAGACAGACAGTAAGAATCAGATATTGAGTCTCGCCACGACAGCGGCCACCCGATACACCTCGCAAGTGGTGAATGCCGGCCACATCCGCAACCGCGGCTACGAGGTACAGCTGGGGCTGGTGCCCGTGCGCGCCAAGGACTTCGAGTGGAACGTGGATGTGAACTACAGCAGCAACCGCAGCAAGGTGATAAAGCTTGACGACGCTGGCCAGATCACCAGCTACCAGCTCTACTCATCTGGCATACAGATTCTTGCCAAAGTGGGCGAGGCCTACGGCACCCTTTTCGGCAGCGCCTTCACCCGCGACGAGCAGGGACGTATCGTGGTGGACGACAACGGATTGCCCAAGGTGGCTTCCACGATGAAGACACTGGGGCACTTCACCCCCGACTGGCAGGGAGGCATCACCAACACCTTCCGCTACAAGCGGTTCACCTTCTCGTTCCTCGTGGACGCCAGCTTCGGCGGCAAGATATTCTCCAACACCAACAAGACAGGTATCTACACCGGAGTGTTGGCTAGTACACTGCCAGGACGTGATGCCGAGCATGGCGGACTATGGTATTACAAGAACGGTAGCGTAAACCAGCTGATAGACGCACCGCAGTATACCATAAGCAGCGACGGACTATACTACGCCACCATCAACGGCGAGCAGACCCGCGTGTACCAGGATGGAATCATCGTGGACGGCGTGACTACCTCGGGAGAGAAGAATACCCGTGTGGTGTCGGCCGAAAACTATTACCACAGGCTCTATAGCATCGCCGAGTACAACGTGTTCAAGGCCGACTACGTTAAGCTACGCGAAGTGTCGCTCGCCTACCAGTTGCCCCAGGCTTTCGTGCGCAAGCTACACCTACAGGACGCCAGCGTGGCACTCACGGCCCGCAACCTGTGGATCATCCACAAGGCGGCACCCAACATCGATCCCGAGGCGGCCATCTCGGCCGGCAACGCACAGGGCGTGGAAGCCTACTCACTGCCGACCACAAGGCAGATAGGCGTAAACTTGAGTGTAAAATTCTAGAGAAACGTGTTTTTACAAAAAACTATAAGAGAGGAACATACGATTATGAGAATACATAGCACATTATACATCGGCGCATTGGCGCTGGGGCTGGTAGCCAGCCTCGCCTCCTGCGATAGTACGCTGAGCGAAATCAACAAGAACCCCAACGCCACTGAAACCCCAGACCCCACCTATCTGCTCACCTCCACCGAGTACCAGAGCGCACAGGCCTACTGGGGCAGCACCGCCAACTACAACAGCACCCTGCTTTGGGTGCAGCATTGGGCGAAGATACAGTACACCGAGCCCGACTGCTACGACGTGACCAACACCTCGTTCACCAGCACCTGGGACACCTTCTACGCCACCCTCATCTCCAACCTCACCGCCATCGACGAGCAAGCCGCCAGCACCGAGGCACTGAAGGCTGTGGCCAAGATATGGAGGTCGTGGGCCTACCTGCAACTCACCAACCTCTACGGTGCCATCCCCTATACCCAGTACGGCAAGAGCACCACACCGGCCTACGACACCCAGGAGACTGTACTCAAGGGACTGCTGCAAGACCTGACCGACGCCGACCAGGCGCTCGACGGGAGTGCCACCTTCACGGGCGACCTCATCTACGGGGGCAAAGCATCCAAATGGAAGAAGCTGGCCAAGAGCCTGCGCCTGCGCATAGCCCTCGAAATCGCCGACCGCGACGAGGCCACGGCCAAGAGCATCATCGCACAGCTCTGGGCCGACAGAGACAACCTGGTGAGCAGCAACGCCGACAATGCCCAGTTCACCTTCGCCGCCTCGCCGCAGTGGAACCCCTGGGCTTCAGCCTTCTCCAGCCGCGATGACCAGCGCGTGTCGAAGACACTCGTAGACAAACTGAAGGCTCTCCACGACCCACGCCTGTCCATCTATGCACAGATGCCAGAGGACGAGAGCGTGACCGACTACGAGGGAGCCGTCAACGGACTCTCAGCCGACCTTGCCAACAATCAGGGATTCAACAAGGTATCACGCCCCGGTACGGCGTTCCTCAAGGACGAGGCTCCGGCCGTGTTCCTCACATACGCCGAGGTGCTCTTCACATACGCCGAGGCTGCGGCACGCGGTTGGATCTCGGCCGATGCCGAACAGCTCTACAAACAGGGCGTGACCGCCTCGCTGCAGCAGCAGGGCGTGACCGACGAGACCACTATAGAGACCTACCTGGCACAGGACGGCGTGAAATACGATGCGGCGCACTGGTATGAGTGCATTGGATGGCAAAAGTGGATTGCCTACTACGGTCAGGGACCCGATGCCTTCACCGACTGGCGCAGACTAGGATACCCCGACCTAAAGCCCGGTCCCAAGTCGGCGCTAACGAGCGGACAGATGCCCCGCCGATTCTTCTATCCAAGCACCGAGCAGTCGCTCAACGGAGAGAGCTATCGTCAGGCTGTGGCCCAGCAGGGAGCCGACGAGATTACCACCCGCCTATGGTTTGACGTGGCGGAGAAGAATAGATAATGAACAATCGCAAAAATATGAAAAGATTCCTACAGATACTAACGATGGCGGTGCTGCTCTGCGGTACCGCCATTGGTGTTGCCAGAGCCTGCACTTCCGTGCTAGTGTCGGCCAAGGCATCGAAGGACGGAAGACCCTTCATCCTGAAAAACCGCGACACCCCCTCACTCGACAACCTCATCGTGGCCCGCCGAGGCGAGAAGTACCACTACATTGCCGTGGCTGCTGCCAACGACTCCCTGCCCCAGAGCGTATGGTCGGGACACAACGAGCGTGGCTTCGCCATCATCAACACGGCAGCCTACAACCTCAACGGCGACAGCAACATGAGCGACGAGCGCGATGGCGAGATCATGCGCCGGGCACTGGAGATATGCGCCACGCTGCAAGACTTCGAACATCTCATCGACACCGTGAGCCCCAGATACTCCAACTCCAACTTCGGCGTGATAGATGCTGAGGGCGGATGCGCATACTACGAGGTGGGCATACGGCAGTGGAAGAAATATGATGCCAACGACCCCACCGTGGCTCCATACGGCTTCCTCGTAAGGACTAACCACGGCTTCAGTGGCGACAGGAGTCTCGATGCGGGTGTAGAGCGCTACATGGCCATCAGCCAGTATATGAACCAGGCGGGCTTCGCCGGACAGCTCGATGCGGTGGAGACGCTGCGCACCGTACCCCGCATCCTGTGCCACGGACTCACAGGCATCAACCTACACGACCTGGAGCCCGATGACGAGAGCCAGCAGAAGTTCTTCCCCTTCATCGACTTCATCCCGCGCTACCTCACAGCATCGGCCGAGCTGATACAGGGGGTGGCGAAGGGCGAGAATCCGCTGCACACCGTGGGTTGGAACATCATCGGCTCGCCACTGACCACCGTTGCCATCCCCTTGCTCATCACCCCCTCAGGCACACTGCCCGCGATGGTGACCAGAGGATCGGACGGGGGCAGCCCCCTCTGCCACTATGGCTTCAGACTCAAGCAACGTCTCTTCCCCCTGCGCACCAAGAGTCGGGGCAATTACATCGACATCGCCCAGCTCATCAACAAGCAGGGCACAGGCATCTTGCAGCTCATCCGTCCGATAGAGGACGAGGTGGTAGGCCGCGGCGAGACAATCGTCGAGAAGGTGAGGAGCGCCAAGACCTATCCCGTCAAGGAGGTGGAAGCCTACTACAAGTGGGTGGACAAGTACGTCGAGGCCGAGTATAAAAAGCTACTGACTAGAAAGAAAGTGTAGGCAGGCTTAATAACTATTTAGTATTCGCTGAATAAATAGCAAGTAATTGATATTTATTCAGCGAACACCAATTAAACAAGCATAATAAATGTACCCAAAGTGGCACTACACATTAGTGTGTGCAAAGTTACATCTTTGTATTTAAAATAAAGAAGATTTTGAAAAAAATCGTTGCCCTTGATAGGAAAAGGACTATTCCTAAAACGGGAGATCTGTACGGAAGAGCGGGCAAGGTGAAGTCTTAGGACACTCGTTGCCACAAAAAAGTTTTCTCTTCTTAACCATAAGAAGCATCTATATACAATAAGGTAATATCCCCATTTTGAAAACCGCCTCACTAAAGGCGGTTTTATTTTTAGGTTTTCTTGAAAATAAATACGATTTTTCTTGGAGGCTATCAGAATGTTTCCTATCTTTGCCTCAGAAAAACGGAACAACAAGATG
>CAVGLH010000115.1:0-543 GCA_963630065.1 Bacteroides fragilis | reverse complement strand
TAAGCATCGCAGACTTCAGCGTGACATATCTCGATGAAAATGGACAGGAGAAGACTGAGGCTTTCAACACGACATCCTTCTCAAAAACCATCAAATTCAACTCCCTGCCCGCCAAGGTGAAATACTCCGTCAACTACAAGATGAAGTCCACCATTCCTGACAAAGAGAAATTCGACCTCAGCGTCTACGACAACTCCAAGGCTGGCAAGAGTGACGGAACAAATTTCTATTCTGCTTTAAAGCTTAGCTCACTTTCACAGAACGGCAAGGGTATAAAGAAAGAGAACATCGCAACAGACTTCGGGAGATACTACGATAATTGGAGCAATGAGGGCACCATTGAAAAATAAGAATTGATTGAAAAAATTGTTAGCTTTTAAATAAAAAACCGATACGGGGAGGGGGATTCTGAATTTCTCCTCCCTTTTCGTTGCCTTTTAGGAGAAAAGGGGAGCCAAAAGGAGACAGATGCGGGAAAGCCTTCACCCTTCACCTTTTGCCCCGGAATGCCGATAAACAGAGGGGTTTCAGAGGGTGAAGGGT
>CAVGLH010000114.1:0-7532 GCA_963630065.1 Bacteroides fragilis | reverse complement strand
GGAAGTACCAGCACTCTGTCTGCTAATGGTTTAATGTTCATGATTTTATCTGCTTTAAATGTTTACGTTTATGTATGGCCCTATCCATGCATCCCTTGCGGGCGACGGCGAGTCAATGTGGGCGAATACGAAAAACGTGCCAAAGCATCATTGCTGACACTTTGACACGTCACAAATTTCACGTTGCTGACATTTCTGTCATACGTTAAGAACAGTTGCCGGGAGGTGAACACCGGGGTGAACACTTGCCTCAAGCATTCACCTTTTCGGCTCCAGGGTGAACCCTTAACAAAAGAACTTTGTATATACAGCGCATGCAAGAAATATAAAGATATTGTATTATAAGGGGTTATATAGTATATTTAACACGTATTTAACGTTAAAGGTTGGCATAAGGGTTCACCCTTCACCGCCTTCCCCCGAAAGCGTTCACCCTCGCTCCCTAAGTTAATAACGCTGATGTATCTTGGTTTCGAGGCGTAAGTATCTTGGTTTCACACCGTAAGTATCATACTTAGCTGCCGGCTTTAAGTCTCCCACGCCAATTAAACATTAAGCATTAGTTGCCGAGCACACATTCACTTGGGAGCCGTCATGGCATCATAAACAATCCCAGCAATCTTGCCCGCTCCCTTGGCGGTGGGGTGGATGCCGTCGGGCTGCATGAGGTCCTTATAATTATATAAGGAGTGAAGGTCGATGTACTGGCACTTGTTCTTCTTGGCCAACTTCTGGATGACGGGCACCTCGCCATTGACGATGACACTGTCGCTGATGGTCCAGATGTCGCGGAAGGCGGGGATGGGCGAGCAGAGATATATCCGGGGCTTGGCAGGAAGAGCCTTCAGGGTGTCGATCATCGCCTGCATACTCTGGCGGTATTCGTCGGCTCCGTTGGCCCAGTTGTGGGTTTTGCTGTCGTTGGTGCCGAGCTTGATGATGACGATGTTCGGGTTGAAGGCCTGCGCATCCTTCCAGGCAAGTTCGTTCATATAAGGCAGGTCGCCCTTGTTCATCATGGTGCGGGCTGAGACGCCGAAGTTTCTCACCTCGTAGCCGTCGCCCAACTTCTGCTGCAGCTGGGCAGGATAGCCCTTGGAGTCGGCGTTCATGATGCCCATGCCGTCGGTGATGGAGTTGCCGATGCAGGCCACGCGGACGGCATCCTCCTTGGATGCCTTGAAGCCGGAGAGCCAGGCGGTGAGGTCGGCGAGCATCTGGTCGTGGTGCTTCCATGTGGTGCGGAATCCCCAGCCGTGGCCGCCGGAGGGATAGACATGCAGTTCGCACTCGTTGCCCTGACGGTGCATCGCCGTATAATAGGCCACGCCGTTGGTAACGGGCGGCACGACATTGTCGTCGTTAGACATCAAGAGGATGGCACGGGGCGTGAGATGGCCGCGCACAGCCTTGTCGTTGGACCACTCCTTGACCAACTGCGGACTGGTGGTGCGCTCCTCGCCGAGGAAGTTGACGCAAGAGCCCTTATGGGTGACCTTCTCGTCCATCGAGATGACGGGATAGAAGAGGATGGAGAAATCGGGGCGGGCATCGAAGGGGGCGTGGGTACTGACCGAGGATGCCAGGTGGCCGCCTGCCGAGAAGCCCATGATGCCCACATCCTTCGGGTTGATGTGCCACACCCGGGCACTGTCCCTCACCGTGCGCATCGCCTGGTAGGCATCGCCGAGGGGAATGTTGCGGTCGCCCTTGGGCATGCGATACTTCAGGACGAAGTAGGCGATGCCTTGCTTGTTGAAATACTCGGCCCACTGGTGGCCCTCGTGTTCCATGGCGAGATGGGAATAGCCGCCGCCGGGGCAGTCGACAACAGCACGCCCGCCGGGGACCTGAGGAAGATAACAGGTGAGTTCACTCTGCCCGTCGGCACTGCTCTTGAGCACGAACTTGCGGGCAGTGGATTGTGCTGTGGCGGCCAAGGCCGATGCCATCAGCAAGGTCAGGAAAAATATTTTCTTCATCATTTCGATTGATTGGTTTTTATCCGTATGACAGTATTTTTTGATTCCACGCCACAAAGATAAGCATTTTTTGCCAATTGCAACTTATTATTTTCAACTATTTTCAGTAATTTAATCCAAATCGCTTTGCGGTTTGTTACTTTTTTACTATTTTTGCAGCAATTTTTATCGCAAACGTCATTAATCAATATAGAAGGAACATGAAACAGTTTTTCAAAAATGTAGCAGCCACCATCGTGGGGCTCTTTGCCTTCGGCATCATCATGATGATACTGGCAGCCATCAGCCTCGCCGGCATGGCCACAAGCGCGAGCAAGCCTTCGCTGGGCGACAACTCGGTGATGGTGATGAAGCTGGACGGCAATATCACAGAAAAGGAAAACGAGGGCGACCTCTTCGGCAAACTGACCGACAAAGGGCAGACGAGCCTGAACCAGATACTCTCTGCCATCAGGAAGGCGAAAAACGAGAACAAAATCAAGGGCATCTACCTGGAACCCACCGGCGTGGGGGCCGACTGCGCAACTCTGCAGGAGATACGCAACGCACTGGCCGACTTCAAGAAGAGCGGCAAGTGGATTATCTCCTATGCCGACGATTACAATGAGGGTGCCTACTATCTGGCTTCGGTGGCCGACAAGCTGTACGTGAACCCATCGGGTTCGGTAGACTGGCATGGACTGGCAGCGGTGCCCGTATTCTACAAGGACATCGCCGCCAAATTCGGCATCAAGTTTACCATCGTGAAGGTGGGCAAATTCAAGAGTGCTACCGAAAGCCTGACCGAGGAGAAGATGAGCGACGCCAACCGCGAGCAGATGACCAGACTGATACAGGGCATCTGGGATCAGATGCTGAAGGATGTGTCGGCTTCGCGCGGCATCAACAAAGACAGCCTCAACGCCTATGCCGACAACAGTCTGGTGGGTTTCGAGGACGCCAAGAAGCTGAAGAGCCTCAAGCTGGTGGACGGCATCTGCTACTACGACGAGATAAAAGACGTGGTGAAGAAGCAGCTGGGCATCGACAAGGACGAAGACATCGAGCAGGCCAGCATGAGCGACGTGAACGAATGTGTGGCCGACAAAATGGGAGGCGACAACATCGCCGTATACTACTGCGAGGGCGACATCGTGGACGAAGTTTCGCCCACCAGCACCAAGGCTTGCATCCTGGGCAGCAAGGTGGTGAGCGACCTGAACGACCTCGCCGCCGACGACAACGTGAAGGCCGTGGTGATGCGCATCAACTCGGGCGGCGGCAGCGCCTATGCATCGGAGCAGATATGGAGAGCCGTAACCCTGCTCAACAAGAAAAAGCCAGTGGTGGTGAGCATGGGCGACTATGCCGCATCGGGCGCCTACTACATCGCCATGGGCTCCAGATATATCGTGGCACAACCCAATACGGTGACAGGAAGCATCGGCGTATTCGGCACGCTGATGGACAAGAGCGAACTGATGACCAAGAAACTCGGCATCAAATATGACGAGGTGAAGACCAACAAATATGCCGCCCTGGGAGCAGCCGGAACGGCCCGCCCATTCAGCGCAGAGGAACTGGCCCTGATACAGGCCAACGTGAACAGGAGCTACAGCCTCTTCCGCCAGCGTGTGGCCGACGGCAGAAAGCTGACCACCGCCCAGGTGGAGAAGATTGCACAGGGCAGAGTGTGGATAGGCACCGACGCCAAGGGCATCAAACTGGTAGACGCCCTGGGCGGACTGGACAATGCCGTGGAGAAGGCAGCCGAGCTGGCCAAGCTGGCCGACTACCACACCACCGAACTGCCAAAGGGAGAAGACTTCGCAACCCAGCTGCTTGAAAGACTTGACGGCAAGAACACCGGCAGCTATCTCGACGAACAGCTGCAGCTGGCCCTGGGCGACTGGTATGCCCCATTCGTGTGGACGCGCAACATGCAGACA
Source organism: Bacteroides fragilis (assembly GCA_963630065.1). Lineage (GTDB taxonomy): Bacteria > Bacteroidota > Bacteroidia > Bacteroidales > Bacteroidaceae > Prevotella > Prevotella fragilis_A. The sequence continues at coordinate 3,622 of CAVGLH010000114.1, read as the reverse complement.
AAGAAGCCCGTGCAGGCAGCATTGCCATATATTCTGAACATCAAGTAAAAAAGATAAATGAGAACAGAAGGAGACCTTATCAAGATAAACGACTGGCTGCTGCCACTGAGCTGGATATACGGCAGCATCGTGAGATTCCGCAACTGGCTCTTCGACATCGGACTGATGAAGAGCCAGGCATTCTCCATCCCCGTAATATCGGTGGGCAACATCACCGTGGGGGGATCGGGAAAGACACCACACGTGGAATACTTGATCAGCCTTCTACACGACCGGGCGAAAATCGCCGTACTCTCAAGAGGCTACAAACGGAAAAGCCATGGCTATGTGCTCGCCGAAGAAAACACCGGGATGTCTGAAATCGGCGACGAACCCTACCAGATGCACAGGAAATTCCCCGACATCTATGTGGCTGTGGACGCCAAAAGAAAAAGAGGCATAGAAAACCTGCAGCACAACGAGAAAACCAAGGACGTGGACGTGGTGCTGCTCGACGATGCCTTCCAGCACCGCTATGTGAAACCCGGCATCAACATCCTGCTGGTGGACTACCACCGACTCATCATCTACGACAAGATGCTGCCAGCCGGCCGACTGCGCGAACCCCTGAAGGGGAAAAGCCGGGCCGACATCGTAATCATCACCAAATGTCCGAAAGACTTGAAGCCAATGGAGTTTCGCGTGCTCACCAAGGCCATGGACCTCTACCCCTTCCAGAAACTCTACTTCACCTGCATCGACTACGAAGCCCCCAAGGGAGTGTTTACGGACAAGACGCTGAGCGAACTGCACGACTACAACGTGCTGCTCCTCACTGGCATCGCATCGCCCAAGCAGATGGAGCACGACCTCAAGCCAAAGGTCAAGCAGATGGTGTCGCTCTCCTTCGGCGACCACCATCGCTTCAAGGGCAAGGACGCAAAACGCATCAACCAAGCCTTCGAGGCACTGCCCGAACCGCGCATCATCATCACCACGGAAAAAGACGCCGTGAGACTGAGGGAGACCGACGGGCTGAGCCAGCGGACAAAGGAAAACATGTATGAACTGCCCATCAAGGTAAGTTTCATGCTGGAACGAGAAGATAATTTTAACGATAAAATCATTAGCTATGTACACAAAAATTCAAGAAACAGCATCCTGGCTAAAAGAAAGGATGACAACAAGTCCGAAGACGGCCATCATCCTGGGAACAGGACTCGGACAATTAGCTTCCGAAATAACTGACAGCTACGAATTTCCATATAGCGAGATACCCAACTTCCCCGTGTCGACCGTAGAGGGGCATGCCGGCAAACTCATCTTCGGCAAGTTGGGCGGCAAGGACATCATGGCCATGGAAGGCCGCTTCCACTTCTACGAGGGCTATGACATGAAGGAGGTAACCTTCCCCGAGCGAGTGATGTACGAACTGGGCATCGAGACCCTCTTCGTGAGCAACGCATCGGGCGGCATGAACCCACAGTTTGAAATAGGCGACCTCATGGTGATCGACGACCACATCAACTTCTTTCCCGAGCATCCGCTGCACGGAAAGAACTTCCCCACCGGCCCCCGCTTCCCCGACATGCACGAGGCTTACGACAAGCATCTGCGCGACCTGGCCGACGAGATTGCCAAGGAAAAGGGCATTGAGTTGAAGCACGGTGTATATATCGGCGTGCAGGGTCCAACCTTCGAGACCCCATCCGAGTATCGCATGTATCATCTCCTGGGAGCCGACGCCGTGGGCATGAGTACCGTGCCCGAGGTAATCGTGGCCCGCCACTGCGGCATCAAGGTGTTCGGCATCAGCATCATCACCGACCTGGGCGGCTTCGACGTTCCCGTGGAAGTAAGCCACGAGGAGGTGCAGGTGGCAGCCAACAATGCCCAGCCCAAAATGACGGAAATCATGCGCGAGATGATTCGCAGAGCATAATTTAAAGGTAAAAAAGTAAAAAGGTAAGTGACGATAAAAAATAACTTGGTACAGCGAGGGCGGTGTTCAATTCTCGCTTGAGTGGTACAGCGAGGGCGCTGTACCTCCTACAGTTACTCATACTTGCCAGAAAAGGCAATCATAGGAGGTACGACGCCCCCGCCGTACCACTCAGGCAAGGAATAGTTTCTTCGCCCCCAGAGAATGTACCAACTTATTTTTTTATTATTACTAAAAAGGGTAAAAAAGTAAAAAGGTAAAAAAGTAAAAGAGTAAAAAGGTAAAAAAGTAAAAGGGTAAAAAGGGTAAAAGAGGTTTACACTACAAAAGCTATTGTCTTAATTCCTTTAACTCCTTTAACTTCTTTAACTTCCAAATCCTCCTTTAACTTCCAAATCCTTCTTTAACTTCTCAAACATTAAATACTGAAAAAATCTTGGATATAGCAAAATTGGGTGAGTTTGGCCTCATCGACCATCTCACCAAAGGATATGACAACAAGAATGCCTCGACCGTATATGGCGTGGGCGACGACTGTGCGGTGATGCACTATCCCGACAAGGAGGTGCTCGTAACCACCGACATGCTGATGGAGGGCGTACACTTCGACCTCACTTACATCGACCTGCAGCACCTAGGCTACAAAAGTGCGATGGTGAACATCAGCGACATTTTCGCCATGAACGGAACGCCGCGACAGTTGGTGGTGAGCATTGCCTTGAGCAAGCGATTCACAGTGGAAGACATGGACGAGTTATACAAAGGACTCCGCATGGCCTGCGACAAATGGGGCGTGGACATCGTGGGCGGCGACACCACTTCCTCGCTCACAGGTCTGGCCATCAGCATCACTTGCATCGGAGAGGCTGCCAAGGAAGACATCGTCTACCGAAGCGGAGCCAAGGAGACCGACCTCATCTGTGTGTCGGGCGACCTGGGCGGTGCCTATATGGGTCTGCAACTGCTGGAGCGCGAGAAGGCGGTATACTATGGCCAGGTGGAGGACATCCGCAAGAAGATGGCAGAGGCCAAGGCCAAGGGAGACAACCAGAAACTGACCGTTCTCGGCAAGCAACTGCAGGAGATGCGCAACTTCCAGCCCGACTTCTCTGGCAAGGAATACCTCCTGGAGCGCCAGCTCCAACCCGAGGCCCGCGGCGACATCATCGCCAAACTGCGTGAGGCAGGCATCCACCCCACGGCCATGATGGACGTGAGCGACGGACTGAGCAGCGAGCTGATGCACATCTGCGAGCAGAGCCACTGCGGATGCAGAGTCTATGAGAAGAACATCCCCATCGACTACCAGACAGCCGTGCAGGCAGAGGAATTCAACATGAACCTCACCACCTGTGCCATGAACGGTGGCGAAGACTATGAGCTGCTCTTCACCGTGCCCATCGGCGACCACGAGAAAATCGAGGCAATCGAAGGAATCAGGCAGATAGGCTACATCACCAAGGAAGCTCTCGGAAAATACCTGATTACCCGCGACGGCCAGGAATTTGAGCTGAAGGCGCAAGGGTGGAATCCGCTGAAAGATTAAAACAGCCGATTTTAGTTAATAAACATTAAGCAAGAGAAATATTTTTCATTTCTCTTGCTCAATTAAAAAACTTGTTGTACCTTTGCAACCGCAAAAGAAAAATGGTGCCATAGCTCAGTTGGTAGAGCAAAGGACTGAAAATCCTTGTGTCCCCG
>CAVGLH010000113.1:0-7601 GCA_963630065.1 Bacteroides fragilis | reverse complement strand
CAAGTTGCCCAAGGAGCAGGACTTTCTATTGAAGAAATCGAAAGGCTTATTTAGTTTGATAAGAAAAATCGGGTAGGAGGCAAATGCTAATCGTAAAAGGCAATTGCCTCCTACTTTCACATTTACCGACCTCCCACACCACCGTACGTGCCGTTCGGCATACGGCGGTTTCGTGCTTTCTCATCTCACGATGTGTGGCAAGTTCTTGGCCGCTTCGAGCATCGCAACCTGCTGCAAAGCTTTCTCGCGCGAGATTACATACGAGGAGCGCCCCATGAGGAGCGGAAATGTTTAAAAAACGTTTTTCATTCGAATACCTTACAAAGACACCCGATAGCATTGCTACTATCGGGTGCCTTTGGTATATATCCCCCTGCATCATTTCCAAACTTCAAGGGAGATTGAATTTCTTGCTTACTGCTCAGCAGCCTCATCTGGCTCCATTGGCCAGTATGGATTCTGATACAATGGTGAATCTGCGTATGTCTTGTGGTCTGGCGCAGTGAGCATAAACTGCTTCAGTGGCATTGGCTGCAAGTACTGAGCCATAGACCATGTCATACCGTCGTATAGCAAATCATTGCTCACAATCTGATATGGGCGGAAATACTCACTCAGTTTACGAGAGGAAACCGTTGCAGTAACGGAGCCGTCATCCACCAACTGGTCAGCCGTATACCATTTTTCCATAGGCGTGTTCCAGAGATGGAATCCTTCCAACTGATAGGGTTGCTTGGTCAACTGGTCGAGCGAGCGCCAACGAGTCAAGTCCATCCAGCGAAGCCCCTCTGCCATCAACTCCGTGCGACGTTCACGACGAATGCTATACAAGGTGGCATCGGTCAAAGCCTTGCCTGCCGTGAAAGCACCCCAGTCATATTGAGTGCCCGACCCATCGGTGTAGCCCTTCACCTCCTGCGCCATATCTGTGGCAGCAATCGTAGTCAGAGGGTCGGCGGCAGTACCAGTGAAACCGGCAGCTTCGCGGATAGCCTTCCAATACTCAAGGCTCTTGGCGTTCAAGTTCTTGTCGAGCATATACTGTGCCTCGATATAATTCAGCAGTGCCTCTGTAGCACGGAAAGTGATGGAGGCCGTGTAGCCTGCCTGGTTCTCTGCCAAGTTCTGATTGAAGGTACCACCCTTGCGAATCGCATAGCCCGTGGAGTAAGTCACGTCGAACGAACGGGTATAGATGACAGGGTAAGGCTCTATAGGACGGACCTGTTCCGCAGCAATGGTGTTGTCCTCGCCTTGAAGTACGTTCTTCTGGCCTGGGCGCTTCAAGAAGATAAACAAACGAGGGTCACGATTGCGAACCACCGCATAGGTTGTTGTATCCTCATATACGTATCCATCATGCTGCGCATAGGTAGGCTTGCCATCCTCCATCAAGAAGGCATCTATCAAACTTCGGGTGAAACCCGTATAAGTGTTGCCACGATTGACTGCCACCTCGATGTTGTCGGTCACGCCCTTACCCTTGTTGTACTCCTTCCAGAGAAGCACCTCGGGATAGGTCGACATGTCGATGTTGCCAAACTTATAGAAGTAAGGGTTGGAATCAGACAAAGATTGTGGTACGATACCTGTATTCTTATCCAATTTACTAACATAAGCATCACCAACAATAGCAGCCTCATCAACCGCTTTCTGGAAGAAGTATTTAGCCTCTGCCTCAATGCTACCAGTAGGATACTGGTAATTGGCATTATAATCCTTTGCCTTTCCTGGCCATCCCTCTCCATTAGGAACAAATGGAGTACCGGCGAAGTTGGTCAACCACGAGCCCTCGAAAAGGGCCACGCGAGAAGCCATCAGATGGGCTACAGCGGGAGAGATGCGAGTGGTGGCCTCCCAGCCATCAGGTTCCATATAGGTGACGGCAGAATCCAAGTCAGCAAGAATGAAGCGGGCCACCTCATTGCGAGGGCTGCGCTTGCAGGCAGCCACGAGGATAGCCTCGTCGTCGGGCATCGCCTCCGTCACGATGGGCAGGTCTCCGAAGTTCTTGTAAAGGCTGAAGTAAGCGTAGGCGCGGAAGAAGTACAGCTCGCCGATATACTGGCGGATGCTGTTCTCATCGCCGCTAATCAATCCCTGCTTATAATTGGATTGGGCGGTGTTCAACTGGTAGTTGATGTCGCGGATGTTACTCCAGCTCCAGGAAGAGTTGTCGTTGCTGGTCTTCCACTGTCCTTTTTTGTACTTGGAGTCACCGCTGGTGCCCGTTTGGTTGTCTGTGCCATTGTCGTTGGCGAAAGTACCATAACCTGCTCCACTGTGATAGGGCAAGACCGTCTGGTAGAAAGCATTGGCCACAGCCTGGAGTTGGGTGGCATCCTTGTAATAATCCTCAGGAGTAATGTCCGTGAGAGGCTCTTGGTTCAGAAAATCATTACAAGAGGCCATCATCAAGCCACACGCCAACAAAGGGAGTACCTTCAAAGATATTTTGATTTTCATATCGCTGTTCTTTTATAATGTTAAACTTAAACCGAATGAGTAGGTGGTGTTCAATGGATAGCCATTTCCATACCATGTGCCAATGGTCTCGGGGTCGTACTGCTTGCGGAGCGAAGTGCCAGTCCAAAGATTTTCGCCGGAGAAGTATATGCGGAGTTTCTCGATGGAGATCTTCCGGGTAAGTTCCTGTGGCAACGTGTAGCCAATCTGGAGGTTCTTCAGGCGAATGTAGGAAGCATTCTGCAAATACTTGGTCTGAACCTGCTCATTCTTGGCGCTATAGGCTGCACGTGGCAAGTAAGCATCCTTGTTCTCCGACTGGAATCCGTTGATCACAGACCACGAGTTCTCGTCACGGTAGTAGTCCTGCAATCCGTCGATACAGATCTGATACCAACGCCCATATTCGAAAGTACCAAAGAAGTATCGTGTGCTAGCCCAATAGTCACGCTTCATCACTCCCTGGAAGAAGCAGCGGAAGTCGAAACCTTTCCAGGCGGCATTGAGGTCGATACCGAAGAGGTAGCGCGGTGTAGAGTTACCTATCTTCTTCATATCGCCATGGTCTTCGAGGGTGTAGGCACCAGAGGAAATCTTTCCGTCGCCATTGAGGTCGCGATACATGATGTCGCCAGCTCCCCAGTTGGTGCCTATCGTCGACTGGTCGGTAGTGGCCAGGTGTTCCTTCATCTCCGCATCACTCTTGGCGATGCCAATGGTCTCATAACCATAGATATCGCCAATACGTTCTCCCTCAATATAGTTACTCAACGAGTGAGAAGGATTGTTCGGATATCTTGTAATTGTGGCATAAGCATCAGAGAGATTGAAGCTGATTCCATACTGCAAGCCGTTGGACAAACGGTCGTTCCAGCCGATGGTCAACTCCCAGCCATTGGTACGCAAGTCGGTATTGTTGGTCACGGGAACATCGGTACCCAAGATGCTTGGAAGCTCGGGGGCATTACCAATCATATTTTTGGTCTTGCGCACATACCAGTCAAATGAACCATGCAAGCGATCCTTCAGAAAGGCGAAGTCGAGACCTACGTTGAAGCTCTGGATGGTTTCCCACGTCAAGTTCTGCGACACCAGTCCTGGTGCCCAAGCTGTCATCGGTTTCAGACCGCCCTGCAGCCAAGTGCCATTGTTGGCATAAACGCCAATTGTCTGGTAGGTCTGATAGGTGCCCACATTCTGGTTACCCAAGTTACCATAGGACACGCGAAGCTTCAACTGACCAATCCAGTCGTTGATGGGCTGCATGAACTTCTCCTGGGCGATATTCCAGCCGGCAGACACGGATGGGAAGAACTTCCACTGGTTTCCAGCGCGGAAACGGGAAGAACCATCATAACGTCCGTTCAGCTCCAAGAGGTACTTGCCCTGATAGTCGTAGTTCAGTCGCCCGAAGACACCGCAAGTAGTCCAACGGCTCATATTACCTCCCACGCCTGGGTCCACTGAAGTGCCATAGGCATCAATGCCCGTAGTTGCGTCTATCTGAGATTTATTGCCCACGATAATACCAGCACGGTCAGCATACTTATACTTCATGCGTTCATCCTCCGACTGGAAACCAGCCATGATGTGGAAATTATGTTTCTTCTGTAAGTTGAATGAATACTCAGAATAGAGCTGAAAATTGGTGTAGTTCTCCTTATAGTAATCTTCAGATACATAGGTGTAGTTGTTCTGGTCGTATGCATCCCCGTTGATGTTATACAGATAAGTATGCTGCATATCTGTATGACTCTCATTGTGAGAGGTGCGATAGTTGAAGATGGCATGCGTTACCCAATTCTTGATTGGTTCGATATCCAAACCTACCTGATGATTATACTCATCATTCTGATAACGATAAGTACCACCATTTGTCATGGTGTTAACCATCTCATTATAAAGATTATCATTTCTATCATACAAAGGAACACATGGCCACTGGCCACCAAGATATTCGTAAACGCCAGAACCTAATGACTGGGGACGGTGATAATCCTTACGTACAAAACGGAGGGAGTAGTTGAACTTCATCCATTTCGTCCACTGTGAAGAAATTTTTGCCGTTGCGGTATAACGGCTACTACCCTCGTCAGCAACCTTAATCAAACCATCCTGACCTAAATAGCCAAATGACGCATAGTAGTTGAGTTTATCATCTCCACCTGATGCACTTATATTGTGCTCCTGAGAGAAGGTATGCTTTTTGTAAATTGCGTCATAGAAATCCGTAGAAGCATAACCATCTGTAAATCCACTTTTCCAATAGCCATAATCGTCGGCATCCAAAGAGTAGATCAAGTTTCCGTTCTTATCCTTGCGAGTACCGCCGTTCACATACTCTCCCTCTATCCAGTCCTTCATTCGCTGCACTTGGTCGGGGGTGAAAAGCTGACCGCCACCAATATTCGTGTTGGCATCGTTCTGCATGCACGCAAAGTCGACAGAGCTCATACTGTGCTTCATGCGAATAGGGGTGCTGAAGCGGAAATTGTTGTTGTAATTCACGCTCACCTTGTCGCGCTTGCCTCCGCTCTTAGTCGTAATGAGGATAACACCAAAAGGCGCACGAGAACCATAAATGGAAGATGCAGCCGCATCCTTCAATACAGAGATACTTTGAATATCTTGGGGGTTGATTGTATTGATGTCTCCTTCCATACCATCAATCAGTACCAGTGGGTCACCACTAGAACCCTGGCCAATGGTCGTAGCACCACGGACATTCAGGCTTGGAGTATCGTCCAAACTACCTGCACTCTGCGTAATCTGCAAACCGGCAACCAAACCCTGCAATGCCTGAGTGGCGTTGCTAACAGGACGGCTATCCAATTCTTCACCAGACACGGCGGTTACGGCACCCGTAAGATTCACTTTCTTCTGGGTTCCAAATCCGACCACCACCACTTCATTCAGCTTAGTGTCGTTGGACTTCAAAACAATCTGAGAATTTGCGCCAGCAGGTATCGTCTGAGTTGCATAACCCAGATAAGAGATTGTCAACTGTGCACCATGCTTTACCTTCAATACATAATTACCATCCACGTCAGTAACCGTGCCGTTACGGGTTCCTTTTTCCATAACAGTAGCACCGATGACTGGTTCGCCAGTATCATCCTTTACCACGCCCTTCACGGTCACCTCGCTCTGCTGAACGGATTCCGTCTTTGAACTAGATGAGGTCTCACTTGCAGCTAGAGCGGAACTTGTCCCCCCACAAGCAAGGACCAAACACGCGATGGCTTTGACATAAGCTTGGCTATGTACGAAGCCTAAGAGATTTTGTGTCTGTCTCATTTCATTAAGTTGTTAGATTCAACACTTATATTTAATATTTATTATTTCGAAGTTGCGATTCTATTAAAATCGTTTTAACTTTCGACTGCAAAGTAATAGAAAAAATAACATATCAAGCAGATTTTTCGTCCAAAATAATAAAAAAATCGTCCAATTCGTTAAAATCAGACGATTTTCTTATCCTTTTCTAGGATTTTATTACGTTTTTTCTAGAATAGACCTAATGAAAGAGCGACATCTTCAGGAAGTCGCGGAGGTGGATATGGCGAATGCCGTCGATGTTGGTCTGACCGTACATTCTATCCATCGAGACTACATACTTGGGATGGCTGTCCTTGATAAGTTTCAGGTTGCCAAACTCTCTTTCCACCGTTGCTTCCGAAGCCAGTAGATAAGTGACCTGTACATAAATGGTGCTGTCCGCCTTCTCCGCCACGAAATCTATCTCACTTTTGAACAGTTGTCCCACGTATACTCTATATCCCATACGACAAAGATGGCAATAGACAGCATTCTCCATCACCTTTTCGATGTCAAAGCTGCGATTGCCTCCTATGATGTAATTTCGGATACCCAAATCCTCGAAGTAGAACTTGTCGCCCAGCTCGAAGAGCTTCTTACCATGAATATCGAAACGGTTCACACGGTCGATGATGTAGGCATTGCAAAGATACTCCAAGTAGGAAAGGATTACCTTCGCCGAAGTATCCGTATTCTGCGACTTGAGAAACTTCACGATGCTCTGGGCCGAGAATTGCTTGCCGATGTTGTCGCTGATAAACTTGAGCAAGGTTCGCAGCAGGGGGATGTTGCGGATGTTCTCACGTTCGATGACATCGCGCAGCACAATCGTATTGTACACATTGTCGAAATAATCCTCCACGAGCTCAGGATTGTCCAATCCCAAGTTTCGCAACTGGGGCAAACCGCCATTCTGCAAATACAGACTGAGCGAAGCATCATCGTCGGGCAAGTTGTGAAACTCCAAGAACTCCTGATAGCAAAGTCCTCTGATACGATAAGCCACATACCTTCCCCTGAGGCGGGTGGCCAACTCGCCGGAAAGCATCTTGGCATTGCTGCCCGTTATCATAATCTGGCAGGTCTCGTCTGACTGAATGCTCAATATCGCCTTCTCAAACTCGGAGATTTCCTGCACCTCATCTATGAAGAGATAATTTTCCTTCCCCTCCTCCAAATGGTTGGTTACATAAAGTTCCAAGTCTTGATAGGTGGCAATGGAATCAAAGGCCGTCTTCTCCTTATCTATATAGATGACATGATTGTCGGCACTTTGCGCTACATGGTCTCGGATGCGGCGCATCACGCAACTCTTGCCCACACGCCTTTGTCCTGTCAATGCCACGATAATACCACGCCCAAACATCCGTTCGATGCGATCAGAATAACCAATTCGCTCCAGTATTTCTTGTTTCATATAAGTAAAACTTTCAACAAATTACTCCTTTTTGTTTCTCATAAGAAAAACTTTTCACAAAAATACCACTTTTGTTTCTCATAAGAAACAAAAACAATGATTTTCTTCGTTTTGTTACTTATAATTAACAAAAAAGCGGAGAAAAGGGGTATCAGATTACTCATATACCGCTTTTCCCGCTTTCTAATCTATAACTAACAAACCAACTAAATTTCTTTTGGGCGAAGATACAATTCCTTGCTTGAGTGGTACGGCGAGGGATTTCCTTGCTTGAGTGGTACGGCGAGGGCGCCGTACCTCCTATGATTGCCTTTTCTGGCAAGTAGGGGTAACTGTAGGAGGTACAGCGCCCTCGCTGTACCAATCAAGCAAGTAAGATTTAAGCGCCCTCGCTGTACCA
>CAVGLH010000112.1:7003-7612 GCA_963630065.1 Bacteroides fragilis | reverse complement strand
GTACATACAATTTATCTAATATTATTACATAAGAGGTTGCAACCAACGACACATTCAAATTAAAAATAGCGTCATTGCCAACTGGTATTTCATCATAGAGAAGCTCATGCTTTAATATCAACTCTCGCGAAACCACTTTATTCCAAGGCATCCAACATCCAAAGCGGACATATTTATCGTCAGTAATTCCTTTTTCATAACATCGATTTATACCGTCTGCGCGACAAGTTCTTCCACTTACATCCGATGTAATATTGAAATACAGAACATCCAAATCATTAGATAAATATTTATCTATGATGTCAAAAGCATCGGGCTGATAATAATCATCTGCATCAGCAAAAAGAATCCATTTACCCCTTGCTGCTTGTAATCCTACATTTCTTGCATATCCAGCGCCTCGCCCTGCATCTGTCAAAAATAATTCTACATTTTGTTTCAATTTACCTTTAACTACGTCCCAGTCTACTATAGAAACAGAACTATTGTCATCCACAACAAGAACTTGGATGTCAGACCTTTCTGGAATTGTTTGCAGACATCTCAAGAGCAGGTCAGGAGAATTTTTATGAGGAATTATGATTGAATACTTAATTGGCAGCATCATAT
>CAVGLH010000112.1:0-6993 GCA_963630065.1 Bacteroides fragilis | reverse complement strand
GAATATTATTACAAGATTACCGATGCACATCAAAAAACAATTGGACAGTAAGCCTATTATGTTATCTTCGAAAAATGTTTTAACATAATAAGAAAACATGGAGCAAAGGCAAACAACCAAAATACATCTCAATAGTACATCCCTTATATATTTTCTCCATTGATATACTTCAACATACTTCTTCAATAAATAAAAACGATAGAAAACCGTTACCGAATAAGTCAGCACCGAAGGCATAATTGCGACATAAGGACTATATCCCATTTTTAACAATACATAAGAGGCGGGTAATTCTGATAACAATATTACACATACACCAATTTGAAAAGCCTTCATATTACCAGTCGCCTGTATCGCCACAGATACAGTTCCACTCAAAGAATAGATTAAAGACACTAAAACCGATAATATCATAAATTCCGATGCATACATCGGTACATTACCGAGCCACAATTTTAAGACGTAATCAATATTGAAAATAACAGGCAAGCTGACTAACATCATTAAGCAAAAGGAATATCTCGCTCCTACATATACCAACTTTGCACTATGCTCTATATCATCCGCAGCATATTGTTTAGTTATTTGTGGATTTAAGGCCATACCAAAGTTGTTTACGAACGTAGATAGCAGTCCGCTCACTTGCATTCCTATAGCCCTAGCTGCATTAACAGAAGGACCAAAAAACAAATTCAGAATTATATTGGACAACTGATCTTTCATAGTAAAGCCCATATTTCCCAAGACAGCCCATCCTGCGAAAGAAAAAATATGGCCAAAGCGTTCCTTCTCAAAAATCATTCCATCCTCTACTTCCTCAAAATGCCTCTTACAATATAAAGAATAACTACATCTTATCATTATTCCAACAAGACATTGTAATACGGCATAAACGATTAATTTGTCCCATGGAAGTATCAACAGCGAAAATACTATTATAAGCTTCAGAACAACCTCTAGAATACTGATATATGCAAATGCGCTCATTTTTTCGTGAGCTATAATTACAGCATTGTATGGAACACTTACAACATTAACTACAAACACAAAAATAGAACCTTGAAATACCCAGTTGGCCGCAAACATTCGAGATTCAGGAATGTTCATTTTGCTATTCAAGAACCATAAGCCTACAGTCTCAGCTATAACAACAACAATTAAAGCCAAACAGACATGAACTGCAAGAGTTGTTCCAAATATCTTTTTTAAACTATCAAGATTTCCTTTGCCTAATTCAAATGATATAAAACGCTGAGATGCAGAAGTCAATGATGTGCTTAAAAAAGACATCATTGTCACTATTCCTCCAACAACATTATAAATACCAAAATCATCAATGCCAAGTATTTGTAATACAACTCTGCTCGTATATAGTCCAATTCCCATCGTGAAGAACATGCGTAAATATAAAAGCAGAGTGTTCTTTAGAAGTCGTTTGTTTTGATTATCAATTTGTGACATTATTAATTATTTGACTATTCCTTTCTCCAAATACTCTGCGAGGTTGGTACGTACTTTCATACTTGCATCCTCGGCTGCGACCTTGGCCATGTCGTTTTCCACCATAATCTTCACCAATTCTTCGAAGCTAGTAGTGTTGGGATTCCATTTGAGCTTGGCCTTAGCCTTGGCAGGGTCGCCCCAGAGATTCACCACGTCCGTAGGACGGTAGAAATCGGGCGAAACCTCAACGAGCGTCTTGCCGATAAGCTCATCGGGACCTTCCACACAGATACCCTTCTCATTCTGACCCTTGCCTTCCCACTTCAAGTCGATGCCCACATAGTGGAATGCCAATTGGGCGAACTCGCGCACGGAGTGCTGTTTGCCTGTTGCAATAACGAAATCCTCAGGCTTCTCCGCCTGAAGAATGAGCCACATACACTCCACGTAGTCCTTGGCGTAGCCCCAGTCACGCAGCGAGTCGAGGTTACCAAGGTAGAGTTTCTGCAGCTTGCTCTGCCTGATGCGGGCGGCGGCGAGGGTGATCTTGCGGGTCACGAAGGTCTCGCCGCGGCGCTCGCTCTCGTGGTTGAAGAGGATGCCCGAGCAGCAGAACATACCGTAAGCCTCGCGGTATTCCTTCACTATCCAGAAGCCATACTGCTTTGCCACGGCGTAGGGGGAATAGGGGTGGAAGGGTGTGTTCTCGTTCTGCGGAACCTCCTCCACCTTGCCGTAAAGTTCGGAGGTGGAAGCCTGGTACATTCGGCAGGTCCCGGCAAGTCCGCACTGGCGGATTGCCTCCAGGATGCGCAGCACGCCGGTGGCATCCACGTCGGCAGTAAACTCAGGCGAGTCGAAACTTACCTGCACGTGGCTTTGTGCTGCAAGATTATAGACTTCTGTAGGTTTTACCTTGTTCATCACCTGGATGATACTCATAGAGTCACCGAGGTCGGCATAGTGCAAGTGGAACTTAGGTTGTCCTTCCAAGTGAGCGATACGCTCACGATAGTCGGTAGACGAACGGCGGATGGTTCCGTGCACGTCATAACCTTTACTCAACAACAACTCCGCCAAGTATGAACCATCTTGACCTGTTATTCCCGTAATCAGGGCTACTTTTCGTTTTTCCATAAAATATAATCTTCAATAATCTGACTTAGTAAAAAAAGCGAAGCCAAGGCTTCAATACTCATTACGCATTACTGCTATGGTAAGAACTCATAAAATGAATTTGGCTAACTTTGCATCCAAATTAGCGAACCTCAGCCTTCGCCACAAAGGCTGGATAGTCTGGTCTATCAGGATAGATACCACCAACAAGGCTGCCGCTACTACCACGATGGCAAGGAGCAGAAGAGGGTATGGCTGCAAGCATGCCACATGGGCATTGACAAATCTACCTATCATCTCTACCCTCACAAAGGGTTGGTCGGTAATCAGATAAGCAGACAAAACGGATGCGGAAATGCGATTGACAAACGATGACGTGATATTAATCTTGGCAAAGCACAGAAACAGGAGAATGGCATTGAGCAGAAGCACAGGGCTGTTATAGGCATAACTAAGACGAAAGATGGCTTTAGAAATAATTGTGCCGTAAAACTGATTATAAGTCATCTGCAAGCCGACATTCAACAGGAGGTATGCAAAAATGAAGTATTTTACCTTGACAGACCGCCAAATGTCTCTACAATAACGAATCGAGTCTCCTACGATATAGAGGAATGTAAAATTCACAATATTCTTGCCGTCAATAAGGCTTGCATCTCCATGAGATATGCAACCAAAACAAAAGTTGATGAATGCCAAGATAACGACGGCATATACTCTTTGCTTACTTTCGATACCGCTCAGGAACTTATTGACTATCGGCACAAAGAGGTAGAAAAGCAAATAGGTCCTGATAAACCAATATGGGCCATGCGACAAAAACAGACAATCAGATATCAATGTTTTTGCGCTCACTCCTACAGACACATCATATATCATTTGCAGGGGCAAATAATATAACAGCGTCTTTATCAGCAGCTTACCCCCCCCCGAAACAGTTGGGTTGATTCCGAAATAGCCTGAAATCAAGATAAACAAGAGCACGCCAGTATGAAGTGTCAGTTGCATACCTTGAAACAGAGAGTTGTCTCCGATGGCTGGCTGCACATAATATATTATCTGGTGATAGCATAATATAAAGAGCATCGCCACAATACGGAGCAACTCGAAATTGCTTTGTCTCAACTTTGCCATTGGTCAGTTAGTCTCTTCTGAATATATCGCGTGTATAAACCTTGTCCTTCACATCGTCGAGACAAGCATCATAGCGGTTGGCGATAATAGCATGGCTGTGAGCCTTGAAGGCTTCGAGATTGTTCTCCACACGGCTTCCGAAGAAGGTGCTGCCGCCTTCGAGCGTAGGTTCATAGATGATTACCTCCGCCCCCTTTGCCTTGATGCGCTTCATGATGCCTTGGATGGCACTTTGGCGGAAATTGTCGGAGTTCGACTTCATCGTCAAGCGATAGACACCTATCACGCAATTATGCTCCTTGGCTGCATCGTAATTGTTGGCATCGGCGTAGCTGTAGTAGCCAGCCTTCTGGAGAACGGCATCGGCGATGTAGTCCTTGCGAGTGCGGTTGCTTTCCACGATAGCCTCGATGAGGTTCTCGGGAACATCAGCATAGTTCGCCAAGAGCTGCTTGGTGTCCTTTGGCAAGCAGTAGCCACCATAACCGAAACTTGGGTTATTATAATGTGTACCAATACGTGGGTCGAGACCTACGCCTTCAATGATGGCCTTGGTATCTAGTCCCTTTACCTCGGCGTAAGTATCAAGTTCGTTGAAGTAGCTTACTCTTAATGCCAAATAGGTATTGGCGAAGAGCTTCACGGCCTCTGCTTCCTTCATACCCATGAAGAGGGTGTCGATGTTTTCCTTGATGGCTCCTTCCTGCAAGAGGGCGGCGAAGGTCTTGGCTGCTTCCTTCATCTGGGCTACATCCGTCACCTTCTGGATAGCCTCGTTCTCCTCGGCAAACTCAGGACGGTCGATGAGCTTGGGATAGCCTACGATGATACGGCTTGGGTAAAGGTTGTCGTAGAGAGCCTTGCTCTCACGAAGGAACTCCGGGGAGAAAAGGAGGTTGAACTGCTTTACGCCCTTCTGTGCATACTTCAAGTAGAGGCTGCGGGTATAACCCACAGGGATGGTACTCTTGATGACCATCACGGCATCGGGGTTCACCTCCAATACCAAGTCGATGACTTCCTCAACATGGGTAGTGTCGAAATAGTTCTTCACAGGGTCATAGTTGGTGGGTGCAGCAATGACCACGAAGTCGGCATCAGCATAGGCTGCCTTGCCGTCGAGGGTGGCGGTGAGGTTCAGAGGCTTCTCTGCCAGATACTTCTCGATGTAATCATCCTGAATAGGAGAAATCTTCTTGTTCAGTTTCTCCACTTTCTCTAGGATTACATCCACTGCACTCACATGATGGTGCTGAGACAATAGCGTGGCTATGCTCAGACCTACGTAGCCAGTACCAGCTACGGCAATCTTTATGTCTTTAAAATCTTTCATTCGAAAATATGGAATTTGAAAAAGTTATCTCCTGCTAAAAGTACTACTTTCATAGGATGTATAAGTTGTTGTAAGAATTATTGCTTTGTAAGCGTTGTGTTTTTACGGTATTTTCGTAGGATGAACTTGGTACAGCGAGGGCGTGGTAGTTTGGGTTGGTACAGCGAGGGCGCTTAAATCCCGCTTGCTTGAGTGGTACAGCGAGGGCGCTGTACCTCCTACAGTTACTCTGCCACAATCATAGGAGGTACGGCGCCCCCGCCGTACCAATCTGGCAAAGGGAAGAGGGGGCAGACGAACTGGTACGTGGCCCACTGCTCTTCACGGCCTACTAAAACTACTACTTTCATAGGATGTGACAAGGATGAGGGCTACACATCCTCACCAAGCGACAGCTTGTGATATTCATTATATAGTTTCTTCTCCCCACACTGCCTTGAGCCTCTCTTTCCATAGTTTCAGAGGACAGCTCTTGGAGAGTTCGGAATACAGCTTGTTGCTGGCATCCACAAGTTTGCCTGCCGCCACGGTCACTTCGTACATAAAGGGGATTTGGGTGGGAGCCTCCTGTCGATAGTTCACATTCTCCACCTCTATTCCTATGCCCATCGTGGCACCGGCATTCATCGACATGACGGCGACTTTATCGGGGTGCTCATCCGACCATATCTGCACAAAAGTGGGGCAAGGACGTTTCATGATGTTCATAAAATGCTCCTTGTCGGTTATCGAACTCAGGTGACGGAAGTAATCTCCCCAGTCGGCATAAAGAAACAGAGAGTTTTCACCGGCTGGCATCAAATAAATATGGGCATAGATATACTTGTTGCCCCCGATGCCTATCTTGTAGATGAACTCGACGTCGTCTTTATGATATACGAGTGTGCGGGAGCTGCCAAGGAAAAAGGTGGCTCCCGGCTTCAAAGAGAAGTAAGATTTCATGATTTTACTGGAATGATATTTTTTTTGTTCTCCCACAGATCTCACAGAGAATACAGATATTATGTCATAATGATGATTTTTTCGAATCACCCCGTCCCTCTTTGGCCAAAGAGGGCTCCACGTAAGCGGTCACTTTAGGCACGTTAAGCCATCAAGTGCACATTCTTTTATTATCTTTTAAGAAAAATTCTTGATATTATGTCCAAGCTGCAACTGTTGCAGGCTGCCATTTATGGGCGAGCAAGTCGACCAGCTTGTCCTTTGCCGTGTTCTTAATTCTGCGGAACACATCGCAAAAATACTCTACTGGCTCCAAGTTGTGCTTTCGGATGTTGGCAAAGTGAGACATCAGGCGAGCAAAGCGCACACCTGCCTCTGGACTGCCGACAAAATAACTATTGTTGCGATACTTCGCTATTCGCCGAATTTGTCGCTCACATACATTGTTCGAGAGGTCAAGCTTACCGTCCTCCAGGCTACGCTGCATGCAAGGGAATTCCACAAGGGCATAGTTCACCGCCTTGAGAAGTTCGGGTTCTTCCTCCTTCTCAAGGTTCTTTGCCAACTTGTCCAAATATGATTTCAGGTCATTAAACTTGGGTCCAATGCGAAGCACTCGCTCCCGTCGGATTTCCTCAGGGGTTGAGAATGCAGCCTTTATCAGCTTGTCCTCACGGAAGATTGCCTCAAACAGCTTCAATATCGCCATGGCATCCTCCGAGAAATCCTTCAACTTGAAGAACGGCCTTCGCATGTGGACCAGACAGGCTATTCGCTGTATCAGCTCTCCGACGTCATAGCACTTATATATAGGTGCGCCATCGCTGTGGAGGTAAATCTTCTCCATCACATCCTCGAAGTATTTCTTCACAGCCGCCTGAGTTCTACGGCCACGCTCATGGAACACGAACTGCGTCAGTCCGACCAATGGGGCATAGTAACAGAAGATCCAGCGCTTGAAGAAGTGGAGGTCATCCTCAACATCCTCAGCCGTCTCATCCTTCTTTGGCAGCCTCTTGTCCTTG
>CAVGLH010000111.1:0-7647 GCA_963630065.1 Bacteroides fragilis | reverse complement strand
TGCGTAGCAGCGATGGGACTTACTGCCATGACGGGATGCGAAGGCAGTGACATGTTCAGTGTCAACTCTCCCGATTGGATCTCCTCGAAGATAGACTCCATCAATAATGCCAACAATTCTAAAAATACCGAGGACGAACTGGTAGGTATGAACGAGGACGTTTATACCATTGGTGCGACAGACTTCAGTGCTGGTTGGTGGTCTGCTTTCTCCAAGTACTATCAAGTAGAGGACGGGAAGAAGTGGAACGCCGTGTTCAATCTAAGCATCAACCCATCGGCAGCCAAAACTTACAAGAACTTCGCTTTGATTATTTGCAATGACGAGGAACGTGCCACAGACAATTATAAGGAGTATGGTGCCATTCGTTTCGACTATCAGCCAAGCGGAAACTCTGAGTGGGGCGACTATATCGACAGAAGTTTGGTGACAAGTAACCTCACTTTCGCAACCGATACGGACGAGGGCATTGACAAGTTGGGCGGCAAGATTACACTGACTGTGGATCGCTCCAAGGTGGATACGTTCCTTGTGAAGATTACCAACGGAACAGTTACGAAGACTTATACCCAGCCAACCAAGTTGACTAACCTCAATGCGGATGCCAGTAACACGAAGATTCGTTGTTTCCTTGTACCTGAGGGCTCTTACATCAACTTCCTCCAGAGCAACGTAGAGCCAATCGGCGGATATACTTCCGCAGCTGACAAGGCTCCTGTGTCAATGGTGTTGAACAATGTGCCTACCGAGGTGGACAAGGGCGTAAGTCTAGAAGAAGCTATGGCTGGAGTTTCTGCCACTGTTACTTTCGAGGAGGGCGTGACCAAGGAGATTCCTGCCTCTGAGCTTTACTTCTCGGCCATCAACGATATGGAAACTGCCGGCGAGAAGACCCTTACCGTGATTTATAACAAGACATTCAAGGGTGAGAATGCTTCTAGTCCTATAGTAGCTTACGCTAAGTTCAACGTAGTGTCTGGTATCAAGAGCATCTCTGTCACAACGGCTCCTACACGTACCAACTATTACATCTATAAATCAGCAGCCCTTAATGGGGTAGAGCGTACATTGGCGTTTGACCCGACAGGTATGGAAGTCACAGCTACCTATGTAGAGGGTGAGCCTTCTGTAATAGACAATTCTAAGCTGACATTCTCTGCCGTTCCTGCTACTGTAGGCAAGCACGAGGTAACAATTACCACCGAGAATGGCCGCACGGCTACAGTGGAGGTGAATGTGAAAGAATCTGCAGTTCAAGCTGTCACTCCTAGCCCAACTATGCTTGGTGCTGAAGATTGCAGTACAGGTTGGTGGACTTCGTTTACTGAAGACATGAAGGTTCCTGCAGGTGAGACCCGCGAATTCAACTTCACCAACTATTCTAGCTTGGCAGGCAACTGGAACAACTATGTTGTCATCCTTCGCAATGCGGCTTTGGGAGAATATGCCGTGGTTCGTGCCGACAATTATGGTTGGGGCAATGGCTATGCAGCTTGTACTCCTATCGGAACCCAAGGCGACTGGGCTACTTGGTTGGCTACGATGAATGGAGCCAAGGTGAAACTGTATGTCACCAACTGCAACAATGGTACAGCCGACATCCAGGCCATCGTAACAGGTACTGATGGTAGTGTGACATATCAGAGTTATCTTGGTATCAATACCATTGACCCGAACGATTTGAACGTAGCATTTACCGTTGACGGTTCTCACTTGGAGTTCGACTCAGTAGCTAGCAGCCGCACTCACCGCAGATAAAGAAAATATGACCGAGAGGGGGAGAAGCTAGAACTTCCCCCTCCTTGGAAAATAGTATAACATTTAAAATACTCAGAAAGATGAAATATTTTGATAAGTTTGCAGTCCTGCTCGCTTGTGCCTCACTGATGACAGCTTGTAGCAGCAATGATGACTCCGCAACTCCAACCCCTGTGGAGCCGGAGACCCCAAAGACACTGGCCGAATATGTTTGCCCTACATACGATGACAACTATACGTCGGTGTCGGCTTGGACTTCCCGCAGCCAGTGGAATCTTGCCAACGTACACGACCCCTCGGTGATGAAGGCCGACGACGGTTACTTTTATATGTATCAGACCGATGCCAGCTATTCCAACCAGCACAAGGAAGACTTGCGCAACCTTGGCAAGCACGGCCATTTCTTCTGCCGTCGTTCCAAGGATCTTGTAAACTGGGAGTTCATGGGTAGGACACAGGTGGGATTGCCCAAGTGGGTTCCAACCAAGCTCAACGAGATTCGCAAGGAAATGGGACTGGAGGAGCGTCCTGACAGCTATTTCTCTGACGATACAGATTTTGGCTATTGGGCACCATGTGTAAAGAAGGTGAGCGACAATCTCTACCGTATGTACTATGTCATCACTTGTCCTGGCACACTCAACGGTGACGGAACATGGAGTGAGCGTGCCTTCATCGGTTTGAAGGAGACTTCCGATCCGGCTTCCAACAAATGGGAGGACAAAGGCTATGTCATCACCAATGCCTCAGACAAGGGACTTAACTTCAACGTGAATAGCAAAGATTACGCCAACTGCTATTATAAGTTCAACGCTATCGACCCCTCTTATGTCATCACTCCCGAGGGTGAGCATTGGCTCATCTACGGCTCATGGCACAGCGGATTTGCTGCAGTGGAGCTGAATCCTGAGACTGGCAAGGTGAAGGCAGACCTGCCCAAGCCTTTCGGTACTGCAGAGGAGATTGCCCCCTATGGCAAGTTGATTTTCACCCGTACGGCAGGCAACCGCTGGCAGGGTGCTGAGGCTCCTGAGGTGGTTTACCACGATGGTTATTACTATCTCTTCGTGGCATACGATGCACTTGAAATTCCTTATAATACCCGTGTACTCCGTTCCAAGAACGTGGATGGTCCTTATGAGACATTAGACGGAAAGGTGACGGATGCGTCTCTTGGAGCCAATGACAATGCCACTGTGCTGACTCATCCCTACAAGTTCAGCGAGGGTAGTGGTTGGGTAGGTATCAGCCACTGCGCTGTGTTCGACGATGGCAATGGCAACTGGTACTATGTTTCCCAGCAGCGCATGCCCGCCAATGTAGACGGCATCGCTTCCAGCAATGCCATCATGATGGGTGGTGTACGTTCCATCAAGTGGCTCTCAAACGGTTGGCCTGTAGTGATGCCTGAGCGTTACGGTGCAGTGCCACAGGAGACTATTAAGGATTCTGAGATTGCAGGCAACTGGGAACACATCGACCTGGGTTATAAGTTTGGTGTGCAGAAAGAGGCTTCAGCAATGGAGTTTGGCTCAGACCACACTATTACCTCCGGCATATGGAAGGGCGCAACCTGGTCATTCGATGCTAGCACCAACACCTTGAAGGTTGGTGACGTGGAGCTGAAGGTTCAGCGTGAGGTAGACTGGGAGGCATCTCCTCGCAAGGTGACTATCGTATATTCTGGTCTCAATGGCGCAAAGAGCTACTGGGGCAAGAAGAAATAAGATGAGACATATATGAAATTCTCTAAGATACTTTTGGGAGCAGCAATGGTTATTGCTGCTCCTGCTGTAAATGCCCAGCAGGAGGTGGAACATCCCATGGTTCACGACCCCGTGATGGCCTATGAGAACGGAACGTATTATCTCTACTGCACGGGCCATGGCATCACGCAGATGACTTCCGCCGACCGTAAGCACTGGACTATTGCCCAGGATGGCGTGCTTCCCAACGGGAAGATACCGGCCTGGACGCATGACAGTGTGCCAGGCTTCGATACCCATATATGGGCACCGGATGTCATCAAGTATAAGAACAAGTGGTATTTGTCTTACTCTTGCTCCACCTTTGGCAAGAATACCTCTGCCATCGGATTGCTGAGCAATACGTCGTTGGCGAACAAAGACGGATGGAAAGACGAGGGATGCCTCGTTGCCTCAAAGGGAGACTGTGACAACTGGAATGCCATCGATCCTAATTTTGTCATTGATGAGAACGGAAAGCCTTGGCTCACTTGGGGCTCTTTCTGGGACGGTATCCAGCTCATCCCGCTCGACAAGAAGACTTTTCATGTGAAGAAGGGGGCGAAGCCCGTAACCATCGCTCGCCGTCATGCCGTGGGCGACACTTCGGCTGAGCCTAATCCTACGAGCAAGTATGCCGGTACAAATGCCATCGAGGCTCCCTTTATCATGAAGCATGGAGCTTACTATTATCTCTTCGTGAGTTGGGACTACTGTTGCCGCGGCGTGAAGAGCAACTATCGTGTGGCCGTGGGAAGGAGCAAGAAGGTGTCCGGCCCTTATCTTGACAAGGCTGGCAAGGATATGCGAGAGGGCGGCGGCACCCTGATTCTCGAAGGTGACAAAAAGGAGTTTGAGGCGATGGGCCATTGCTCTGCCTATACCTTCCCCGATGGCGACCGCTTCTTCTGCCATGGCTACAGTCTGGAGCACAATGGTGCCAGCATCTTGGTTGAGAAGAAAATCAACTGGACTAGCGACGGTTGGCTGTCATTAGAGTGATTGGCGTATAGCTTTATTATAAGCAGATGGCAACAAGCCTTTATTGATATGAAGGTTTGTTGCCATCGTCTTTGTTTATCTGATGAGGTCTTTTATATCCTCTATCGCCAATCCAGATCCTTTGGCGGCGATGTCGGGAGCCAGGCCGAGAGCCAATAGTCTTTTGGCCGTTGCTAATTTCTCTTTTCTTTCGCCTTCAGCAATGCCCTCCGCCCGTCCTTTTTCATAACTTCCGCCTAGCAGGGTCTTTTCTGTCCTCACGATGTCCCAGAACTTGTCGTATCCTCTGAGTTCTTCCTCGGTAAAGGCAGTGACTTCCACCTCCTCCAGTGCCTTATTGATTTCCGGGTTCTCTTGCAGCTCGGCGGGAGGAGTCTGGGTGTCATCGTCGATTTCTGTCAGGAATCTAAGCCATAGCACGGCCATTTTCTTCTCAGCCATCGTATGGGGCGTAATCTTGGGAAGTTCGATGAACGTGAAGTGCAATCCCTCTATCACTCGGTCGGTATGCTTGTCGCATACTATCTTGTAGTCGTGTTGGTATTCCTCCAGTTCGGGTTCGAAGATTTCGTTTACGAGATTCAGGGAGTATACGGGTTTCAAGTCCTTGTATTGTCCCTTTTTCTTGGCCTGTGTCACATAGAGCTTGGACGCATTGAAGAGCACCCGCTGCTTGAAGGCGGTGGTCCACTCCATTTGCATCTCCACGCAGAACTGTCTCCCCTTGATGTCCTGGCATAGTACATCCACGATGGAGTTCTTGTGCTCGTAGAGCTCAGGCACAAGTTCCGTCGGCAGATATTCAATGCTCTCTATCTGTTCCTCGTCGCTCAGCGGCAGGAGTGCATTGAGAAGGCTGATCAGCAAGTCGGGGTGCTTGCCGAATATCTTCTTGAAGGTCAAGTCTGCTTTTGGGTCTAAGTATCTCATAAGCCTCTTCATTTGAATGTTGTTTGAAAATCCATTGCAAAGCTACGGGTTTTATTTGTATCTACCAAATGTTTTCGGGGGAAATTGAGTGGGGAAGGCAAAATATTGGTATGGGGAATGAATGTAGTGGGGTCTTTTCTTGTTTTTATGAGGCAAGGGTTATACGGTAGTGCCAGTCCGATAAATAACAAAAAAACGACGGAAGTTTCCTGAAGGCATTGCTGCCAAAGAAAGACTTCCGTCGTTTTATGTCGGGATTACTGGACTCGAACCAGCGACCTCGCGCCCCCCAGACGTGTGCGCTACCAACTGCGCCAAATCCCGAACTATCTTCAAAAGACAATGCAAAGGTACTAAAAAAAATCCGAACTCGTTAATTTATTTACATTTTTTTGCACATTAGGGGCAAATAAAAGCCTTTCTTGTCCAAAATAGAGGCTCAATGGGGGAAAATGAGGTAAAAACGAGTCGGCAATCTGCATCTCGCAGATTGCCGACTACTCGATTCTAACTAACTTATCAACTATTCAAAAATGTAAATCTTATTCATGATTCCCTTATTTCAGTCTCAGAATGTTGAGAGAGTTGGCTGGGATTTCCACCGTAGCCCCGTTCTTCTCCGTGGTCACATAGTTTTCCACTGGGTAGATATTGGTGGGGTTGTCGATGGTGTTCTCCTCCAAACCGTTCTTGGCAGAGAGGCGGATGAGCTTGCCGTCCTTGATGTCCTTGCCCTGCAAGTTGATCTTGGCGGTGGTGCCCTCCGTGCTGGTGTTGGCAATCTTGAGAATCACCTCGCCTGTCTTCTCGTCGAGGGTGGCGGTGGAGAAGATGCCGGGCTGGGTGTTGGCCTTCAGCTTTGTGGCGAAGATTTCCTTGCCGTCCAACTTGGCGAAGATGCTGTCGCCTACCACCTTCAGTTCTATGTCGTACCATTTGCCCGTCTCCACTTTGCCTGCGCAGGTGGCAATCTGAGCCTTGGAGCCGTTTACGATGCTCTCGATGCCGTGCTGGGTGTTGTTCCAGCCGCCGAGGTTGAGCCAGCAGTAGTTGTTCTTGTCCACATAGTTGAAGATGATGAGGAAGCCTTCGTTTCCTGCGTCCTTCTTCGCGCGTACCTTATATATATAGCCGTCGCTGGTAATCTCGCCTGGGTTCAGGCGGATGCAGCTCTCCTCGTTGCTGGTCTGCTTGATGATGCCGTCGGCACTCGCCTGCCAATTGCCACGGATGTCGGTGGGCAGCTCCTGCAGGGTCATGGGCAGGGCATTGCCCTTGTCGTCGCTGTAACCCTTGTCCTGGAACGATACCTGGGTGCCCCATGTGCCCATACCCACACGGCAGATGGCTGGCTTCACCTTGGCTTGCTCATACTTGTAGGGGGCGTTCTGCTCCACCTTCAAGACGCGGGTGCCGATGTTATTGGCCATCACGTTCTGTACGTAGTAAGAGGGGGTGCCGAACACCTTGTCGGAGGTGTACTGAATCATGTCGGGTGCCCACATGCGGTTGTTGAGGTTGGCGAAGATGGGGGCGTAGGATGCCATCGTCACGATGTCGCTGTTGTTCTCGATGCCCATCATGTAGACAGCCTCGCCAAGGGCTGCGTCGAGCGAACCCATGTTGCCAAAGCCTTGTGTCACGGCATACTCGCCTACGTATATTTCGCTGCCCTTGCGGTCGTAGTTGTCATACTTGTTGAAGTTGTCGGCAAACCAGGCCGGGTTGCG
This sequence comes from Bacteroides fragilis, assembly GCA_963630065.1. GTDB lineage: Bacteria > Bacteroidota > Bacteroidia > Bacteroidales > Bacteroidaceae > Prevotella > Prevotella fragilis_A. The sequence continues at coordinate 482 of CAVGLH010000111.1, read as the reverse complement.
GTAGTAGTGCTCGTCGAGCAACTCCACGCTCTCGTTGCTGTCCCACTTGGGGTTGTCGTCGCCCCATGCCACCACGTTGCCTATCAGGTGCATCTTGGGATATTTCGCCAGGACGGCATCCTTGAACTTCTTGAAGCGGTCGTAGTAGTGGTCGCTTTGCTGGGCTGGGTCGGGCTGGTTGTTCTCGTTGCCTATCTCCAGATATTCGATATTGTATGGCTCGGGATGACCGTTCTTGGCGCGCAAGGCTCCATACTTTGATGTGACGGGACCGTTGGCATACTCCAAGGCGTTGAGGCACTCGTCTATCCAAGGCTGGATGCTGTCAACGGGTGTCTTGCCGCCGTGCCACAAACCTACGTTCACCACGTAGAGAGGCTTGGCGTTCAAATCCTCGGCAAACTGCAGATACTCGTCAAATCCCATACCGTCGCTGGTGCGGTAGCGCCAGTTCACGTTCTTGTGTCCGGGACGCTCCTCGA
>CAVGLH010000110.1:0-7679 GCA_963630065.1 Bacteroides fragilis | reverse complement strand
GGCAAGTATGGGTAACTGTAGGAGGTACAGCGCCCTCGCTGTACCACTCAAGCAAGTTAGCTCTAAGCGCCCTCGCTGTACCAATCCAAAGTAACAGCGCCCTCGCTGTACCAAGTTATTTTTTTTATCGCCACTAATATATAATCAATAGTAATATAATAAAAGAGAAGAATTCTCGCGGGAATCTACTTGAAATGGGACAAAATGCACGGGAGAAGCTGAAAAAAACTTTTTTATTTTGAATCCTCTTTTTTACTTTTCCAACTATAGAAATCTTTTTTTTCAGCTGGAAAAGTAATTTTTCAGTTTTTTGCGAAGCCTGTTACAAGGATATTTGATACGGAAATCGCTGTTTTTAAAGGTTGTCCTTCCAATTGGGACAATGGAAAATACACGACAACTGTCTGTGAATTAGCCTTTTAGAAGAAAAAGCGTTCCAGTTCCAGTTGTTCCAATTATTTTTTCTCAAAGGTCCCTTTACTCTTTTTTCCTTATATTATATTATATAAATATCTAATTATTAAATAGTTATATAACATATAAAGAAAAAGGGAAGAAAATACAACCCTTGATTTTTAATTGGAACAACTGGAACTGGAACGCTAGAAGCGGTAAACTGGTTAACCGCATCAACAGTCCAAACAGTTTATTTTCCTTTCGTAAGCAGCAGCACGGCACGCTGCACTATCTCGTTGCTCTCGTTCCATACCTGGAAGTATTGGCTCATATCCCAAATATCTCGCGCTACAAGGGCTTTCAGCTGCAGGGCTAGGTATTTCTTCGTCTGAGCCAATTCAGCGTCGTCCTTGGGCTCTATTTTGTCTTTCTTGCCCTCGGCGATGAATTCCTCTACAAGGCTCTGGGGGACCTCGTAGCTTGCCAAGAACTTGTTGAAGTCATTGTATTGCGCCTTCAACTCCTTCCTGTGGGCATCGATGAACTTCAGACTGTGGTTGATGATGATGCTCTTGGCAGCCAACTGGCGGTGCATCTTGGTGTACTTGGTGGTGTCCAGAGGCACGAAATAGTCGGGCATGATGCCACCGCCGCCATACACCACGCGGTGCTTGCGCAGCGTGTAATACTTCAAGCTGTCGGCGAGGTGGATGCTGTCCTGGTTGGTGAACTCGCCGTGCTTGTATCGCTTGTCGAGGTCGAGGGCATAGTCGAGACGGTCGCCCTTGGTATAAGGCTTCTGGATGCATCTGCCACTGGGCGTATAGTAGTGGGCCACAGTGAGGCGAATCTCGCTGCCATCGTCGAAGGTGAGCGGGCGCTGCACCAATCCCTTGCCGAAGGTGCGGCGACCTACCACCACGCCACGGTCCTGATCCTGAATCGCTCCAGAGACAATCTCTGCTGCAGAGGCGGTAAACTCGTTGGTGAGCACCACCACCTTGCCCTTGCGCCAACGGCCATTGGCCTCGGCCTTGAACTCCTGGCGGGGAGCCGCACGACCGCTAGTGTAAACTATCAAGTCGCCCTTCTGCAAGAACTCGTTGGCTATCTTGACCGCCGCCTGCAGATAACCGCCGCCATTGTCCGACAAGTCGAAGATGAGGTCTTTCATGCCCTTCTTCTTGAGCGAGTCCATCGCCGTAGCCACTTCCTTGTGGCTGGTCATTCCGAAACTGCCCAGGCGGATGTAGCCGATGCCCGGACGAATCATGTAGGCTGCGTCCATGGTGGTGACGGGAATCTTGTCGCGCTTCACCTTGAAGGTGAGCTTGTCGTTGATGCCACGGCGCACGACGGTGAGGTTCACCACCGTTCCCTTGGGGCCACGCAGACGCCTCATGATGTCTTCCTTGCTCATCTTCACCCCGGCGATGGCCGTGTCGTTGACCGCCACAATGCGGTCGCCCGCCACGATGCCCACCTTCTCGGAGGGGCCGTTCACCACGGGCTGGATGACGAGCAGCGTGTCGTCTACCATGTTAAACTGCACGCCGATACCATCGAACGAGCCGTTGAGCGGCTCGTTCATCGCCTTGGTCTCCTTGGCGGTGGCGTAGGAGGAATGGGGGTCGAGCTTCTCCAGCATCCCCCGGATGGCATCCTCCACGAGCTTGCTCTCGTCCACACTGTCCACATAGAGGTTGGCAATGGCAATCTCTGCCCTGCCCAGTTTCTCTATCGGGCTGTTCTTGCCCATTTTCATGCGCACCTGGGCATCGAGCGAGCCTATCGCCACGAGAGCCACCAGTGCCAACGTCAAAATCTTCTTCATTGTATAGAAACTATTTGATTCTTCACTCTTCGTTCTTCACTCTTCACTCAAGACTTCCTCCTCGGGGATGTCCTCCTCTATCACGAGGTTGTCGATGATGAAGTTCTGTCGCTCCATGGTGTTCTTGCCCATGTAGTACTCCAGGAGTTTCTGCACCTGGTCGGTTTTGTGGAGGGTAACTTGCTCCAGTCGCATGTCGGGACCGATGAAATGGGAGAACTCCTCGGGAGAAATCTCGCCCAGTCCCTTGAATCGGGTTATCTCAGGGTCAGGGCCCAGAGCCTTGATGGCTTGCTGGCGCTCCTCGTCGCTGTAGCAGTAGTGGGTAATGAAGTCGCCCTTCTTCTCCTTGGGGCCCAGCTTGGCGTCGGCATCGGCAATGGCCTGCTTGTTCTTGATTTTCGTTCGCTTGTTGCGCACACGGAACAAGGGGGTCTGCAACACGTAGACGTGGCCCTTCTTGATGAGGTCGGGGAAGAACTGCAGGAAGAAGGTGATGATGAGCAGGCGGATGTGCATGCCGTCTACATCGGCATCCGTGGCCACGATTACCTTGTTGTAGCGCAGCGTGTCGAGACCGTCCTCGATGTCGAGGGCCGCCTGCAGCAGATTGAACTCCTCGTTCTCATAGACCACCTTCTTGGTGAGCCCGTAACTGTTGAGAGGCTTTCCACGCAGGGAGAACACGGCTTGGGTGTTCACGTCGCGGCTCTTCGTGATGCTTCCGCTGGCGGAGTCGCCCTCGGTGATGAAGATGGAGCTCTCCTCCTTGCGCTCGTCCTTGGCGTCGCTGAAGTGGATGCGGCAATCACGCAGCTTGCGGTTGTGCAGGTTGGCCTTCTTGGCTCGCTCGCGGGCCAGCTTGGTTACGCCGGCCATCGCCTTGCGCTCGCGCTCGCTCTCCTTGATTTTGTTCTCCAGAATCTCGGCCACGTCCTTGTGGATGTGCAGATAGTTGTCCACTTCTTTCTTCAAGAAGTCGCCCACATACTTGTTGATGGTCTCGCCTCCGTTGGGGGTCATGGTGGTACTGCCGAGCTTGATCTTGGTCTGGCTCTCGAACACAGGTTCCTCCACGTTGATGGCGATTGCGGCCACCAGTCCGTTGCGGATGTCGCCATACTCATACTTGCCGAAAAATTCCTTGATGGTGCGGGCGATGTGCTCCTTGAATGCGCTCTGGTGGGTGCCTCCCTGGGTGGTGTGCTGGCCATTGACGAAGGAGTAGTATTCCTCGCCATACTGGTTGGTATGGGTGAAAGCCACCTCGATGTCTTCTCCCTTCATATGGATAATCTCGTAGAGGCCCTCGTTGGTCATGTTGTCGGTCAGCAGGTCTTGCAAACCGTGGCGGCTGATAATGCGGCGGCCGTTATGCATGATGGTGAGCCCGGTGTTGAGATAGGTGTAGTTGCGGAGCATCGTCTCCACTATGTCGTCGTGGAAGGAGTAGTTCTTGAAGAGTGTGTTGTCGGGTTCGAAGTAGATGAATGTTCCGTTCTCGTCGTCCGTGTCCTCGGTGTTGTCGCTCTGCAGGATGCCCTTCTCAAACTTCAGGTGGCGCATCTTGCCGTTGCGAAACGACTTCACCTCGAAGTGGGAGCTGAGGGCATTCACGGCCTTCACGCCCACTCCGTTCAGGCCTACGCTTTTCTTGAAGGCCTTGCTGTCGTACTTTCCTCCGGTGTTCAGTACGCTCACGGCCTCCACGAGCTTTCCCTGAGGGATGCCTCGCCCATAGTCGCGCACGCTCACCCGAAGCTGGTCTTCGATGTCGATTTCCAGTCGGGTTCCAGCCCCCATCTTGAATTCGTCGATGGAGTTGTCCACCACTTCCTTCAAGAGCACGTAGATGCCATCCTCCGGCAGGTTTCCGTCGCCCAGTCGGCCGATGTACATGCCCGGACGGGTGCGCACATGCTCCATGTCGCTCAGGTGGCGGATGTTGTCGTCGGTGTATTCCACAGGTTGCTGCTGCGGAGCATCCATTTCATTGATGTTTTCTTCAGACATAAGTCCCTCCTTGGTTTTTCCTTATTCGAGTCTCTTCTTGTAGCAGTTTCTGCGCTTGTGCAGCACGGGATCCAATGCGCCCCACTGTCCTTGCACGGCGAGGTTGGTCTCCAGCTCCACCTGCGTCTCGCCCCACTGGAAGCCATACTTCTGATACCATGGTATCAAGTCGGCGAAGAGGAGCGAGTTGGCTCCCTTGGAACGATATTCCGGCAACACGCCGATGAGCAAGAGGTCCACGCTCTGCGCCTTGTGCAGCTTGATGGCCTTCAGCACATGAATCCATCCGAAGGGGAACAGTCGGCCGCGGCGGCACTTCTTGAGGGCCTGGGCCAGCGAAGGCATCGACACGCCCACACCCACCAGCTTATGCTCTGGGGTAGACCAGTCTTCGATACAAGTGACGAGGTTGAAGTCGAGGAAGCTCAAGTAGGAATTGATGAGCTGATGAATCTGCTTCTGCGAAAGCTCGGAATAGCCGTAGAGATGCTTGTAGGTCTCGTTGATGAGCTCGAAGATTTTCTGGCCCATGCCTTCCTCGAAGACAGCCTTCTTGGTGAGTTTGCGCACGTGCAGATTGTACCTTTTCTGAATCATCGAGGCTATCTTGGCATACTTCTCGGGCACGCTCTCGGGCACCATCATCTTGTATTCCACATAGCGGGTGTCAATCTCATAGCCCTCCAAGGCCTCCATGTGGTCGATGTAGTAGGGATAGTTGTAGATAGTGGGCATGGTGCCCAGCTCGTTGAAGCCCATGGAAAGCATGCCCTCGGGGTCCATGTCGGTGAAACCAAGGGGGCCTACCACCTCGTTCATACCCTTCTCGCGGCCATAACGCTCCACGGCATCCAGAAGAGCCTTGGACACCTCGCGGTCGTCAATGAAGTCGATCCATCCGAAGCGGACCGACTGTCTGTCCCATTTCTTGTTTGCCTTATGGTTGATGATGGCAGCGACACGACCCACCAGCTTTCCGTCCTTGTAGGCAAGGAAATACTCTGCCTCACAGAATTCAAAAGCCGCATTCTTGTCTTTACTAAGCGTTTTCTTTTCGTCGACGAAAAGGCTAGGCACATCATACTCGTTGCCTTCGTAGAGGTCGTAGTGGAAGTCGATGAACGTCTTCAAGTCCTTCTTGGTCTCTACCTTTTTAATTTCTATTGATGACATGATTTCAAACTAGTTTGCATTTTATGTATGCAAAAATAGCAATATTTAGCCAAACAACCAAATATTGCTATTTTTTTTTGCAGTTTTTATCAAATCGACATTCGCCTTACTTCACGAGGTGTGCCTTGATCCATTCCATCTGCTTGCGGTTGGTTTCGTCGCTCGTCCAGTGCTCGTTGATGGGGGTAAGCAGGCTTTCCTTCTCACACTTCAGGGTGTTCCACACGGCGTAGCTGGTGGTGGGAGGACAGGTGTTGTCGTTGTAGCCCCAGGTGAGATAGACGGGGGCCTTCACGTAGCGGGCGAAGTTGACCACGTCGAAGTAGGCCATATTGGCCAGGCAGTCTTTGTTGCCGAGGATTCCGGGCTGCTTGCAGAAGTGGGGATAGCCGCCCGTACGACCTTTCTCCGCATAGCCGGCCATGTCGCTGAGGGCGGGATGGTTGGCCACGCACTGGGTAACCCGCTTGTCGAGGCCTGCGGCGATAAGGGCCAGCGCACCGCCTTGACTACCGCCCTGCACGGCCACGTTCTTGCCGTCCCATTCGGGCAGGGAGGTGAGGAGGTCGATGCAGCGCACGAGTCCGCAGTAGACGTGCTTCATGTAGTAGAGGTCCTTGTTCTCCAGCCCGTTGGCCAGATAGCCTCCGTTGGCATCGTTGAAGGCGCGGCTTATCTCCTGGAAAGTTTCCGTGGAGAGACGGGGGTCCAGACCGTGGATTTCTACCTCCATGCGGATAAAACCGTTCTCGGCGTAATACTTGCTGCGCAGGGGTTCTTTGATGGTCTTGATGCCTGCGCCCGGAGGACAGAGCACCACGGGATGGCCGCCCTGCTTGGCGTTCTTGGGATAGAAGAGATAGGCGTACATCGAGTGGCCCATCTTGTCGATCTGCAGTTTCACGAGATAGCAGTCTATCTTGTCGGTACAATATTCCTTGGCCAGTTCCTTGGTGTATTTGAGCGGCACCTGTTTCAGTTCCTCCAGATTCTTCTGCCAGAAGCTCTGGAAGTCCTTGGGTTCCTGGGTATAGGGCTGAATCTTGTCTACGGAGAAGCCCACTTTCACATGGTGCTGGTAGGTCTTGCCGTCGAGCTTGTAAGTGAGGCGAAGGTCGCGGAAGCCAGGTGTCTTGCGGGTTCCCATATCCACCACGGCCCTTCCGTTCTTCAGCTTGAAGCTGCCCTTCTTGTCGGCATCGAGCATGTCGTTGCCAATCTCATACTTCACCTCGCCGTCTCTGGGGATGCCATACTTGTAGAAGCTCACCTCCACCTTGGCTTGCTCGCCAGTCTGATAAAGCCAATCAGCGTGGTCGGGCACGGTAAGCCATAGATAATCACTACGATACGGATAGTTCTCCGCATGGAGGCTCATGGCCAGAAGCATCATGAGCGACATCAAAATCAGTTTTGTTTTCATTGTTACGTAAATTTGTTTTTGTAGTTTATTTTGTTTAGTGACGGAAAAAAATAACTTGGTACAATTTGTTGATGGGATATACTTAAGTTTCTGATTTGGAAACACCCCTTTGCTTGGTACAGCGAGGGCGCTGTACCTCCTACAGTTACCCATACTTGCCAGAAAAGGCAATCATAGGAGGTACGGCGCCCCCGCCGTACCACTCAAGCAAGGAATTGTAGCTTCGCCCATGAGAAATGTACCAATTTTTTTTAATCATCACTTAAGTGATAAAATTCTCGCTTGAGTGGTACAGCGAGGGCGCTGTACCTCCTACAGTTACCCATACTTGCCAGAAAAGGCAATCATAGGAGGTACGGCGCCCCCGCCGTACCACTCGGGGCAAGGAATTCCCCCGCCGTACCACTCGGGGCAAGGAATTGTATCTTCGCCCCCTGAGAAATGTACCAACTTATTTTTTTATTATTGCTTAGCAAACAGACCCCACACCTTGCGCTAAAGGCGTGCGGTGTGAGGTCTATTTTATAATTTTCTTCCCATCCAACAGAAAAACTCTGCGTACAGGAGGATCTTCAAAGGATTAGTCTGCCAACTTAGCCTTGATGAACTCGCGGTTCAGGCGGGCGATGTTGGAAATAGACTCGTTCTTAGGACATACAGCCTCGCAAGCGCGGGTGTTGGTACAGTTACCGAAGCCCAGCTCGTCCATGCGGGCGATCATCTTCTTGGCGCGGGCAGCAGCCTCTACGCGACCCTGTGGGAGGAGAGCCAGCTGGCTGACCTTTGAGCTGACGAAGAGCATGGCAGAGCCATTCTTACAAGCAGCTACACAAGCACCGC
>CAVGLH010000109.1:0-7683 GCA_963630065.1 Bacteroides fragilis | reverse complement strand
CGCCGTACCACTCAGTCAGGGCTGCGCAAGAATCATAGGAGGTACGGCGCCCCCGCCGTACCACTCAAGCAAGGAATAGTATCCAGAATCGTCCTGTCACTCCTTCGTAAATTTCGTCTTTTTCGGAATTTTCACCCATTTGCGATTTCTTGCGATTTTTAGGTTGCTGCCATCCTTTTGCACCAGTTCGTATGTTCCGTCTTTATGCACGATGAGGTCAGCTGTTAAATCCTCACTGCCATAATCGTTGATGATGGAGAGATGGGCGGTGTTTCCTTCTATCTCGGCATCGGTAATCAGCCATTTTCGGCTGTCTTTTTTGTCACCGAAATAGCCGGGCATTTCACCGAAGAGTTCCTGGCCGGGAACTTTCAGGTTCTTGTGGTAGAAGTCTATATTCATATAAACTTCAAGCTCCTTGTTCGCTATCTTTCCCTTGAAAAGGGTGGTGTCTGTTTGTGCCCAGCCTGTGGTGCACAATAGGCATAAAAAACTTGCTAATATTGTTCTTTTCATATCATTTTTTAATTTACTGCGACAAAGTTATTCATTTAAATCAAGAAAAATGCACTTTTTATATCATTTTAATACGATAAATTCGTTTTTTTGCAAATGTTTAATTAACTTTGCGGTGTTTTATTGATTTTTTATATGGGAAAGGTTAGATTATTTCCGGATTACATATTTGAGTCTAGTTGGGAAGTGTGTAACAAAGTTGGCGGTATTTATACCGTACTTTCTTCTCGCGCCAAGACTCTGAAGGATAAATTGGAGGATCGGTTAATTTTTATTGGTCCTGATTGTTGGGGAGACAAGGTAAATCCTTATTTCTCTGAAGATGATACGCTTTATGCAGAGTGGAAAAAAGCAGCGCAGGAAGAGGGTCTGAAAGTAAAAGTAGGGCGCTGGAATATTCCTGGCGAACCAGTGTCTATCATTGTGGATTTTTCTCCTTATTATGCTGTCAAAGACCAGATTTATGGAAAGCTTTGGGAGGATTATCAGGTTGATAGTCTCCACGCTTATGGCGATTACGACGAGGCTTCGATGTTCTCTTACGCTGCAGCCTTGGTTGTGGAGAGCTTCTGCAAGCATGTCGTGGAGCCGGGCAAGAAGGTGGTTTATCACGGCAATGAGTGGATGACCGGACTTGGGGTGCTTTATGTCAACAAGCACCTGCCCGAGGTGGCCACGGTCTTTACTACCCATGCAACGAGTATCGGCCGAAGCATCGCTGGTAACAACAAGCCCCTTTATGATTATCTTTTTGCCTATAATGGCGACCAGATGGCTCAGGAGCTCAATATGCAGAGCAAGCACTCCATCGAGAAGCAGACTGCCAAGTACGTGGACTGTTTCACGACGGTGAGCGACATTACCGCCAACGAATGCAAGGAGTTGTTGGACAAGCCGGTAGACTTTGTTTTGCCCAATGGCTTTGACGATAGTTTCGTGCCCAAGACCTCTAGTTTTGGCAAGAAGCGCAAGGCTGCCCGACAGCGCTTGCTGGATGTTGCCAACGCTTTGATGGGGACGGAGCTCGACGATGATACGCTTATCGTCTCTACCAGCGGTAGATATGAGTTCCGCAACAAGGGTATCGATGTCTACATAGAGGCGATGAACCGTCTGCTTCGTGATGGCAACCTGAAGAAGAATGTTTTGGCTTTTATTGATGTGCCCGGTTGGGTAGGAGAGCCTCGCCAGGATCTTTTGGAACGCCTGAACAGTGGCCAGAAGTTTGACACACCGCTGGATGTGCCTGCGATAACCCATTGGCTCCACAATATGAGTCAGGACAACGTGCTCGGCATGCTGAAATATTTTGACATGCACAACAGCAAAGAAGACAAGGTGAAGCTAGTCTTCCTGCCTTGTTATCTGACGGGCGACGACGGCATTGTCAACATGACCTATTATGATGTAGTGTTGGGCAACGACCTTTGCATCTATCCATCTTATTATGAGCCATGGGGATATACTCCGTTGGAGGCAGTGGCATTCAAGGTGCCTTGCATCACTACCGACTTGGCAGGCTTCGGCCTCTGGGCCAATGCGGAGAAGGGGAGTTACAGCGAGATAGAGGATGGCGTGAAAGTCATCAGGCGTACGGACTACAACTATTCCGAGGTGGCAGATGCCATCAAGGATACCGTTGCCAAGTACTCAAGTCTTGACAAGGCCCAGGTGGACAAGTGCCGAAAGAATGCCGGAGCTCTGGCAGAGAAGGCGTTGTGGAAGCATTTCATCGAGTATTATTACGACGCTTACGACTTTGCCCTGCGCAAGGCCGGGGAGCGTATGGAAAAGTAAACTCTCTCTCTTTATGAGTTGATATTTAAATACTTTACTATAAATTTTGACGCAATGAAAATTAAAGCAGATTACGCTAATGCTCCTCAGTGGAAGGAGACAACCATCAAGTCTAGCCTTCCCAAGGAGTTGAAGTGCTTGGACGAGATTGCTCACAACATGTGGTGGGCTTGGAATTATGAGGGCCGTGACTTGTTCAAGAGTCTGGATGCAGACTTGTATGAGAAGTGCAACGCCAATCCCGTATTGCTCCTGGAGCGTTTGAGCTATGACCGCAAGGAGGCCATTGTCAAGGACAAGGAGACTATGGCCAAGGTGCAGAATGTCTACAAGATGTTCCGCGACTACATGGATGTGAAGCCCAACGCCAAGCGCCCATCTGTAGCTTACTTCTGTATGGAGTACGGCTTGAACCAGGTGCTTAAGATTTACTCAGGTGGTCTTGGTATGCTTGCCGGTGACTACCTCAAGGAGGCTTCCGACAGCAACGTAGACCTCTGCGCCGTAGGTTTCCTCTATCGCTTTGGCTACTTCAAGCAGTCTCTGAGCATGGATGGTCAGCAGATCGCCAACTACGATGCGCAGAACTTTAATTCTCTTCCTATCGAGCGCGTTCTTGACGAGAACGGCAATCCTTTGGTAGTGGATGTACCTTATACCAACTATCAGGTTCATGCTTATGTATGGCAGGTGAACGTGGGCCGTATCAAGTTGTATCTCCTTGATACAGATAATGACATGAACTCTGAGTTTGACAAGCCAATCACTCACTCTCTCTATGGCGGTGACTGGGAGAACCGCTTGAAGCAGGAAATTTTGCTCGGTATCGGTGGTATGCTCGCTCTCAAGAAGATGGGCATCAAGAAGGATATCTATCACTGCAACGAGGGTCACGCTGCTCTCTGCAACTTGCAGCGCCTCTGCGACTACATCGAGGAGGACGGCTTGAACTTCAACCAGGCTCTTGAGTTGGTTCGCGCCTCTTCTCTCTATACAGTACACACTCCAGTGCCAGCCGGACACGACTACTTCGACGAGGCTCTTTTCGGCAAGTACATGGGCGGCTATCCACAGCGCCTCGGCATCTCTTGGGACGAGTTCATCGGCATGGGCCGTGAGAACGCCGACGACCACGGCGAGCGCTTCTGCCTCTCTACCTTCGCTTGCAACACCTGTCAGGAGGTGAACGGTGTAAGTAAGCTCCACGGATGGGTGAGCCAGCAGATGTTCTCCAATATCTGGAAGGGTTACTTCCCGGAGGAGAACCACGTAGGCTACGTAACCAATGGTGTACACTTCCCAACTTGGACAGCTACAGAGTGGCGTCATCTCTATGACAAGTACTTCGACAAGAACTTCATGAACGACCAGAGCAACGAGGAAATCTGGCACGCTATCTACAATGTTTCCGACGAGGAAATCTGGAATACCCGCATGACTCTGAAGAAGAAGCTCATCGAGTATATCCGTGAGAAGTTCACCGAGACATGGTTGAAGAACCAGGGCGACCCTGCCCGTGTGGTTTCCCTCTTGGAGCGTATCAATCCTAACGCCTTGATGATTGGTTTCTGCCGTCGTTTCGCTACCTACAAGCGTGCCCACTTGCTCTTCACCGACTTGGATCGCTTGTCCAAGATTGTGAACGATCCTGAGCACCCCGTATTGTTCTTCTTCTCTGGTAAGGCTCACCCAGCTGATGGTGCAGGACAGGGCTTGATCAAGAAGATTTTCGAGATTTCTCAGCGTCCTGAGTTCCTTGGCAAGATTATCTTCCTTGAGGACTACGATATGACATTGGCTCGCCGCCTGGTTTCTGGCGTTGATATCTGGATGAATACTCCTACACGTCCTTTGGAGGCTTCGGGTACATCTGGCGAGAAGGCCGAGATGAATGGTGTTGTCAACCTCTCCGTACTCGACGGTTGGTGGGTTGAGGGTTATCGCGAGGGTGCCGGTTGGGCTCTCCCCGAGAAGCGTACCTACCAGAACCAGGGCTATCAGGATCAGCTCGACGCCGCTACCATCTACAACTTGTTGGAGAACGACATCGTTCCTATGTACTACAACAAGAACAAGGAAGGCTACAGCAAGGAGTGGATCCAGGTGGTGAAGAACTCCATCGCTACCATCGCTCCTCACTACACCATGAAGCGCCAGCTCGACGACTACTACGACAAGTTCTACTGCAAGCAGGCTGACCGCTTCAAGAAGTTGAGCGCCAACGGCAATGCACTTGCCAAGGAAATCGCTCTCTGGAAAGAGCAGGTGGCTGAGCGCTGGGACGGTATCCATGTGGTTTCCAAGAGCGACAACATGGAGAACGGTATCGAGACCGGCAAGAAGTACAAGACACAGTATGTCATCGACGAGCAGGGCTTGAACGACGCTGTGGGCCTGGAGCTTGTGGTACTGAAGGAGCAGCCTGAGGACGGCAAGCAGATTTATGGCATCTATCCATTCAAGGTGGTTGGCCACGAGGGCAACAACTTCACATTCGAGGCAGAGATTGAGCCGGTGAATGCAGGTTCATTCAAGACTGCCGTTCGTATGTATCCTAAGAACGACAAGTTGCCACACCGTCAGGATTTCTGCTATGTGAAGTGGTTGGACTAATATCCCCCTCTCCACAAAAAAAAATATAATGAAATGCGTCTCCCAATAGGTTTGGGAGGCGCATTTTTTGCTTGTATGAAGCCTATTAGGGGGGGGGGCTTTACGTATTTTAACATAAAAGTTGCAAAAAAAAACACAATAAATGCAAGAATTGGCTAACTTTGCACTTTAATTATAAACGACTGTTTAAGACTTTATAAATTGATAATTGTATTGTTATGGGTAGAAGGCTATTGTTAGCGATTTTCACGCTTCTTGCAGGAGACAGTTTCGCCATATCGCTGGCGGAAAAATACTCCTATGTGGTAGTGCTCGACAGCACTGCCATAGCCCAAGGTGGCATGGAACTGTCCGACTCCCTTTTCTATAAAATTTCGCGCAAGGTAATCTTCCCCGTCAACAAGTACGATATTCCGCAGAACTCCCCGTTCCGCCGCGAACTGCTCGGCGAGATACTCCCTTATTTCGACAATGGCAAATATATCTTTGAGGCGATGATTGTGCGTGGTGCCGCATCGCCTGAAGGTCCTTACGAAGGGAATATCAAGCTCAGCCAGTTGCGTCGCGAAGCCCTGCTCAGTCTCATCCGCGACAACGTGAAGCATCCCTTCGACGGCGTCACCCAGATGAAGGAGATGCCCGAAGACTACCACTATCTGCTTCGGCTCATGAGAGAGCGCAACGATGCCGACCAACAGCGCGTGGCGAATGTCGTCGAACGCTATGCTGACGACAACCAGCAACGGTTGAAGGGAGAACTGATGGCGATGGACGAGGGGCGGCTGTGGAAGCGTCTGCTCAACGAATATTTCCCAAAGATGCGTGCCGCCCGCGTGGTGCTTTTCTTCAAGCGCCGCCGTCCGCCTATCGAGACACAGTCCATCGGCTCCTGTGCTTTTACCAATCAGGAGAAAGACAGTCTTCCCATGCGTCCTACGCCTTTCTATATGTCTGTTCCTGTAGAGCAGCAGCGCATGGCGCGCCGTGAGTTCCTGTCGGTGAAGACCAATCTTCTTTTTGATTTTGCCTACATGCCGTTCGGTTACAACCGCTTCTGCCCAATCCCCAATATCGCCATCGAATACTATCCCCTGCATGGCCATTTCACCTATGGCGCATCCTTCGACTGCCCCTGGTGGCAGCACTATCAGGAGCACAAGTATTTCCAGGTGCGCAACTATCAGCTCGAAACCCGCTACTATTTCAAGAGCGGCGACGTGGAGAGCACGGGCTATGGCAACGGCGCCGCCTTCAAGGGATGGTATGCCCAGGCATACGCCAATATGGCCATCTACGGTCTCTGCTTCGATGCCAAGCGCGGATGGGAAGGGGAGGGCGCAGGTGCCGGACTGGGCGTGGGCTATGTGATGCCTCTCACCCGCCGCGGACACTGGCGGCTGGAATTCGGCGTGCAGCTGGGTGTGTTCTTCACCAAGTACGACCCCTACCAGTATGAGAGCGTGATGTATCCCGACCGCCACGACAACCTCTACTATTACAAGTGGGACAATTGGGGCAATTTCTTCAAGCGCCGCCAGCATAAGCTGACGTGGATTGGTCCCACCCGTGTGGGCATCACCCTCAGTTACGACCTGCTCTACCGCCGCCGCATGAAGAAGGGCGTGAGCTTTAAAAGTTGGGAGGTGAACAAATGAAGACAATGCAGAAAAGACATCTCATGTGGCTGCCCTTCGTGGCTGGCGTGACGGCACTGCTCACCAACTGCGTCCGCAATCCCGAACTCCACCTCGACTACAACGGGCAGATGAACATCGACCTGCCCATCGTCGAACTGCAGCTCGACGTGTTCTGGGACTACAAGACCGAGATCGACAGTTCCTACAACTGGCGCGAAGAATGGTACTACGGTTGGGACGACGACGACCAGGCGTTCTTCGGGGAAATCGGCTATACCAAGCCCTCCTCGTTCCAGATACGCCGCTACTATACAGGCAATACGGCCTATGGCGACCATACGAGTGTGCTCGCCGACCTCATCGACAGCTATTCCTATTCCGCCTCCTTCGACTGGGGCTATTGGGATATGCTGGCATGGAACGAGGTGGTCACCCCCGACGGCATCCAGAGCCTGCGACTCGACGAGCAGACCACTCTCGACCACGTCACTGCCTATACGGGGCAGACGATGAATGCGGCTCGCTATCAGTCACCGAAGTACACGCGGGCGTTCTACCAGCCCGAGGGGCTCTTCAGTGCCTATACCCAGGCGGTGGAGATCAACAAGGACCTCGACGGCTTCGTCTATGATGAGAGTCGCAATGTGTGGGTGAAACAGCTCCAGATGTTGCTCCGCCCCGTCACCTACATCTACCTTACCCAGGTGATCATCCATCACAACAACGGGCGCATCACGGGTGTAGACGGCAACGCCAACCTGTCGGGCATGGCGCGCAGTGTGAACGTCAACACGGGTGTGACGGATAATGACCCTATCACCGTTCACTACTACGTGCGCTTCAAGAAGAATTGCGACATGAAGGGTGAGAACGTCGACATCGCCGGTGGCCGCGTGATGACCTTCGGTATGTGCAACCTCGATCCCAGCCGTGCCACGACTACGGTCAACGACGGCAAGCACCATTATATGGATGTGAACATGCAGTTCAACAACGGTATGGACTCCACCTTCGTCTTCGATGTCACCAAGCAGGTGCAGAAACGTTACAAGGGCGGTGTGCTTACCATCGAGCTGGATGCCGACACCATCAAGATTCCTACCCGCAAGGGCGGCTCCGG
>CAVGLH010000108.1:0-7690 GCA_963630065.1 Bacteroides fragilis | reverse complement strand
GTAAGGTATTCGAGAGCTTGGTGAAGGAACCTTGGGGCTACGTGGCTGTGGGCATTCTGGCTCCCCTTGCCGAGGAAATCGTGTTCCGCGGAGCCATCCTCCGCACCTTGCTGGGCATGATGAGCAAGAAAAACCACTGGGTGGCAATCATGATCTCTGCCGCTCTCTTCGGCGCTGCCCATGGCAATGCGGCGCAGTTTGTCAATGCGCTCCTGATGGGCTTGTTGCTCGGGTGGATGTACTATCGTACCAAGAGCCTCGTGCCCGGCATCCTGATGCACTGGGTCAATAATACGATGGCTTATGTTCTGAGCAATCTCCTGCCCCAGAGCAACGGCAAGCTCATCGATCTCTTCCATGGCGATGGGAAGACGCTCTATTATGCTGTGGGCTTCTCGCTCTGTATTCTCATTCCGAGTTTCATCCAGATGGTGCTGAGGTTACAGAAGCCAAAGGGACAGAGAGTCTAAACTCCCGACTTTTCCGAATAATCCTTAGATGCAAGAGCAATGAAAGTGATAGAAAGCAAGATTGTTGGCAAGAAGGACGAGGAAACTTGCGAGGACGGTTTGGTCGTTACCGGCGATTTTATCGTAGTGATTGACGGTAGCACGAGCAAGACTCCCAAGCGGCTGAACCCCGACATGAGGAACGGTCGCTACGCCATGATGCTCATTTCCGACTTCGTTCGGGAAGAGTTGTGTGCTGAGGCTACGGTGGAGGATTTCTGTCAAGGCGTGACAGCTTATATATTCAATAAGGTGTATGTCCCCTTGGGCTTGGTAGAACAATTGGAACATCATCCCGAGGAGCGGCTCACTGCCTCCGCCATCCTCTACAGCCGTACAAGGCGAGAGGTGTGGATGGTGGGCGACTGTCAGGCAATCATAGACGGAACGCTGTATGAGAACGGAAAACCCTATGAGGCGCAGATTGCGGGAAAGAGGGTGGAACTGATGCGGCAAGGTTTGCTGTCTGCCGAGGCACGCAAGCAGATTGAGCCTTTGCTGATAGAGGCGATGCTGGCGGGACAGAACAAGTCTTATGCGGTCATTGATGGTTTCCCCGTCTGTCTGGCAGGTGTGGCCGTCATTCCTGTCCCTGCCTCCTCCGAAGTGGTCTTGGCGAGTGACGGCTACCCCTTCCTCAAATCCACCTTGGCGGAGAGCGAAGAGGAACTGGCGGAACAGATTGCCCATGACCCGCAGAATATCAATACTTTCATTGCCACCAAGGGACTTCTGGAGGGCAACAGGAGTTTTGATGACCGAACTTATGTGCGTTTCTGTAACTGAAATGAAACAAAATATACCACTGAAAAATCTTGGATTCGTGGCAAAATAGGTAGTAAAAAATGTTCAAAAGGAGGTAAAAACTATTTTAAGGGTGGATAAACAAGAGAAATCGCACCCTAAAAACCTCAAATTCCTCTTGGGTTTTCTGGATTCTGACTAAATTTGCAATCAGAAAAAGGGAACAATCCCAAGTGAGTATAATCCGATAAGTTGAACCATTTAAAATCTACAGTCATGGAGTGCATTTATAGAACAACAGAAGTCATCAAGAAGGTTTCCTTCGTAGTGTTGATAGCAGAAGTGTTGGTATTGTTTGCCATGGGCTTTTAAGAATGTAGGCTTAGGTTAAACAGATAATTCATTATAACATAATAAAAGAAGGTTGTCCACGATACCCGGTATGCTTTAAATGCTGACACCGACGCTCAGTTTGTGAAGTTCCGCTACCCGGCGGAGACCATGGAGCGCATCAACAGGAATCCCGCGCTGAGAGAAAATGATTTTTCTCTGAAAGATAGGCTTTGTTTCTCCGAAAGAAACCATCTGTTTCTCCGAAGGAAATGTATCGTTTCTCCGAAAGAAACACGCCGCTTACCAAGGGATAGAGCACTTGCTTGAGAGCGTAGTGACTTTTTGGAGAATTCTTTAAAAAGTTGTCAACCGAGAGAGCCAAGTATTGTCGCTTGGGGCTACTGGATTTGTATAATGAACAGAAAACAGAATAGAATTAGTGGACACTTATGTCAATGCAAATGTTAAAAACTAACTTTTTATGCGGGATAATCTCATTTTCCTATCTAAATATTTGCAAATGTCTTTAAAAAGTTATAATTTTGCAACCGATTATCGTAAATTTATAAATTTTATCAAAAAACGAGAGAGATTATGGTAAAAAGATTTGCTATGCTTATGGGGGGGGCAATTCTCAGTAGTGGAATCGCCTTTGCCCAAACATCTGTTACCGGAAAGGTTACCTCTTCTGAGGATGGAGAGCCGGTAATTGGTGCGTCCATCAAGGTGGCAGGCACCAACACTGGTACAATTACCGATGTAGACGGTAACTTTTCATTGAATGTTCCGGCTGGTGCCAAGTTGGAAGTTTCATACATCGGTATGAATCCCCAAACCGTCAAGGCAAGTTCCAACATGAAGATTGTCTTGACTTCTGACAACAAGACTCTGGATGAGGTGATTGTTACAGGTTATGGTAACTTCAAGAAGTCCTCATTTACAGGTGCTGCAGCTTCTATGTCAACTGCCAAGTTGAGTGATGTGCCATCGCTTTCCGTAGAGGACAAGCTCTCGGGTAACATCCCTGGCGTTTCCATTTCTTCATTCTCCGGTCAGCCTGGTGCCATGAACTATATCCGCATTCGTGGTATGGGTTCTATCAACGCAAGCAATGAGCCTTTGATAGTCATTGACGGTACTCCTATGACTTCTGGAAACTTGAGCGGTTTCAATGATGGAAATTCAGGTAGTGGCTACAATGGTTCGGGTACCAACGCTCTTTCCACATTGAACAGCAATGACATCGAGTCGATTACCGTTATCAAGGATGCAGCAGCAGCTTCTCTTTATGGTTCGCGTGCCGCCAACGGTGTGCTCGTTATCACCACCAAGAGCGGTAGTCTCGGCAAGACCAAGGTAGACTTCCGCAGCGACTGGGGATTCTCCAATATGGCCATCAATTATCGTCCTACATTGAGCGGCGACGATCGTCGTGCCTTGATCTACCAGGGCTTGAAGAATTATGCCTTGGACAATATCGAGGGCTACGGAGAGGCTGACGCTACGGCTTTTGCCGATGGAGAAATCGACAACTATGCAGCCAAGCCAGAAAACGGCTGGGCCAACTGGCGCGATGCTCTCTTCAGAACTGGTACGAACCAGAACTATCAGGCAAGTGTGTCAGGCGGCAATGAGAAGACCAAGTTCTATAGCTCTTTGTCTTATGCCAAGCAGAACGGTATCGTGGAAGGTTCCGGGCTGGAGCGTATGACGGGCAATGCCAATGTGAGCCATACTTTCGGAAAGTTCAAGTTGGATGTGAGCACGTTGCTTTCTTCCATGCACCAGAATTCTGCAATGGACGGTGGAGCTTCTTTCGCTGGTGCCATCGCCAATGCCGTTTGGTTTGTGGGTCCATCCAATGCTATCTATGATACCGATGGAAACTTGTTGCATACTACGGACGGAGCTTACAACAATGGCTATAACCCCATCTATGAGAACGAGCACATGTGTGATATCACCAACACGACTCGTTCTTACAGCACGTTGGCTCTCCAATGGAACATCTGGGACAACTTGAATTTGCGCGAGAAGGTGGCTTATGACTACATCAACTCAACAGAGGATGTGCTCTGGGACAAACACAGTGGCAACGGCTCTGGCTCTGATGGTGTGATGCAGCGCACCTACAACGAATGGACTACGCTCAATACGCAGACTCAGTTGAGCTATGTGAAGACGTTCGGCCTCCACAATGTTGATGCCTTGTTGGGCTTCGAGACCGAGGCTTGGCACAACAACAGCGCCTATGTCGCTGGTACAGACTATCCGGGTGAGTTGTATGAGTTTGCCAATGCGGGCGATACTTCCACAGAAAGCTATAAGTACGACTACAGGATGACTTCCTTCTTGGGTCGTGTGAACTATAACTACAACGACTTGTACTATGTCGGTGCAAGCTATCGCCGTGACGGTAGCTCCCGATTGGCTCGCGAGAACCGTTGGGGCTCGTTCTGGTCAGTCTCTGGCGCATGGCGTTTTGGTGCGGAGAAATTCATGGACCCCATCAAGAACGTATTGAACGACGGTAAGATCCGTGTGTCTTACGGTGTGAACGGTACGCTTCCTTCCGGCTATTACAGCTATATGAACCTCTATAAGTATGGTGAGTATTATAATGGCAGCAATGGTATGGGTATCGTTGGCGTAGGTAACAAGGACCTGAAGTGGGAGCAGAACAAGGCTTGGAACTTCGGTATCGACCTGACGTTCCTGAACCGTATTTCAGTGACCTTGGATTACTATGTTCGCAATACGTCCAATTTGATCATGGATCGTCCTATCTCGTTCACTGCCGGTTACTATAACTCCTCCTACAACGCAGCTGTTGCACAGAATGTCGGTTCTATGCGTAACCAGGGTATCGAGCTTACGATTTCTTCCACAAACATCCAGAAGAAGGACTTCACTTGGACCACGTCATTAAACTTGGGGCATAACTCCAATAAAATCACTGAATTGACGGGTGATGATGACAAGATTATCAGTGGAGTGATGATTCATCAGGTAGGCGAGCCATACTATTCTTACTATATGTATGAGTATGCCGGCGTTGACCCACAGACTGGTTTGGAGAGCTATTACATCAATGATGGTACCGAGAATGCCCGCAACACGACAACCGATGTGTCGAAGGCGAACAAGGTTATCGTTGGCAAGCACGACCCCGCCATCGAGGGTGGTTTCTCCAACTTCATCAAGTGGAAGTTCATCGATTTCAACTTCACCCTGACTTATAAGTTGGGTGGCGACTCTTACGACTATGCCACATGGTTGCACGACAACGGCGGCACTTATGCACTCTATGGCGCCATTCCTTCTTACTACAAGCTGGAGGATATGTGGCAGAAGGCTGGCGACAATGCCAAGTTGCCCAAGTTCCAGGCTGGTTATGGAAAGCGTGTGAACTCTTCCCGCTGGTTGATGCCAAATGACTATTTGCGTGTGAAGAACCTTACCCTGGGTTTCTCCGCTCCCAAGGAGTGGGTCAGCAAGCTCGGCTTGAGCAAGGCCCGTGTCTATTTCTCGGCCAACAACCTGCTGACCTGGAAGTCTGAGAACCTCTATGTGGATCCGGAGACTCCAGTGAATGGCTTGTGCACATTCGAGATGCCAGCCTTGAGAACTTATACATTCGGTGTGGAACTTAGTTTCTAAATTATAATAAAGGACGAAATACAATGAAAGTATTAAAGACAATATATAAGGCGATGGGCTGCGTAGTCTTGGCAGCCAGCCTGTCATCATGCGTTAACAATTGGTTGGATGTCGCTCCTTCCAATGGCGTGGATGCTGACGGTGCTCTTGTTAGCCAGTCTGACTTGACTGCGGCAAGGGTCGGTATGTACAAGGCTTTGAAGGGAACCAGCAGCATGGTGGACTACTATGGCCAGCAGTTCTTCGTTTATGGCGACGTACATGCAGGTGACGATTACCAATATAATAATGTGGGCGGTTCCAACCGTGCAAGCTTCTACTATAAGATGCAGTATGAGACCGCCTCTGAGTTTTCGAGCAGCAATGTGGCGTGGCAGTCACCCTATGTGGTGATAGGTCGTGCCAATCGTATCATTGCCTTTGCCGAAAACGGGAAATATGGCGACGATGCTGCGCTGAAGGCAGAGGCCGAGCAGTATGCTGCCGAAGCCAAGGTGCTTCGTGCCCTTGCCCATTTCGACCTTGTGCGTATTTATGGCAAGCCCTACACTGAGGACCAGGGAGCGTCTCTTGGCGTGCCATTGGTGACAGAGGTGCTGGAGTCAGATGCGAAGCCTGCTCGTAGCACGGTAAAGGAGGTTTATGCACAGGTGGTGAAGGATTTGACGGAAGCCATCGATGCCGGTGTGCTTCTCGGAAACTATGAGGAATGTGTAGGCTATATCTCCCAACATGGAGCTGAGGCTCTCCTCTCCCGTGTGTACCTGCACATGGGCGACTATGCCAATGCCCTCGCCGTTGCGGAGAAAATAATCAACACATCCGGTGCTACTTTGTGGACTCGTGACCAGTACTACAAGGCTTGGTCGGCAGAGTCTCCAAACGAGAGCGAATTCCTGTTCCGTCTCAGCGTGACAGGCTCTACAGACAACAACGACTTGAACGGTATCGGCAACCTCCAACAGAGGGACGGATACAAGGAGATGGTAGCCACCAAGAGCTTCCTCGACATGCTCTCCTCCGACCCCAACGATGTTCGCAACCAAATGTTCCTGGCTCCTGACACAACCGCTGCCAAGGAGGTTGCTGCCTATGGCAAGAACAAGGTTTATCTGAACAAGCTTCGTGGTCTTAACAATAATCTCCGCGTCGTTCCTGTCGTTCCTGTTATCCGCCTTTCAGAAGTGTATCTGACTGCTGCCGAGTGCGCCTTCCGCACCAACGACAAGACTAAGGCTGCCAAATATCTGAACGCCTTGATAGAGAACCGCACCACAACGGAGGCTTCCAAGGTGACAGAGGCCAGCATCACGCTCGACCGCATCTTGATAGAGCGTCGCAAGGAGTTGATAGGTGAGGGCCAGCGTTACTTCGATGCATTGCGTTGCAACGAGACCATCACTCGCTATACGAGCGATGCCGACAAGGGATGGCATGCGACATTGAGCAAGGAGGCTCAGTCTTTCAACCGCGACTACTACAAGGCCATCGCTGCCATTCCGCAGGATGAGATTAACGCCAACCCCAACATCAAGCAGAATGATGGCTACGGCGAGTAATCGGTAGACTGAAAAACGGACAATATTTTTAATCAACGATATAGAGGTGCCATGAGTGGCATTTTCTATAAATCTCTCGGGAGAGGTGGGCTGTGAAGCTCGCCTCTCCTTTTTGGTTTGACTAGCATGTGTGTTGTCTAATGGGTGCAAGTCCCTAACGAGCCCTAGTAGTGGGAATCGTCCAGCCAGAGAGACAAGGGTGTCCGTGGCGACACGGAATCTGAAAGAAGTCAGCGGCAAACATCTGACCCAACGCACAGAAACTTGATATAAGGCTATATGCAGGGATAAGGCTGCAAAAAGAGTCAAAGTCCAATAACTACTCGGGACTGCACGTAGTAAATCAAGTGGGTATAAGATGGAAAGACAACATGCTTAACTAGTGAGGTCTCACGGACATGCCGATTAGTTTCTTTTATGAAAGTCATGGAGTAAAGCTTGCCGTGAGAAGTCAGCAGATGCCATAGTAGTGGAACTCTCGATAACGTTTCACGAAGGGCAGAACCTATATATTAAACGATAGTAATTGAAACGTACCTTATGAAGGGAAGAATGCAGAAAAACTTGTCAGAAGTCAAGTGCTGTCCACAGAAAGCTAGGACGGAATCCGAAGGATATGTGGGAGCGCAGACCTTCATGTGGATATGTGAAGACAACATCGTGGAAGTACCATTCGACAAGGAACACCTATTGGAGCGCATCCTCAGCCCCGAAAATCTGCTCAACGCCTACAAGGCGGTTCTGCGCAACAAGGGCTGTGCGGTATCGACAAGATGTTATGTGAGCAAATGCTCCCTTGGCTCTTGGCTAACAAGGATGCTCTGATACACTCCTTGCAGGACGGCTCGTACCGTCCGAACCCAGTGAAAAGGGTAGAGATACCCA
>CAVGLH010000107.1:7001-7700 GCA_963630065.1 Bacteroides fragilis | reverse complement strand
CGGTTATTGCTTCACTGGTTTTTCCACCTGAGTCAACGACGCTGTTGGCGTTGTCGTCACTGCATGATGTAAACACTGTGAAGATTGCTAACGCAATGCAATATGCTGCTGTTCTAATATTTTTTTTCATAATGATTCTATTTTAAAGAGTTATTGTTTTTGTTTCTTGTTTCTGTTGCAAAGATAGGCAAATAATGAGTTCCCTCCAAATAAAATAACAAGAAAATACAGAAAACTCTAAAAATAAAACAACCTAAAAGGGGCAGTTTTCAAAATCGACTTTACACCTATTTTTATATATAAAAAGCGATATTAGAGTTCTTAAAAGAAAGAAAACTCCAGCATCGCTTTCAGTGTTCATAAATGAAACAGATTAGTTGTATACGATAAACTCCTTGGGTGAATCCTTGAAGAGGTTTCCGAAGTATCTGGCGTTCTCAAAATACACATGGGAGCCCAAGGTGTGCTTGTATAGGTATTTCCCCGTTATCTCCAAACATTTATCTATTAAAAACCTGAGTTCGGGATAAGAAAAAAAATAAATTGGTACATTTCTCCTGGGCGAAGATACAATTCCTTGCCTAAGCGGTACGGCGGGGGTATTCCTTGCTTGAGTGGTACGGCGGGGGCGCCGTACCTCCTATAATTGCCTTTTCTGGCAAGTATGGGTAACTGTAGGAGGTACAGCGCCCTCGCTGT
>CAVGLH010000107.1:0-6882 GCA_963630065.1 Bacteroides fragilis | reverse complement strand
AACTGTAGGAGGTACAGCGCCCTCGCTGTACCAATCCAAAGTAACAGCGCCCTCACTGTACAAATTCAAAGTAACAGCGCCCTCGCTGTACCAAGTTATTTTTTTATAATCACTTTGCAGTCTAAAAACGATTTGTGGATAATAAATAAAGTATAGGAAAATGACGCGCAACAGTAATTTCTTTTATCATTTGGTAGCTTTCTTCACGGTGGCGATATGGGGCACGACCTTCGTCGCTACCAAGGTGCTGATGCTTAACGGCCTTTCGCCGGCCCAGATTTTCACCCTGCGCTTCACCATCGCCTACATCCTGATGCTGTGTTTCAACCACAAGCGGCTTCTTTCCGACTCCTGGAAAGACGAGGCGAAGATGGCGCTGCTTGGTGTCACGGGCGGGTCGCTCTATTTCCTGAGCGAGAACGAGGCGATGAATTTCACCACTACCACCAACACCTCGCTCATCGTATGCTCCTGTCCGCTCTTCGCCACACTGCTGGTGAGGCTCGTCTACCGTTCCTCGCGTATCAACAATGTGCAGCTTCTCGGATCCTTGCTGGCCTTCGTGGGTATGGTCATCGTGGTGCTCAACGGCCGCTTCGTGCTCCATCTCTCTCCCGTGGGTGATGCCTTGGCCTTTACGGCTTGTATGTGCTGGGCGGTATACTCGCTGCTGATGAAGTCGGTTACGGGCAGCTACAGTGCCGCTTTCATCACGCGAAAAGTGTTCTTCTATGGCGTGCTCACCATTCTGCCTTATTATATATTCGTGCCGGGTCTGCCTCCCGTGGAGGTTTTCTCCAAGCCTCAGGTATTGGGAAACTTGGTCTTTCTGGGATGTCTGGCCTCGATGATATGTTTCCTCACGTGGAATTGGTGCATCTCCAAGCTCGGGGCCGTGAAGGCCACCAACTGGGTTTATTTCAACCCTATCACCACAATGATTTTCGCCTCGTGGGTGCTGGGGGAGAAGATTACGCCTTATTTCTTGGTGGGCGCAGTCTGCATCCTGCTGGGGATGTATGTGGCTGACAAAAAGACGAAAGCGGAATGATGGAAAGATGTGTTTTATACCTAAAATATGCAAAGAATACCATATTTTAGGTATTTTGTAACATTTTATTAAATAAAAATTTGTTTATTTGACAAAATGTTTGTAATTTTGCCGCCGATATTAGCAAGTTGTTTAATTTTTAAGAGAGAGAAATTATGGCAAAAAGATTAACCATGATTATGGGGGGGCTTGTTCTCGGTACGAGTATGGCTCTCGCTCAAACCACTGTTACCGGTAAGGTGGTTTCTCAGGATGACGGTGAGCCGGTAATCGGCGCATCAGTAAAAATCGCAGGAACCAAGATGGGTACTGTGACCGATGTGGACGGTAATTTCGTTCTCCCAAATGCCAGCAAGGGTGCTGTGCTGGAGATCAGTTACCTCGGCATGCAGACCAAGACGATGAAGGCATCCGACAAGATGAAGATTGTCTTGGTTTCTGATTCCAAAAATCTTGATGAGGTGGTTGTTACCGCTTTGGGTATCAAGCGCTCAGAGAAAACCTTGGGTTATGCTGCAAGTTCTGCCAACGCCTCCGAGTTGACGGTGGCCAAGTCTGGTTCCTTGATGAGTGGTCTTCAGGGTAAGATGGCTGGTGTGCAAATCTCCGGCGGTGGCGTGACGGGTACTTCCCAAAAGGTGGTGATCCGTGGTATCTCCTCCGTTTCCAGCAACAACCCTCTTTACATTGTGGATGGTGTGCCAATCAACAATGAGCGTGTGGGAGACAACGCTGTAGACTTTGGTAGTGGAGCCGGCGACATCAACCCCGAGGACATCGAGAACGTAACGGTGTTGAAGGGTGCATCTGCCACAGCCCTCTACGGTTCGCGCGCAGCCAATGGTGTGGTGATGATCACCACCAAGAAGCCACAGGGCGACAAGAAGGCCTCCATCACCTATGATGGGTCTCTTACCTTCACCGACGTGCTCCGTGTGCCCATGACGCAGAACCTCTTCGGCCAGGGCTGGGGATCTTGGGACAATGCCGAGAACGGATCATGGGGTCCACGTCTCGACGGACGCGACCATTGGTGGGGGTCTACCAATCTTTCGAGCGGTGAGACGATGACCAAGCCCTTCTCTTATGTGAAGGACAACATCCGCAACTTCTACCAGACAGGCAAGGAGTGGAACAACAACCTCTCCCTGCGCTACGGCGACGAGAAGGTGGGCATCGTGGCCTCTTATGGTAACGTGAGCTCCAATGGTATCATCCCCAACAACGGCGATACCTATAGTCGCAACACCTTCTCCCTGCGCGGCTACGCCAACATCGACAGGTTCCACCTCGACATGTCCATAAACTATGTGCGCAAGGATATGCGCCGCACCCGCAACATGTACATGGAGTTGCTTCAGGGTGCTTCCGACGTGAACTTCTCCGATATGAAAGACTACACGCAGGAGGCCTACAACACGGACAACTACTACACATATTATGCCGTCAACCCATACTATATGGTTGATAATTTCTATTCTCTCTACCAGGACGACCGCGTCTATGGCAAGTTGGAACTTTCCTACGACATCACCAAGGACATCAAGGTGATAGGCCGATTCGGAGGTGACTATACCAACTATAAGACAGAGCGTTTCGAGCCTCGTATCATCTACACTACGGGGTCATACCAGGCTCTTGGCAACGGTACTACTGTGGGCGAGCAGGGCTATTATAGCAAGTATCGCGCACAGAACGGCCAGATTGATGCCAGCCTCTTGCTGACAGGCAACCACACCTTCGGCGACTTCTCCGTAGGAGCCACCCTGGGTTGGAACTTGAACCAGAGAAACTATGACACGGTAGGCGGCTACAACGAGCAGCTTGACATCCCGGGATGGAGCTCTCTGTCGAACACCTCGTCTTATTCCATCACCGCTTCCAACTCTTGGACACGCAGATTGCTCGGCCTCCTGGGGCAGGTGGAGTTGGGCTATAAGGACTGGGCGTTTCTGAACCTTTCCGCCCGCAACGACTGGTCGTCCACCCTTCCTGTCGGCGATAACAGTTTCTTCTATGGCGGTGCCAACGTATCCGTGCTTCTCAACCAGGCCATCCCTGCATTGAAGAAGGTGAAGGAAATCGACCTCTTGAAGATTCGTGCTGCAGTAGGCCAGACTGGTAATGATGCCGATGTCTATATGACCAACTCTTACTATGTGCCAGCTCAGTTCTCATATACCTATCTGCCTATCGCAGGAGCCTCTGGTTTGACGGAGTACAATCGTTTGCCCAACACCAGCTTGAAGCCAGAGATTACCACTGAGTATGAGCTAGGTTTGAGCGGTACATTCTTCGGAAACCGTCTGAGCTTCGACGTGGCCTACTACGACCGCATCACCAAGAACCAGATTATCTCTGCCACCCTGGCTCCCGAGACTGGTTACACATCCAATACCCGCAACGTGGGTAAGTTGCAGAACAAGGGTATCGAGGCCATGCTCAACTTCACCCCCATCCGCACGAAAGACTGGGAATGGAGCGTTGGAGCCACATTCTCCAAGAACTGGAGTAAGGTGAAGGAACTTTGGGACGGTCTCGATGAGTACACCATCAACGTGGGTACTTCAGGTGGTGGAGTTTACTCTTCCTATCGCGGCGTATCCTACGTGCTGAAGGTGGGCGAGCCCATCGGTATCTTCAAGCTGCCTGCCACACAGACTGTAACCGACAAGTCGAGTCCTTACTATGGCTACAAGATTGTCAACACCAACGGCTTCCTGCAGGCCAGCACCACCGATTACGATTACCTGGGATCTTCTCAGCCCGACTTCGTAATGGGCTTCACCACCCACTTGAAGTGGAAGAACCTCAGCTTGGCCGCCACCGGCGACTGGCACAAGGGCGGCTTGATGTACTCCAACACATCCTACATCACCCACTTCAACGGTAACTCTACACAGACAGTGTTCAACGAGCGCGATGCCTTCATCTATCCTCACTCAGTGAAGGTAGTGAACGGACAGTATGTGGAGAACAACATCCCCGTGATGTCCACCTATATGTGCTATGCACAGGGTAACTATAGCTACAATCCGGAGGTGCGCCGCGAGTTCGTGGTAGACAGATCCTACTTCAAGTTGCGCGAGCTGGCTATCACCTACGACTTCCCCAAGAGCGTGGTACGCCCGCTGAAGATGCAGAAGTTGTCCGTGAGCCTCGTGGGTCACAACTTGTTCCTCATCACTCCGAAGAGCCAGAACTATATCGACCCAGAGTCGTCCAACTTCGGTAACGACATCGGATCCGAGTTTGGTGAGACCACAGGTACCGTGTCAACTCGCAACTATGGTATTAACTTGAAGGTTGTATTTTAATTAAAGGAGATTTCTTATATGAAAAGATATAAATTTTTAAGCGCAGCATTGCTGGGAGCAGCATTGACAATGGGCACCGTCACATCTTGTAGCAACTCGGGATATTTGGACATCAACTACAATCCCAATTACCCCACCACGGCTTCCTATAAGCAGCTTATCCCGTCTGCCGAGGCCTCTATCGTGGCGGTAAGCGGTCTCTATCAGCAGATTACCGGCGACTTCTGGTGCCAGTACGTGACCCAGGGCAACAGTACCAACCAGTACAACACATTGGCCAACTATTCCGTCACCACGGGCAGTTCCATGCCTCCAGTGACGTCGCTCTGGCAAAACTCTTATGCCAATACCCTGGAAGACCTGAAGCTGGCCCTCAGCTCAGCCGAGACCAGCGGTGCTTGGAACTACTGGATGGTGGCCAAGATACTCCAGGCCTACAGCTTCTTGATGCTCACCGATTCCTACGGCGACATCCCCTTCACAGAGGCACTCGACATAGAGAACCATCCCCATGCAGCGTTTGACGACAGCAAGAGTGTGGTTTATCCCGGCATCATCGAGATGCTCGATGCCGCTATCGCCAAGCTCGACGATGCGAAGACAGCAGACAAGGCCGACCCCATTGGCGGCGTAATCGACTGCTACCTGGGCGGAAGCCTCGACAAGTGGGCAGCCTTTGCCAAGAGCTTGAAGCTCAAGATGTACTTGAAGGACTTCGATGCGCATAAGTCCGACATCCAGGCTTTGCTCACCGCCGGTGGGTTGCTCGAGGACGACTGCGCATGGACCAGTTGGGAAGATGCCACCAACAAGGGTAACCCCCTCTATGAGTACAACATCCGCCAGTTGAACACCACGGAGAACATTCGTGCCTGCCACACTTTCTCGGAGTATCTCTTGAGAAATAAGGACCCACGAATCATCCGACTCTATGAGGTGACAGTCAATTCATCCGGCACATATGGCTATTCGAGCGATGCAGACCTGATAGAGCATATGGATCTCTGCTACGAGGGACTGCCTTGCGGCACCAAGCCTCCTACCGACGAGAGTCAGAACGGCGGTATCCCCATCACGAAGTCTTCCCGCATGAAGCAGGCCTACAGCGACGCCGTGTATCTCATGAACAAGGCTGAGTGCAAGCTGATGATTGCCGAGGCATACGCTCGCTTGGGCGACGCAGACCAAGCTGCCGTTTATTACTACCAGGGTGTGGTGGCTGGATTCGAGCGCTTTGGTCTGGAGGGCTATTCCGCAGAGATGCTTGATGGAGTCTATAAGTTCGATCGTTCCGACATGATTCGCAGCATCGCCATGCAATACTGGCTTTCCTATGCCGGTGCCAATGCCTACGATGGCTGGATGACACGCAACCGCTTGGGCATCCCCGAGATTCAGAAGGACGTCACTGTGCGCAAGTCGAATGCGGCAGGAGAGCATGAGCTGTCTGACGGTTATACGCTTGGAAATTTGGTAGACCCGGGAGCAAGCAACCTGAATGCGGGCGAATACCCCATGCGGCTGCTCTATCCTACCAACACCACGCTCTACAATACGGCGGCAGCCAGCTATGTGGAGGCCAACGGCAACTCTGTGACCAAGAAACTTTGGTGGGAGAAGTAATTTTATACAAAGTAATGAATATAAAACGAAAAAGTCATGAAGAAAATATTATATTTTTTGAGCTTTGTTCTCCTGGCGGCTTTCTCCGCATGTACGGAGGGCACAAACTTTGACATCAACTATACGCCGATAGCCCCCATCGGAGGCCAGTATAGGGTCAACATAGAGCGCGGCTACGACCCCACGCTTACCGACGAGCAGTATTGGAAGGTGAAGGCCGACAGTGCCACGTTCTTTTACAAGACCGACGGCACGGGCTTCTACAAGGGTGTGGTTTACGCATACCTCACCAACACCACGGACTACGACACCGACAAGGCGTGGCTACGTGTGGGCTCCTACATCTCTACCGACCCCTATGCCATCAACGTGAAGGTGCCCATCAACATGAACGACTACACCTTTGGCGGTGTAGGCTTGGACGACTACATCGGCAACTCAGCCGAAGTAACCGACAAGGTGACCATCAGTGGCTATTGCGGCCATAACACCTACAAGACTGCTTCGGGCACAGTGACCGACCAGATTACTGTCATCTATTCTCGTTCCGACGAGCCCGGCTACCACTATCGCGTCACGGGATTCAAGTATACGGGATGGTCAGAGGACAAGTACTAGTCCCTCTCTCTAAAATTTTATAACTTACAAGATATAAAAAAGGCAAAGTGATTTTGCCTCGATGCTGGTTTTGGTCAGCACTTATATCTCTCTCGTCTTGGGGGCTAGCAGTGGCTAGCCCCCTTTTTGGGGGGTGTTTTTGCATGTAGCTCGTAAGCTCGAGCATAATATCTTGTAAGCGTCTCCGCATTTCTCATGGGTGAAGATACAATTCCTTGTTTGAGTGGTACGGCGGGGGCGCCGTACCTCCTATGATTGCCTTTTCTGGCAAGT
>CAVGLH010000106.1:0-7795 GCA_963630065.1 Bacteroides fragilis | reverse complement strand
AGACCGATGCCGCAGGCTTCGGCTTGAAGGTGAAGAGCTGCAAGCCATTCTACGCCTCCGCCATCCATTTCGATACCGACGAGCTGGACGATGGCGACAAGAAGGAGCAGCGTCATAGCTATGAACTGAACAAGTCGAAATACACCAATCTCTTCCTCGATGCAGAGCATTATGGCGTGGGTGGAGAGAACTCATGGGGCGCATGGCCACTGGAGAAATATCGCGTTCACTATGGCGACAAGAGTTTCTCTTTCGTGCTCATTCCCGTGAAAAAGTAGGCAAAAAGGCATGTTAGGACTAAAATCCAATATATTTTAACGAAAAATCCACCTCGTATGGGGTGGATTTTTTGTATCTTTGCAATCGTTAGCACTATATATAATATAATAGGAGTGGAATCAAACCTAAAAAAAATAACAACAAATGAGAAAAAACAGATTTTTCGCAGCAGCTTTGTTGGCGATGGCTTCTCTGGGAGCATTCGCCCAGCATCAGTTTACCGTGCAGGCCAATAAGCCTGGAGTGGAAATTCAGCCTACCATGTATGGCATCTTCTTCGAGGACATCAACTTCGGTGCCGACGGAGGTCTCTATGCCGAGATGGTGGAGAACCGTTCCTTTGAGTTCCCCCAGCGATTGATGGGCTGGAACACCTTCGGCAATGTGACCGTGAGCGACGTGAAGCCAGCCTTCAGCCGCAATCCTCACTACGTGACTTTGGAGAGTGCCGGAGCACGCGAGAAGCAGACGGGTATCGAAAACCACGGTTTCTTTGGTATGGGATTGAAGAAGGACATGAAGTATGATTTTTCCGTATATGCCCGCCTCCACTTGGTGGACGGCAAGAAGGGAAAGATTCGCGTGGAGCTGATCAACTCCAAGAATAGCATCATCGCCAAGCAGACCATCGACATCACCAACAACAAGTGGCAGAAGCATACCGCCACACTGACTTCTCCCGAGACCGACGCCAAGGGCTTTATGCGCGTTTATCTGGAAAAGGGTTCGGAGAGCGTAGATCTCGACCATGTTTCCCTCTTCCCTGAGGACAACTGGAACGGCCTCCGTGCCGACCTCGTGCAGGATCTCGCCGACTTGAAGCCGGGCATCTTCCGTTTCCCCGGTGGATGTATCGTGGAGGGTACCGACCTCGACAGCCGCTATGAGTGGAAGAACTCCGTGGGCGATGCCGAGAACCGTCCTCTCAACGAGAACCGTTGGAGAGACACCTTCCCTCATCGTCTCTTCCCCAACTACTATCAGACCTTGGGCTTGGGCTTCTATGAGTATTTCCTCCTCTCCGAGAAGATTGGCGCAGAACCATTGCCTATCCTCTCTGTAGGTTTGGCCTGCCAGTATCAGAACGATGACAAGGATCCCAATGCTCATGTAGCCGTGAAGGATCTTCAGAGCTATATCGACGATGCGCTCGACCTCATCGAGTTTGCCAACGGCCCTATCACCTCCAAGTGGGGCAAGCTCCGTGCCGACATGGGTCATCCTGCCCCCTTCAACCTGAAGCAGATAGGTATCGGCAACGAGCAGTGGGGACCTCTCTATCCCGAGCGTCTGCAGGAATTTATGAAGCAGATTCGTGCCAAGTATCCCAAGATAAAGATCTGCGGCTCCTCTGGCCCTTCTGCCGACGGCAAGGACTTCGACTATGGTTGGGAGCAGATGCGCAAGTTGAACACCGACCTCGTGGACGAGCACTACTACAAGAGCCCCGAGTGGTTCCGCAGCAATGCCGGCCGCTACGACAACTACGACCGCAAGGGCCCGAAGGTATTCGCCGGCGAGTATGCCGCCCATGCCAAGCACGACCCCAACTCTTGGGAGGCAGCCCTCTCCGAGGCAGCCTTCATGACGGGCTTGGAGCGCAATGCCGATGTGGTTTACCAGGCCACCTATGCTCCTCTCTTCGCCCACGTGGAGGGATGGCAGTGGCGTCCGGACCTCATCTGGTTCGACAACCTTTCTTCCGTTCGCTCCGCCAACTACTATGTGCAGCAGCTCTATGGTCTGAACAAGGGTACCAACGTGCTCTCGCTCACCGAGAACGGGAAGGCAGTGAAGGGCGACAACGGCCTCTATGCCTCCGCTTGCTACGACAAGACTACCAAGAGCTATATCGTGAAGATTGCCAACACCTCTAACGAGGAGAAGGAAATTAACGTCACCTTCAACGGTTTGAAGAAGTTGAATCCTGGCAAGGTGACTGTGCTCCATGCAGACGATATCCAGGCTGAGAACAAGATTGACAACAAGAATGTTGTGGTTCCTGTCGTGTCGGATGCGCAGGCCAACGGCAATGTCTTGAATGTGAAGATGAAGGCCAACAGCTTTGCTGTATATCGTTTCTAGTCTGGACGATATAGAGAAATATACAACCGCCAATACCCTGATATGAAGAGGGTATTGGCGGTTTTGCTGACAATTAGTCTCGCTTTTCCTTTGCCTTTCTCTTGTTTCTGCGAGGCGATGTTCAGTTTTCTGCCTGGTAGGGGCAAAGTTCTGCCCTAAGTGTGGCAGTATTTTGCCCTGTTCAGGCAGTTTTCGATGCAAGGCGACGGATTTTATTTTACCCTTCATCTTGGTACATTGAGGGCGCTATTACTTTGGATGTGGTACAGCGAGGGTGCTATTACTTTGGACGTGGTACAGCGAGGGCGCTGTACCTCCTACAGTTACCCATACTTGCCAAAAAAGGTAATCGTAGGAGGTACGGCGCCCTCGCCGTACCACACAAGCAAGAAATTTACGCGCCCTCGCCGTACCAAGTAGAAGGGTGGGTGAAGGGTGGTGAAGGGTGGGTGAAGGGTCGCAGCCCACCCTTCACCCTTTGCCCCCTCTTTGTTTATCGGCATTTCGAGCCAAAAGGTGAAAGGTGAAGGGTGAAAGCGGCAGTGCCCTCAAACACCAAATTTAGCTTAAATATTTGTCAATTTGCTAGCATTTTGCCAAATATTTCGTACCTTTGCACTCGCAAACTTATAAAAAACGAATAAAAGAATGGCTAATTTGAGATTTGAGGTCGTGGCTGAGGCTTTCAACAAGCGACCCGTGGAAGTGGAGACACCCAAGGTGCGCCCTTCTGAGTATTTCGCCAAGTACGTGTTCAACCGCCAGAAGATGTACAAGTATCTTCCCTCCGACGTCTATGCCAAGCTCATCGACGTGATTGACAATGGCGCACGACTAGACCGCTCCATCGCCGATGCTGTGGCTGCCGGCATGAAGCTCTGGGCAGAGGAGAACGGCGTAACCCATTACACCCACTGGTTCCAGCCCCTTACCGAGGGCACCGCCGAGAAGCACGATGCCTTCGTGGAGCACGACGGCAAGGGGGGAATGATAGAGGAATTCTCCGGCAAGCTCCTCGTGCAGCAGGAACCCGATGCCAGCTCGTTCCCCAACGGCGGTATCCGCAACACCTTCGAAGCCCGTGGCTATTCGGCATGGGACCCCACATCGCCCGTCTTCATCATCGACGACACCCTTTGCATCCCCACCATTTTTATTTCCTATACGGGTGAGGCCTTGGACTACAAGGCTCCGCTGCTCCGTTCGCTTCATACCTTGAGCGAGGCGGCCACCGAGGTGTGCCATTACTTCAACCCCGAGGTGAAGAAGGTGCAGACAAACCTGGGCTGGGAACAGGAATACTTCCTCGTGGATGAGAGCCTCTACTCCGCCCGCCCCGACCTGATGCTCACTGGCCGTACCCTCATGGGGCACGACTCCGCCAAGAACCAGCAGATGGACGACCATTATTTCGGCACCATCCCCGAGCGTGTGCAAGCCTTCATGAAAGACTTGGAAATCCAGGCCCTCGAACTCGGAATCCCCTGCAAGACCCGCCACAACGAGGTGGCCCCCAACCAGTTTGAGTTGGCTCCCATCTACGAGGAGTGCAACCTCGCAGTAGACCACAATATGCTCCTGATGAGTCTGATGAAGCGCGTGGCCCATAAGCACGGTTTTCGTGTATTGCTCCACGAAAAGCCTTTCGCAGGAGTGAACGGTTCGGGCAAGCACAACAACTGGAGCCTCACCACCGACACAGGCATCCTGCTCCATGCCGCCGGAAAGACCCCGGAGGACAACCTCCGCTTCGTGGTCTTCATCGTGGAGACCCTGATGGGCGTCTATAAGCACAACGGTCTGCTGAAGGCGAGCATCATGAGTGCCACCAACGCCCATCGCCTGGGAGCCAACGAGGCACCTCCCGCCATCATCTCCTCTTTCTTGGGAAAACAGCTCACCGACCTGCTCGACCATATCGAGAAATCGGACAAGGACGACCTCTTCGACGTGGCTGGCAAGAAGGGCATGGAGATAGACATCCCCGAGATTCCTACGCTGATGATCGACAACACCGACCGCAACCGCACCTCTCCGTTCGCCTTCACCGGCAACCGCTTCGAGTTCCGTGCCGTGGGCAGCGAGGCCAACTGCGCTTCGTCACTCATCGTGCTGAATGCCGCCGTGGCAGAGGCTCTGCAGAACTTCAAGGCTCGTGTGGATGCACTCATCGCCAAAGGCGAGGACCAGACTTCCGCTATTATAGATATTGTACGCGAGGACATCAAGACGTGCAAGCCCATCCGCTTCGACGGCAACGGCTACAGCGACGAGTGGAAGGAAGAGGCCGAGAAGCGAGGTCTGGACTGCGAGGCTTCCTGCCCCGTAGTGTTCGACCGCTACCTCGACAAGGAGAGCATCGAGATGTTTGCCAAGACCGGCGTGATGAGCGAGAGCGAGCTGAAGGCCCGCAACGAGGTGAAGTGGGAGACCTATACCAAGAAGATACAGATAGAGGCCCGCGTGATGGGCGACCTCTCGATGAACCACATCATCCCCGTGGCCACCCACTACCAGAGCCGTCTGGCGAAGAACGTGGAAGGCATGATCAATATTTTCGGTGGCGAGGAAGGCAAACAGCTGACCGCCCGCAACGTGAAGATTATCCGTGAGATTGCCGAGCGCACCGAGTCAATCGAGCGTGGTGTGGAAGCATTGGTGAACGCCCGCAAGGTGGCCAACAAGATAGAGAATGAGCGCGAGAAAGCCGTGGCTTACCACGACACCGTGGCTCCGAAGATGGAGGAAATCCGCTATCAGATAGACAAGCTGGAGCTGCTCGTTGCCGATGAGCTTTGGACATTGCCGAAGTATCGCGAGCTGCTGTTCATACGATAAGCATACATTTAACATATATAATAACTGATGAGTGATTGACGGCCTCGCAAATAGGGGGATGTCTATCACTCATCTGTGTTATGATGTGCTTTTAGTAGTTTACTCCGAAGTCCTGATAAAACGTGGGGCTGCCGATAGTGGCTTGGGCTACGCCATACATATAAAAAAAGTTAGAGCATCGTCTTTTTCTTGTCAAACCTTTGGCTGTTCTTCTGAAAAGACGTATCTTTGCCATTGCATTAGCTATCTATGCAAACTTCGCTTATAAAAATATGGGGTTTATGAAAAAGTATTTGGATCCGAAAGCAGACTTGACGTTTAAGAAGATATTTGGTGAGCATAAAGACTTGCTCATCAGTCTCATCAATGCTCTGTTGCCACTGGGCGAAGACGAACAAGTGGAAGAGGTCGAGTATCTCACCCCAGAGTTAGTGCCCGAAAATTACGTGGGCAAGAACAGCATCGTGGATGTGAGATGCCAAGATGTCAAGAAGCGACAGTTTCTGGTAGAGATGCAGATGCTATGGACTCCTGCTTTTCCAGCAACGAGTGCTTTTCAATGCCTCAAAAGCCTTTGTGCGCCAACTTGGCAAGAAGCGCAAATTCGAGACGCTTCAGCCTATGTATTCACTAAACCTAGTCAACGAGGTGTTCATGCAGGACTATCCCGATGAGTTTATCCACAACTACAACATCGTACACGACCTACATGACGACAAGGTCATCGAAGGATTGCATTTTACCTTCATAGAGCTTCCTAAATTCCAGCCCCATTCCATCGAAGAAAAGAAGATGGCAGTGCTATGGCTCAAGTTCTTGACAGAGATAGACGAGAATACGACAGAGGTGCCTCAAGAATTATTGGACAACCCTGAGACTAGTAAGGCTTTGGAAAGCGTAGAGGAGTCTGCCATGACCAAGGAGGAGCTTTGGGCATACGATGACTTCTGGGACAAGTTGGGGGCTGAACGCTTGCTCATTGTCGACTCCAACAGGATTAGTCTGGAAAAAGGGAGAGAAGAAGGACGCGCTGAGGGGAGAATAGAAGGACTTGTTGAAGGCAGAAAGGAAGGACGGACAGAAGGTGTTTCCGAAGAAAAAGTTGCTAGTGCCAAACGTTTCCTTGCCATGGGACTTCCTCCTGAGCAAGTAGCCAAAGGAACCGAATTGCCCCTAGAAGATATTCTGAAGATAATGAAGGAAAAGTAATCTTGATGAGGAGACAAAACAATGTTTTTGGAAAGTTGGTAATATGATGGAAACTCAGCCACGAAACGCAAAATAGTTAACAGAATAGTTAATCTTTTATAAAAGACAGCTGGTTGGACTGCGAAGTTACACATAATCAAAAAGAAATATGTAATTTTGCAGTCCGATTATTCGGGGACACACTTAGAATCCCCAGGGTATGATGTGTTAATAGCAGTCTCCTGTGGCCGGGAGTTGTGGTTAGTGAATCATCTATCCAATGTGAGTAAAAAGAAAAATGTTTTTTAGTAGTAAATTTAAATTTTAAAATGGACACATTAAGTTTCAAGACTATCTCCGTAAACAAGGAGACAGCTAAGAAAGAGTGGGTTGTAATCGACGCAACAGACCAGGTGGTTGGTCGCCTTTGCTCAAAGGTTGCTAAGTTGCTCCGCGGTAAGTACAAGCCAACTTTCACTCCACACGTAGACTGTGGTGACAACGTAATCATTATCAATGCCGCCAAGGTGGTGTTCTCTGGCAAGAAGGAGACTGATAAGGTTTACACACGCTACACTGGTTATCCTGGTGGCCAGCGCTTCAATACTCCAGCAGAGTTGCGCAAGCGTCCCGACGGAATGGACAAGATCCTTCGTCACGCTATCAAGGGTATGTTGCCAAAGGGCCCTCTCGGCCGTTCTTTGATGGACAACCTCTATATTTACGATGGCACAGAGCATAAGCATGAGGCTCAGCAGCCAAAGGCAATTGATATTAACCAGTATAAATAATTAAGGTAGAATGGAAGTAATTAATGCAATTGGTCGCCGCAAGAGCGCTGTAGCTCGTGTTTACCTCTCAGAGGGTACCGGTAAGATTACAATCAACAAGAAAGATATTGAGACATATTTCCCATCAGCAATCCTTCGCTATGTAGTAAAGCAGCCATTGCAGTTGCTCGAGGCTGAGGGTAAGTATGACATTAAGGCAAACCTCGACGGTGGTGGTTTCACCGGCCAGAGCCAGGCTCTCCGCCTCGCCATCGCTCGCGCCCTCGTTAAGATCGACGCAGAGGACAAGAAGGCATTGAAGGACGCAGGCTTCATGACACGTGACTCACGTGCCGTTGAGCGTAAGAAGCCAGGTCAGCCAAAGGCTC
This sequence comes from Bacteroides fragilis, assembly GCA_963630065.1. Classification (GTDB taxonomy): domain Bacteria; phylum Bacteroidota; class Bacteroidia; order Bacteroidales; family Bacteroidaceae; genus Prevotella; species Prevotella fragilis_A. Next base: position 246 of record CAVGLH010000106.1, on the reverse strand, counting down.
GTCGTCGCTTCCAGTTCAGCAAGCGTTAATCTTATATTGTATATACAGATTATATATATAGCTGAGCTAAGTTTAGTATCTAAATCGGTGAGATTCCAATAATCGGGGACTACCCACCGACTGATCTAAGCATTTAGATTAAAAAGAAAGTAAACAACAATTAAACAAAAAAGAAAATGTCAAGAACAAATTTTGACCAGTTACTCCAGGCAGGTTGCCACTTCGGACACCTCCGTCGCAAGTGGA
>CAVGLH010000105.1:0-7820 GCA_963630065.1 Bacteroides fragilis | reverse complement strand
TTCAGTCCCAAGATGCTCGTCTACGAGAACTTGAGAAACGAGAACGTGTTGAGACACTTCAACCAACGCTTCGCCCAGCTGGACACCCTGCTCAACAACCCACAGTGGGTGAAGTCGCCCCTGGTGACAACCAGCCTCAACCAACAACACAACGCCGACATCCATACTACCGACTCACTCTACTGGGCCAAGACAGCCCACGAGCAACTAGCCCTCAAAAGACACAACGGACTGGAAGTGACCGGACAGGTGTACGCCCGCCCCGACGCCTACTTCGACTCCGACAACGACGACGCCCAGGAAGTGTCGAAATACAAGGCCAAGATACAGGCCGAACTGGGATGGAACATCATCAACTCCAAGTTCTACCAAGGAAAGGAGAAAAGACAAAAGATAGTCCTGGCCAACGAACTGGACAGGCTCCAAAACAAGAAGCGACAGACGCAGGACATCTACGAGAAAGCCGCAGACGACCTGACCGAACAATACAACTACTACATCGGCACCGTGATAGCCCACCGGCTGGAAAACCTCGACATCATGAACGAGGCCTACCAATACATGCTGGAGAAGGACAAGATCAGCAGCGACAAGATGCTGAAGGTGATGAACGACAAGCTGGAGGCCGAATACGACATCTCGGTGATCTGCGCCAGCAGAGACATCCAAGGCAAACCCCTCTACCGCATCAAGCCCACCAGGATAGACGTGGACACCACCGCCCTCTACAACCACATCAACAGAGAGAGCATCGAGGCACAGCTAACCAGCGTGAGGGAAGAGATAGCCAACAACGAGAGCAAGCTGACCAACTACCTCTCCACCACCCGGCTCACCCCCTTCGCCCGATGGAGCAGCTACTGGCAGAGCAGCAACCGCATATCCAACAATATCGACGTGGGCCTCAGATTCACCATCCCCCTCTGGAACGAGAGTCCGCGCAAGCGACAGGCCCTGGAGACCCAGAAGGAAATCTTGCGCAGCAGCCGAGACACCGACCTGAGGGAGACACGCCAATCGGTGGACATTCTGCTGAAGAAGATAGCCAACGCCAACCGCGCCATCGCCACCGAGGCATACCACATCGAACAGACCAAGAAATATATCGACATACGCCGCAACGCCTACCGCAACCAGCCCCAGGGATACAACTACCTCATGAGGATGGAAGAATACACCGGGATGCTGGAAAGCATGGAGCGCATGTACCGGCTGATGCTCAACCGCGCACTCAACATCATACAGATAGAGAAGACGGCCGGCATATACAACATTAACAACATCTTCAAGGAAAACGAGATATGAACGAATTCCAATACAAAGGATCGCCACAGGAACAGGCGATGGCCGACCTGCTGAAGTCGCAGAGCCACAGACTGGCCCGACAGCAGATTATCTTCGCCCTCATCTTCCTGTTCATCATCGTGATAGCCGCCTGGTATATCGTGACGAGGATGATATGGGCCACCTTCGACGGCTACGTAACCATCGACGAGAACCACATCAACGCCGTAGACGACATCTATATCCTCAAGGTACACAAGGAGATGGGCGAAGTGGTACACAAGGGAGACACCCTCTACTCATACGTGCTGCTGGGCAACATCGTGAGCCAATACGACCCCAACATCCTGCCATCGGTGGTGAAGGAGACCCACGACATGGAAGTGCAGGCCAAGCTGGCCAGAGAGGAAATCCCCGTGTTGCGCACCCGACTGGAAGAGCTGAAGAAGCAGAAGGCATCGGAGACCACCGACATCTACTACGGACTCACCAACAACACCAAGCGCAACGAGCTGGACGCCGAGATAGCCGAGGTGGAGGAAGAACTGAAAAAGCAGGCACGCAAGGTGGAAATCTACGCCAACGCCAAGAACTCCACCTACAACTTCATGACCAGCCGGGGAGCCGGAACCCATGGAGCCGCCATGCCCTACTCCAACCACAACGACTTCTACAACCCCGCCCTGATACACTACTGCTGCGCCCCGGCCGACGCCTATGTATCGAAGATCAACGTGAGCGACCGCACCATCGTGTTCAAGAGCGACGAGGTGCTCAGCATACAGCACACCGACTATGCCTCCTGCCATCTGGGAGTGATAGCCTACGTGCCCAACAACAAGGTGAAATACATGGAATGCCCCGACGACGTGGACATCCTCGTGAACAAGGAGCTGGAGCTGAAGGCCAAGCTGCAGATGGTGGGTCTGCGCGTGGAAGAGATACCCAAGCACCTGCAGAGCAACTTCTCCCACGACGCCAACGCCGTGGTGGCCGTATACACCTTCGTCCCCAACCAGAGGGTGCCGGCATGGGTGCTGAGCAACAAGCTGCCCGTGCAGATAAGAGTGAACAAGATAAGTGCCATGCTCGACCCCAAGCCCCTGCCGATGTACACTATCCCCGTGGGCAAGGACGAGAACGTGAAGAGAAGCGAGCAGCTGATCAACAATGATAGCATCCCCCCAATACAGAACAAGAGAAAAAGACAATGATAGGACTCAGAAGAAACAAGCGCGGCGACATGGTGCTCACCATCGACAGCTACATCGACATCGACTCCACGCCTGACATCCAGCCCGAATATTTCGACTGCATATACATCAATACCAAGAGTGAGCGCGCGTTCCATGCCATCCTGTATGGAGCCAGCCCTATCTTGTCGTGGAAATGTAGCTACAAGCCCATCTTCGCCAACACTGCCGTGTCGGGACGGGAGCAGATATCCGACTATCTCATCGACGCCTACGTGAGCGACATGAACAATGAGAAGGTGTACGAGATCATCGACAGAATCAAGCTGGCCAGACAGAAGTATGGCATCAAGAGCGAGACCACACGCGCCGCACAGCCCAACCACCTTTTTTCCAACATCCTGAGATACCTGCTCTCGCGAGACCAGCGAGTGATGGGGCATCGACTGCTGGAGAAATCGTCGCTGGGATACATCAACCCCATCTTCGAGCACTACCATAGCATGGGACTCTTCCACCTGAACGAAATGTTCATGTTCAAGGACTCCATGGTGGAATACGGCGCGCTGAAGATGCACCGCTACCTCATCAAGGAGCACCTCTGCCCCAAGTGCAACCACTCCCACCTGCTCTACACAGAGTGCTGCCCCAAGTGCGGAAGCTCCAACCTGAAGATACAGAACATCATCCACCACTTCGCATGCGCCAACGTGTCGCCGGAGACCAGCTACAACGTGGGAGGAATGCTGGTATGCCCGAAATGCCACAGGAAACTGCGCCACATCGGTGTGGACTACGACCGGCCGGCCGTGGTATACTCCTGCAACGACTGCGACAACTCCTTCACCTCGCCCGTCACCAAGACCACCTGCTGCTACTGCGAGAGCACCTATCCCGTAAGCGCCCTGGTGCCCCGAGACGTGGTGGACTACGAGATTACGGAGGAAGGCATACGCGTGCTGACCACCGGAAGCTACGCCTTCAGCAACCTGGGCAACCTCTATGACAACTACATGGAATACCCCCTGCTGGAGAACCGCCTGCAGCGCATCCTGATGGAGGCCAACCAGAAGGACGAGGTGACCGTGATGGCGGGAAAGATATGGGTGGTGAACGACAACAAGGACACCGTGAAGCTCAGGGACAACATCCAGAGCCAGCTCTGCCGCATCTTCGGCAACCACAAGGTGTCTTACCGCAACAACATCTTCTACGTAGCCACCAGCGTCTACGACAAGGCCTCCGTGGAAACCACACGGAAGAAACTGAGCCGCGAGATGTCGATGGCCATCCGAAAGATAGCCGACAAGATAGAACCGGAGGAAATCGTATGCTGCATGCTCGACACCAAGAGCCGGAGCCTGACCGAGAAGAACGACGACTTCTTCAGCCGACTGACCTACGTGGACATGACCCCCGACGACTACTGCCTCTACAGCGAGACCCCCATCGAGGTGGACGAGGAAGTGGAGGCACAGGCCGAAAGGCTCGACCTGCAGCCCGAGGAAGACGACAACGACAAGATATTGCGCCGCATCAAACTCTACAAGCAGTTGGTGGCCATCCTCGTGATTATCGCCGGCGTGCTCATCATGGTATCCATCCTGGCACTCACCGTGCTGAGATAACCCCCCCCAAAAAAGGGGAGAAAGGAAAGAAAAGTATGTTTGAAATAGCACAGACGCTCAACGACTTCTTCGACTGGATAAGCACGCTCTCGTTCAGCAGCATCGTGAACACCTACTGGTTTCTCTTCTTCGTGGAGATGCCCCGGTACTACATCCTGGAATACCTGGTGATAGGCTACCGGCTGATGGGCAAGAACCGCAGGGACAAGGAAAAGGAATACGCCAAGTTCTTCCTCTACAGGGAAAACCCGCTCGTGAGCATTCTCGTGCCGGGAAAGAACGAAGGCAGCCATATATACAAGATGGTGATGTCGCTCGCCGAGCAAACCTACCGCCACTATGAAATCATCGTGGTGGACGACGGCAGCGACGACAACACCAAGCTGATATGCAACGACCTATACCGCGCGGGCTACATCACCCACTATCTGAGGATGGAGACCCGCGGAGGCAAGGCCGCAGCCAGCAACTACGGGGCTCACATGGCCCGGGGGAAATACATCGTTTGCCTCGATGCCGACTCGTCGCTCGACCGCGATGCCCTGGAGAACATCCTCGTGCCTTTCTATATGGACGGCATGGTGAAGGGAGTGGGCGGATGCGTGAAAGTGCGCAACTACAAGGAATCCATCTGCACCTCGCTGCAGGCTTTCGAATATCTGAAGCGAATACAGGTGGGGCGCATCGTGACCAGCGAACTGGGCATCTACCACATCATATCGGGTGCCTTCGGTGCCTTCGACCACCAGATGCTCAAGGAAGTGGGCTACTGGGACATCGGACCGGGACTGGACGGCGACCTGACGCAGAAAATCAGGAAGGCGGGATATAAGGTGAAATTCGCCGAGGATGCCATCTGCATGACCAACGTACCCACAAAGTGGTACAAGCTCTACCACCAGAGAATCAGATGGTCACGTTCGTTGGTGAGATTCCGTCTGCGCAAGCACGCCGACATCCTGCTGCCTACGAAGAACTGGAGTTTCCTGAACTGGGTGTCGAACATGGAGAGCGTGACATACGACTGCTTCCTCAACTTCCTGTGGTTGTGGTATATCGTGAAGCTGGCCATCACTTTCAACACCCACATCGTGGAGGTGCTTGCCCTGGGCTACTTCATCCGAGTATGCTTCTCGCAGCTGGCCTTCCTGCTGGTGATGATGGTGTCGGAAAGGAAAAAAGACGACTTGTTCCTCTACAAATACCTGCCCCTGATGTCGCCCTACACGGGCTACTTTCTGAGGCTGGCGCGACTCTCGGCCCACCTGCAGGAGCTATTCTTCCACCGTTCGTACAAGGACACATGGAATCCGGAGAAGACCTCGCGCTATGCACAGCTGGAGGGAATCTGAAAAATGGAAAAATGGAAAAATGGAAAGATGGAAGGATGGAAAGATTCGAGGGAGGAACATCTATAGTCATAAAAAAGAAAACAAAAAGTATAAACAAAAAATAGATATATGATAAACAAATCTTTTGAGTTCAAGATAGGTGTGATAGGACTGGGATACGTAGGTACACCACTGGCATGCCTATTCTCAAAGAAATACGACACTTGGGGCTATGATATCAACGCCAACAAGGTTGCCAAACTGCTCGACAAACAGATGACAACGGAAAACAAGCCGATGGCGAAGGCGCTAGATCAAGGACTGAGACTGACCAGCAACATCGAAGACCTGAAACAATGCAACGTGTATATCATCGCCGTGCCAACGCCCGTGAACAAGTCGAACAAACCCGACATCAGTTGCGTGAGAAACGCCACCATTGCCGTGGGAAGCATCCTGAAGGAGGGCGACATCGTGGTGTATGAGTCTACCGTATATCCCGGACTGACCGAGGAGGTTTGCGCTCCCCTGCTGGCCTCGACATCGGGACTGAAACTGAACCAGAGCTTCTACGTAGGTTTCTCGCCCGAACGCATCAACCCCGGCGACACCGTACACACCATCGAGAACATCGTGAAGGTGACGAGCGGTTCTACGCCCGAGGCAGCGGAAATCATCGACAACCTCTATGCCTCCGTACTCACCCACGGCACCCACAAGGCCAAGAGCATCCGCATTGCTGAAGCTTGCAAACTGATGGAAAACTGCCAGCGCGACGTGCAGATAGCCTTCTTCAACGAGATGGAAAAGATATTCGACAAGATGGGCATCAACATCGAGGACGTGACCGAGGCTGCCAGCACCAAGTGGAACTTTGTGCCAGCCACGCCCGGACTGGTGGGCGGCCACTGCATCGCCGTGGACCCCTACTATCTCATCAACAAGGCACAGGAGGTGGACGTGGTGCCATCGCTCCTATCCACCGCACGTGAGGTGAACGAGCAGATGGCGGTATGGATGGCCGGAAAAATCAAGAGCGCTTCGGAAAAGAGAAAGTTCAAGGCACCGGAGACCAACGTGCTCATCCTAGGCTTCTCCTTCAAGCCCGACAGCGACGACCTGCGCAACACCAAGGTGGCCGACCTATACATCAACCTGATGGGGGCGGGATACAAGACCACACTCTACGACCCACTGGTGGACATCGACGAGGTGAAGCAGGAATACAGCATCAAGGTGAACAACGACCCGAAGGTGCTCGACAGGAAATATCAGATAGTGGTGATAGGCACACACCACAAGATATTCGACAACATCGACATGAACAAGCTACTCACAGACAATGGCTTCATGTGCGACATCTATGGAATACACAAGGCCAAGGCTATGTAGCGAAAGCAGCATAGCCCCAAAGCCTTAACCTATACAAAAACAACTATAACGAGATGTGATGATGAACAACAAAGTATTAATTGTCGACGATATTCCCGACAACATCGACACAATCAAGGAGATGATCAAGACATTCGATCTTGACGTGAAAACAGCCAGTGGCGGAAAGGAAGCCATCGGTATGGTAGACTCGTTCAAACCAGACATCATCCTGCTGGACTTGATGATGCCCCAGGTGAACGGTTGGGACGTGATAGACTATGTGAGAGGGAGATATTCCAAGTCGCAGATGGCCATCATCGTGGTATCCCTGCTCAGCAACAAGGACAACATCGACGAATGCTACGAATTGGGAGCCAACGACTATATCACCAAACCTATCATCAAGGCCCGGCTGACGAGCTCGCTGGAGGCTCATCTCAAGTCATACATAGCCTAAGAAAGAGCCTGGCAAAGGATTTCTTCGGCATGGCTCACCCGATCCTTGACAGGAGCTTCCACTCCCTGCAAGGGGTAAGGGATGCCTAGTTTCTCATACTTATAGACACCGAGCGTGTGATAAGGCAACACGTCGATGCGCTCCACATTGGTGAGTGTGGACAGGAAATCACGCAGGGCAAAGAGGTATTCGTCCTTGTCGGTGATGCCAGGTATGAGGACGTGGCGTATCCACACGGGCTTGTGAATCCCGCTCAGGTAGCGGGCGCAAGCCAGGATATTTTTATTGGAATGGCGTGTAAGTTTACGGTGCTCTTCGTCGTCGATATGCTTGATATCGAGAAGAACAGTATCGGTGACGGCCATCAGACGTTCGAATTTTTCAAAGAAAACACCGGTTTGGGTAAATGGTTGGGCAGAAGTATCAAGACAGGTATTGATGCCGCGCCTGTGGGCTTTCTCAAACAATTCCAGGAGAAAGTCTATCTGCATCAATGCTTCACCACCGCTCACGGTGATGCCGCCCTTCTCGCCCCAGTAGCTGCGGAACCTTT